>JAZDGQ010000019.1:0-15581 GCA_043806835.1 Pseudomonadota bacterium | reverse complement strand
CCCGCAGGCAATTGAACGACGCCCGTCACGTCCGTCGTGCGGAAGTAGAACTGCGGACGGTAATTGGTGAAGAACGGCGTATGGCGGCCGCCTTCGTCCTTGGTCAGGACATAGGCTTCGGCCTTGAACTTGGTGTGCGGCTTGATGGAGCCGGGAGCGGCCAGAACCTGGCCGCGCTCGATTTCCTCGCGTTTCGTGCCGCGCAGCAGCGCGCCGATGTTGTCGCCGGCCTCGCCCTGATCGAGCAGCTTGCGAAACATCTCGACGCCGGTGACGACCGTCTTGACGGTCGGGCGGATGCCGACGATCTCGACTTCCTCGCCGACCTTGATGACGCCCTGTTCGACGCGCCCCGTGACGACCGTACCGCGGCCGGAGATGGAGAACACGTCTTCAACGGGCATCAGGAACGGCTTGTCCTTGACGCGGACGGGCGTCGGGATGTAGTCGTCGACGGCTTTCATCAGTTCGAGGATCGCGTTCTTGCCGATGGCGTCGTCGCGCCCTTCAAGAGCCGCCAGAGCGGATCCCTTGATAAAGGGGATCTTGTCTCCGGGGAATTTATATTTGGTGAGCAGTTCGCGCACTTCCATCTCGACGAGATCGAGCAGTTCCGCGTCGTCGACCATGTTCGCCTTGTTCAGGAACACGACCATGGAGGGAACGCCGACCTGGCGGGCGAGCAGGATATGCTCCCGCGTCTGCGGCATCGGGCCATCGGCTGCGGAAACGACGAGGATCGCGCCATCCATCTGGGCGGCGCCGGTAATCATGTTCTTCACATAGTCGGCGTGGCCGGGGCAGTCGACGTGCGCGTAGTGGCGCGCGTTCGTCTCATACTCGACATGCGCCGTGGAGATCGTGATCCCGCGCGCGCGCTCTTCCGGCGTCTTGTCGATCTGGTCGTACGACGTGTACGTCGCCTTGCCGGAACCCGCGTTTTCGGCGAGGATCTTGGTGATCGCCGCCGTCAGGCTGGTCTTGCCGTGATCGACGTGCCCGATGGTGCCGATGTTGACGTGGGGTTTATTTCTTTCAAACTTGCCTTTTGCCATTTCCTTGTTTCCTTCTTTTAGTTAGTTAGGTTAAAAAAATCCTGTTTCCGTCCGTCTCCGTTCAGGCCATTTTCGCCTTCACCTCATCGGCGATAGCCTGCGGCACCTGGCTGTAATGGTGGAATTCCATGCTGTATTGCGCGCGACCCTGGCTCATGGAGCGAAGAGTGTTGATGTAGCCGAACATGTTGGCCAGAGGCACCATCGCCGTGATGACGCGGGCATTGCCCCGGCTGTCCATGCTGTCAACCTGTCCCCGGCGGCTGTTCAGATCGCCGATCACGTCCCCCATGTAGTCCTCGGGAGTGACGACCTCGACCGCCATGACGGGTTCCAGCAGAACGGGCTTGCACTTCGGAATGCCCTCGCGGAAAGCGGCGCGGGCGGCGATTTCGAACGCGAGCGCGGACGAGTCCACGTCGTGGTAGGCGCCGTCGTACAGGGTGGCCTTGAAATCAATGCAGGGGAACCCCGGCGACGACGCCGGTCTCTTTCTGGGCCGTCATGCCCTTTTCCACGCCGGGGATGAATTCCTTGGGCACGGAGCCGCCGGTGATGTCCTCCTCGAAAATGAATCCGGAACCGACTTCGCCCGGCTCGAAACGGATGATCACGCGGGCGTACTGGCCGGAACCGCCGGTCTGCTTCTTGTGGACGTAGTCGATTTCGCCCGTCCTGGTGATGGTTTCGCGGTACGCCACCTGCGGCGCGCCGATGTTCGCTTCCACCTTGAATTCGCGTTTCATCCGGTCGACGATGATGTCGAGGTGCAGCTCGCCCATCCCCTTGATGATGGTCTGGCCGCTTTCGTGATCGACCGCCACGCGGAAGGAGGGGTCCTCGGCGGCGAGGCGCTGCAGGGCGATGCCCATTTTTTCCTGGTCGGCCTTGGTCTTCGGCTCGACCGCGATCATGATGACCGGCTCGGGGAATTCCATCCTCTCCAGGACGATGGGCTTGTCCGGATCGCAGAGAGTCTCTCCCGTCGTGGTGTCCTTCATGCCCACCAGCGCGACGATATCTCCCGCGGAGGCGGTCTTGAGTTCCTCGCGGTTGTTGGCATGCATCAGCAGCATCCGGCCAACGCGCTCCTTCTTGTCCTTGTTGGAGTTGATGACGTACGAGCCGCTCTCCAGAGTTCCTGAATAAATGCGGACGAAAGTCAGGGATCCGACGAACGGGTCGTTCATGATCTTGAAGCCAAGGCCGGAGAAAGGCTCGCCCGCATCCGGCTTGCGCGTAATTTCCTCATCCGTATCCGGATTGGTGCCCTTGACGGGGCCGATGTCGATGGGGGACGGCAGATAATCGACAACCGCGTCCAGAAGAGTCTGGACGCCCTTGTTCTTGAACGCCGCGCCGCACAGGATCGGCACGAATTTATAGGTGATAGTGCCCTTGCGGATGCATTTCTTGAGAGTCGCGACATCCGGCTCCTTGCCTTCCAGATAGTCGGCCAGCGCCTTGTCGTCCATGTCAACCGCAAGCTCGATCATCTTGGCGCGGTATTCCCTGGCCTTTTCCAGCATCCCCGGGGGGATGTCCATTTCGTTGAATTCGGCGCCGAGCGCCTCGTCCTTCCAGACGATGGCCTTCATTTTCAGGAGGTCGACGAGGCCGATATGTTCGGATTCCGTGCCGATCGGCAGCTGCGTGACCAGAGGAACCGCGCCCAGCCGGTCGACGATCATGTCCACGGTGCGGTAGAAATTCGCACCGATGCGGTCCATTTTATTGATGAAGCAGATGCGCGGAACGTGGTACTTGTCGGCCTGCCGCCAGACGGTTTCGGATTGCGGCTCGACTCCCGCGACGGAGTCGAACACCGTCACCGCACCGTCAAGGACGCGCAGGGAGCGCTCTACTTCGATGGTGAAATCGACGTGGCCGGGGGTGTCGATGATGTTGATGCGATGGTCTTTCCAGTAACAGGTCGTCGCAGCGGACGTGATGGTGATCCCGCGCTCCTGCTCCTGCTCCATCCAGTCCATGGTCGCCGCGCCGTCATGCACTTCGCCGATCTTGTGCGACTTTCCGGTGTAATACAGGATGCGCTCGGTCGTCGTCGTCTTGCCGGCGTCGATGTGCGCCATGATGCCGATATTGCGGTAATGATCCAGCGGGATTTTTCTAACGTCAGCCATGTTGTCCTGTACCTTCTCAGTCTTACCAGCGGAAATGGGCGAACGCCTTGTTCGCTTCCGCCATCTTGTGCGTTTCTTCGCGTTTCTTGACCGCCGTGCCGCGGTCGTTGTGCGCGTCCATCAGCTCCCCGGCGAGTTTCTGCTCCATCGTCTTCTCGGAGCGTTTCTCGGCCGCTTCCTTCAGCCAGCGCATCGCCACGGCCTGCGCGCGCACCGGGCGCACCTCCACGGGAACCTGATAAGTCGCGCCGCCGACGCGGCGGGACTTGACCTCGACCGCGGGCTTCAGCTTGTCGAGCGCTTCCTGGAAAAATACGATCGGATCCATCTTGGTCTTGGAAGCGACGATCTCCAGTGCGCCGTAAACGATTCCCTCGGCCACAGACTTCTTGCCGGATTCCATGATGCAGTTCATGAACTTCGCCAGAATCAGATTGCCGAACCTGGGATCGGGCAGGATCTCGCGTTTTTTCGCTGCGTGACGACGTGACATTTTTTCAAAACCCTCTTACTTCGGTCTCTTCGCGCCGTAACGGGAGCGAGACTGTTTGCGCTTGTCGACGCCCTGCGTATCGAGAGCGCCCCGGATGACTTTATAACGGACGCCCGGCAAGTCCTTCACGCGGCCGCCCCGCACAAGAACGACGGAGTGTTCCTGCAGGTTATGGCCGATGCCCGGGATGTAGCATGTCGCCTCGCGACCATTCGTCATGCGGATACGCGCGACCTTGCGCAGCGCCGAGTTCGGCTTTTTCGGAGTCGTGGTGTAAACGCGCGTGCAGACGCCGCGCTTCTGGGGGTTCCCCTCCAGATCGGCGTTCTTCTTCTTGCTGACCTGCTGCGTGCGGCCCTTGCGTATAAGCTGGTTATAGGTTGGCATCGATAACCCTTCTTCTTTTTCTGCAACTATTCAACAATCCCGCATGCATGCCCCGTACACGGAACACGCCTGAACTCTTTTGCCTGCGAGGATGGATCAGAGAAAAACAAAACCCGTCGGCGTTTTGGAACATACGCGACAGGCTCCTGACTTTTGTCAGCCCGCTTTCACTTTTCCCGTGAAAGCATCGGTTAAAACCGGACTGCGTCTAGACCAAGACCGTCTACCACCAGTCCACCCTTTAGAGCGTGGGCAATATATCACACAGAAAAACCTCGTCAAGCATTCTCGGCGTTTTTTCCGATTTTTTTATGATTATATCTCCACGCGTATTGGTCAACATGGCGATTCCCTCCTAGATTTTTGGGGATACATGATTATGTACATTTCAAAAAGTATCCCATTTATATCCCCAAAATTTGCGGCTGTGGGTGAATGAAGAAATCCTAGCATGAACACAGGAAAACAGAAAGCCCTTGTTTTACAATGGCTTTTTGAACGTCTGCGAATGTGAATGAATGTTAGTGAAGGGAAAAATGGGGCGACTGATGGGGATCGAACCCACGACATCCTGGACCACAACCAGGCGCTCTACCACTGAGCTACAGCCGCCGCAAAGTCCGCAAACACGCACGGAATAACGCCCGTTACCCCGGTCATCTGCAGAATGTCCGGGTTATAACATAAAAATCACGGACCCGCCTATAAAAACCTGCGAGAATCGCTTGAGCAGGTGAAAGCATGAAGTGAGGATGGGATTCATGGAGCAACGGAACGGGAATTATTCCCGGGCGTCGTGTTCCTGATTCTTCTTCGGAAATTCAGGGGGGTAATACCATAAGAAAAGCCACCCTTATTCCGCAAAAATCCAACCCGGAAGATTGCAGGACTTGATATCTCAAAGAACGCCCAGTTCTGTCAGCTTTTCCTTCAGCATGAGCAGATCCGCCCAAGCCAGTTTTTTCTGCGCGGGGGCCTCCATCAGGTAGGCCGGGGTCAGCATCGCCAGCGCGGGGATCGTTCGCTTCAGCCCCTCCGACGAATAATCCATCCATTTGCCCCGGAGGCGCAGGATGCTCTGGCTGGTCAGCAGGAGCGCCTTGGCCGCGCCGCCGCCCACGCAAACGAGAACCTCCGGATTGACCAGCTCGATGTGACGCTGCACGAACGGTCTGCTCAGGGCGACTTCTGCCTCCGACAGGGCGCGATTGCCGGGGGGTCGCCAGTTGACGACGGTGGTGATGTAAACATCGCTGGCGCGGATCAACCCTATCGCGGTCAGCATCTTGTCCAGCAGTTCCCCGTGTGCGCCCGCGAAAGGACGTCCTGCCAGGTCTTCCTCCGCGCCAGGAGCCTCCCCCACCAGCATCACTTTGGCCGCAGGCGCGCCATCGGAAAAAACGATCTGTGTGGCAGTGCGTTTCAGCAATGCCAGCCCCTGAAAATTTTCCATCGCCGCTTTGAGTTCTTCGAGAGTCTGCGCTTTTGATGCCAGAAGCACCGCTTCTTTCAAGGACTCGACAGTGCCCCTGACAGGCGGTGGCGCTCCGTAGGGGGCAGAAAGTGACGCAGCCTTTTCCGGAATGTGATTCTGGGGCTGCATCCGGTCAGGCGAAATCTCTCCAATCGCCTCATCCACGCCGATGTCAGCGTACCATTGGAGGAACTGCGCCGGATTCAGCCTTGCTTCCATGGACTTCCTTCAAATGATCCTGTTATCCTCTACTTCTACACCGGTTCGGAAACGAAGGAAAGCGCGGAAAAAATGAGCACGGAAGAACAAGGCAAGCGGGAAATCATGCCCTACGACGTGGTGATCGTGGGGGCGGGACCTGCCGGACTTTCGACCGCCATCCGCCTGAAACAACTGAAGCCGGAGCTTTCCGTCTGCGTGATCGAAAAAGGCTCCGAGGTCGGCGCACATATCCTCTCCAGCGGCATATTCGAGCCGCGCGCTCTGGACGAGCTGATCCCCGACTGGAAAGAAAAGGACGCGCCCCTGACCGTCCCCGTGACGGAGGATCGTTTCTATTTCCTGCTGAAAAAATTCGCCCTCCGCCTGCCGACCCCACCCTCCATGCACAACAAGGGGAACTATGTCTTCAGCCTCGGTCTTTTCGCAAAATGGCTCGCGCAGCAGGCGGAGAGCCTCGGCGTGGAAATCTATGCGGGGTTCGCCGCTGCCGAACTTCTCACGCACGCCGACGGCTCCGTCAAGGGAGTCGCCACCGGCGATATGGGACTCGACAAACAGGGGGAGAAAACCGCCGCATGGCAGCCCGGCATCGAACTGCACGCCAAACAAACCGTCTTCGCCGAAGGGTGCAGAGGCTCCCTCACCGGCATCCTGTTTAAGAAATTCAATCTGAGAAAAGACTGCGACCCGCAAACCTACGGACTCGGCATCAAGGAACTGTGGGAAATTCCGCCGGAAAAGCACAAGGCCGGGCTTGTCATGCACACCATCGGCTGGCCGATGGACATGGAGACGTACGGCGGCTCGTGGATGTATCACTTTGAAAAAAATCTCGTTTCGGTCGGGTTCGTCGTCGGGCTTGACTACAAAAACCCGCACCTTTCGCCCTTCGACGAGATGCAGCGGATCAAGCTGCATCCGGCGGTGAGAAAATATCTGGAAGGCGGGAGGCGCGTCGCTTATGGCGCACGCACCCTTTCCGAGGGCGGCTTGCAATCCCTCCCGAAGCTGGCCTTCCCGGGCGGGCTTCTGGTCGGCGACACGGCGGGATTCCTGAACATGCCGAAGATCAAGGGGACCCATACGGCGATGAAGTCCGGCATGCTCGCCGCCGAAGCTCTCGCCGAAATGTTCGGAGCGGGAGACCCCCAGGGCGGGGAATGCCTGTCTTACAGCCGCATGGTCGAAGCAAGCTGGATAAAAAAGGAACTGAAGGAAGTACGCAACATCCGCCCGAGCTTCCAGTTCGGTTTTCTGCCTGGATTGATCTTTTCCGCACTGGATGCCTACGTTTTCAAAGGCAGGATTCCCTGGACGTTCAGGAACCATGAGGATCACGCGGCTCTCAAAAAGGCGTCGGAAAGGCCGAAAATCAACTATCCGAAGCCGGACGGCGTCCTCACCTTCGACCGCCTGTCCTCGGTGTTCCTCTCGGGCGTCCATCACGAGGAAGACCAGCCCTGCCATATCCGCCTGAAAAACCAAGGCGTGCCGATCCGCATCAACCTGCCGGAATACGATTCTCCGGAGGTGCTCTACTGCTCGTCCGGCGTCTACGAGATCGTGCGCGACGGCAACGGCGCGCCGCGCCTCCAGATCAACGCGCAGAACTGCATGCACTGCAAAACCTGCGACATCAAGGATCCCACCCAAAACATTGTCTGGGGTGTTCCTCAGGGCGGCGACGGGCCGAATTTTTCAAATATGTAGGAAGAACCCTGATTTTAAACGGATGATGATAATATCGCACGGAAACAGTAAATTCACAGTCAGCTAACAGGAGAACGGCAATATGGCCTCCACAAAAATCGCACCCATATTCGGAAACATGGAATACGGTTCCGCGCCGGAGAGTGACGCCGTCGCCAGGGAATGGCTGGAACGGCACAAATTCTCTTTCGGTCATTTCATCAATGGCAGGTGGAGCACGCCCAGAAAAAGCAAGTGGGTCGAAATAAAGGCTCCCGCCACGGGCGAGGGGTTGGGTAAAATGCCCCTCGGCACGAAATCCGACGTCACCGACGCCGTGAACTCTTCCCGAAATGCACAGAAATCATGGGCGGCGCGGGACGGTTTCGAGCGCGCGAAATATCTTTATGCCCTTGCCAACCTGATCCGGAAAAATTCCAGCCTTCTGGCGGTGCTGGAGAGCCTGAACACAGGCAAGCCTGTCCGCGAGGCGCGCGACGACATGAGCCTCGCCGCCCGTCATTTTCACCATCATGCCGGATGGGCGCAGCTTCTCGACAGGGAATTCCCCGGATATGCGGCTCACGGCGTCTGCGGCCAGATCATCCCGTGGAACTTCCCGTTCCTGATGCTGGCGTGGAAAATCGCGCCCGCCCTCGCCGCGGGCAACACGGTCATCCTGAAGCCCTCCGAATTCACGCCCCTGACCTCCTTTCTCTTCGCCGAACTCTGTCAGGAGGCAGGGCTGCCCCCCGGCGTCGTCAGCATCGTGCAGGGCGACGGCTCCATCGGCGCGGAAATCACAAAACATCCCGGCATCGACAAGATCGCCTTCACCGGCTCGACAGAAACCGGACGTCTCGTCCGCAAAGCCACGGCGGGCAGCGGCAAGGGTCTGACGCTGGAACTCGGCGGCAAATCCCCCATGATCGTTTTCGAAGATGCCGATCTGGACAGCGCCGTGGAAGGCGTCGTGGACGGCGCATGGCTCAATCAGGGGGAAGTCTGCTGCGCGTTGACGCGGCTCATCCTTCAGGAGGGCATCGCCGATAAGATGGTTCAGAAACTGACCCGCCGGATGGAAAATATGCGCGTCGGACAGCCTCTCGACAAGACCGTGGACATGGGCGCGATCATCAGCAAAGAGCAATTCGACAGGATCGACGACCTCGTCAAAACGGGCGTCAGGGAAGGCGCAACGCTCATACAGACCGGCAAGGCCGTATGCCCCTTTTACCCGCCCACCCTGCTCCTGAACGTCCAGCCCGCATCAACCATCGCACAGACGGAAATTTTCGGCCCCGTCGTTTCTTCGATGACTTTCCGCACGCCGGAAGAAGCGGTGATGCTCGCCAACAATTCCCGCACCGGCCTCGCCGCGAGCGTCTGGAGCGAGAACATCACCGCCGCTCTCGACATCGCGCCGAAGCTGAAAGCGGGCACAGTGTGGATCAACTCGGTCAGCATGTTCGACGCCGCCTGCGGCTTCGGCGGCCTGCGCGAATCCGGCTTTGGCCGCGAAGGGGGACGGGAGGGAATGTATTCCTGCCTGAAACCGAAGCATGTCAAATTCCTGCCCCTCTACAAGAAAAGCAGGACAAAACCTGGCACGGCAGAACACACACCCGCCGCTGTCGGGGGTCTTGCCAACCTTGACAGGGCGGCGAAGCTGTACATCGGCGGAAAGCATGTGCCTCCCGGCGGCACCGGCATCTTCTCCATCGCTGATGCCAAAGGCAGGCTGCTTGGTCAGGCCAGCGAAGGCAGCCGGGAAGACATTCACAACGCCGTCGAAGCTGCAAGGAAAGCGGAAGGCTGGGGCAGCTCCGCCCGGAACCTGCGCGCGCATATCCTTTATGCCCTCGCCGAAAACCTGAACAGCCACAAGGAGGCGTTCAGGCAACGGCTCGTCCGGACAACGGGAATGCCCTCCTCGGGCTCCCGGCGGGAAGTGGAGGAGTCGATCCGCCGCCTCTTCACTTACGCAGCATGGGCCGACAAATACGACGGCGACGTGCATTGCCCGCCCGCCCGCTTCGTCTCGCTGGCGATGAAAGAGCCCGTGGGCGTCATGGGAATCGTATGCCCGGATGAATCTCCGCTGCTCGGCTTCGTGTCGCTGTTCGCCCCGGCGATGGCGATGGGGAACCGTTCGGTCGTCATTCCGTCGGAGAAACACCCCCTTTCCGTCACCGACTTTTATCAGGTGCTCGACACGTCGGACGTTCCGGCGGGCGTGGTGAACATCGTCACAGGCAACCGCGCCCTCCTCACGCAAACTCTCGCCGAGCACGATGATGTTGATGGAGTCTGGTACTTCGGTTCGGATATCACGGGAAGCGCAGTGGTGGAGAAGGCCTCCATCGGCAATCTGAAGCGCACATGGGTCAACGACGGGCGCCGGCACGACTGGCTCGACCGCGCCGTGGGCGAAGGCGAGGAATTCCTCCGCCACGCCGTCGAGATCAAGAACGTGTGGATTCCCTACGGGGAGCAGGTAAAGACATGAACAGGAAAATTTTTTTCCTGGCGGGCGCGCTGCTCGCAGCCGTCCTCCTTAACGGCGGCCGGCAGGCGTTCGGTCAGAATTCGGAACCGGCAGCCTTGACGCGGCAACTTGAGAAAACAACCGACGAAAAAATCCGGCTGGCGCGTCGGCAAATACAGAACACATCCGGTGATGCTTCCGGTTACGCGGAAGGATTAAAGCATCCCGATCCATACGTTCGGGCAGCTGCAGCTTTGGGAATTGAAGAATTAAGCAGGTATGGGCGGATGCGTTCCTTTGAAGAACGTGACCCCAGCGAAGAGATCATGAATCAACTGGCCGGTATGGCGCAGAAAGACGAGCCGTTGGTCGGAATAGAAGCGGCGGCGGCTTATTTTGGATGGTTTCATTTAGCCAAAAAGGAAGTTTTAGCCGAAATAATCGTTCACGTTGTCGATTTGCTGGATCATCCGGATGAATACATCGCACTCCGCGCCGCAGCCGTATGCGAGAGGGTTACATCGCTCGCCAATCTTCATGATAACAAGCTCTTGGGTGAAAAATTTATCGATGCCCTTGCCAATAAAATCAAAAGTTCAAAAGATGAAAAAACCCTCTCCAGGACAAGATATTATATTGGAGCCGCATCTTATTTTTTTCGCAGCAAAAGAGGACTGGATTTCATGTTGAATGATTTTGAATCGCAGCCTGAAGATTATGAGGGGTTTTATTCACCTTATAAAATTATCGTTTTTTTGAATGCAAAAGAATATATCCCCTTCCTCAAGCAAAAATTACAAGGCGCCGACGGGAAAATGCAGGGAGAGGCAGCCGCCGCTTTGATGAAATTGGGAGTTGACGTTTACGACAGGAAAGACCTCTCTTCCCCCAATAAAGTCGTCATCAATTTCTGGAAAGCGATAGAGCAGGGGGATGACGGGGAAGCCCGGAGCTTGCTTGATTCTTCGAGGATAGAAAGGGGGATAATGGACGAAATCATCAACGACCACAAAGAAGTGTTGAAGCACTTCACCTTCTATCAGCTCGATTACTTCTTTGACGAAGCCAGCTTTTCCCCGGGCCGCCCGTGCACGTCTCGCGAGCAGACCCCGTTTTTGGGAGAAGAAGGATATTCGGATAAAACTTTCGGCACTTGCATAGGAGAGAATGTTTCTTCTTTACGAGCGGGGTTTCCCGACGGGCCTTATTTTCTCTACTTTTTGGGACGAAAAGAGGATGGCCGTTCGCTGATTCAGGAGATAAGGCCGAAATTGTCATCCCTTTCCGCCTATTTGCATTTTGAATCCGTGAACCCGCCCGTCAGGAGAAGCCGGGAATGACGCTTTCATCGCCGTGGGCGAAGGCGAGGAATTCCTCCGCCACGCCGTCGAGATCAAGAACGTGTGGATTCCCTACGGGGGGTAAAGCAGGGGAAGCGGATTTGAGATTTTTATCCGCCTCTATCTCGTCTGGGGCACGTCCTGATTGAACTTGCCGAGGTTGCCAATGAACTGCTGCACGACGGTGAACTCTTTCCCGGCGGTCGGGGTCGTGCGGCTGACGAGATCAACGTCCCTCGCGCTCTTCGGGTCAAGGTCGGAAACCTCCACGACGGTGTCGTTGTCCCCGGAATCGAACCTGACGCGGATTATCCGCCGCTTTTCAACCTCCGGCGCAAAAATGCCTCTCTGCGCCGTCGTCTCGCCGATGTAATACCAGAGATTCGGATCGAACGGCGAAGTGGTGGTCGGCGGCCCCCAGAAATTCACGACGTCCGCGCGGGTCGAGGCCTTGGCCTGCACCTGCTGGAACATGGACGGGCTGATGAGATTTCCGCGCGTGGCCACGGTCGGCGCGCAGGACAGAAGACAGAGGACAGAAATCAGAAGCCCGAATTTTTTCATGCTGAAATATAATCTTTTCTTTCCTGAAAAACAATATATATCACTCTGGAACGCCGCAAGAGGAGGCCAGAAATGACAGCACCCCCCGAATTTTCCCGCCTGATCGCGGTTGAAAGAATCATTCCGAACAAAAGCAGAGCCGAGAAAATCGAAGCCACTGGGGCGGAATGCGCGGCTCTGGCCGTACGTCTCGATCTGAGAGCGCTCGGCGGACTGAAAGGCAGAATAAGCCTGCTCCGCATGTCGGATGGCAACGTCATCAGAATCGAGGGCGATATCGAGGCTGATGTCGTCCAGTCCTGCGTCGTATCCCTTCAGGACGTTCCCTCCAGAGTGAACTTGCATTTCGACACTTGCTTTACAGAAGACGGGAAAGAGCTTGACGAAAATGCGGAAATCAGCGTTACTCTGGAAGAAGAATTTCCAGATGTCATGGTTGATGGCATGATCGATCTGGGAGAACTGGCGGCACAATATCTGTCCCTGGAGCTTGATCCCTATCCCCGCGCTCCGGGCGTGAGCCTGCCGGCACAGATTGCCAAAATCGGCACAGACGTCAAAAACGGCCCGTTTCAGGTGCTGAAGGGACTGAAGCCGGAAAAGAAGGAATAAAAGGTCACCGACGAGGGGGCGGCGCCGAGGAAGCAGCACCCTGCTTCAGGGTACGGGGGGATTCATGTACTACAATTTCTGCCGGATTCACCAGACCCTGCGAATCACACCGGCTATGGCGGCTGGTATCACTGATCGGCTTTGGAATATTGAAGAGCTGGTAAATCTGGTTCCATCTTCCGAATGTGCTCCAATAGCATACGGATATAATCCGCCTTCATGCTGACAACGCCGCCACGCAGCGGCAAACGTTCCAGTTCTTCAATAAGGGTTTTTACATCTGGCATATTCAACTTCAACTCTCCTCTGGTGATCGGGGAGTTGATAAACCTGTCAGATGAAAGGTCGCATGCGCCTTTAGC
The DNA here is from genome assembly GCA_043806835.1 of Pseudomonadota bacterium. Taxonomy (GTDB): domain Bacteria; phylum Pseudomonadota; class Alphaproteobacteria; order Micavibrionales; family UBA2020; genus PALSA-926. The sequence goes on along the minus strand of JAZDGQ010000019.1, from coordinate 2,751 downwards.
CTTTCGGCCTGAACATTCGCGCATGCCTCCCCGACCATAAAAGGTGAGGGAGTGAGGTATCGGTCACAAACCGCATCTGCCAAGGGTTATCATGCCCCATGCCCGAATCACTTCAGGCATGCGAAAATGGTATCCTACAAAGGACGGATAAAGCAAGATAAATTATTATGAAATTCAAATTAGGACACTACCAAAAAACGATTTCCCTTGCCTGACAGGGGCTTTTTGTTTATGTAATGAGCCTGATTAATTTTAGAGAGAGTGCAAAGCCATGGCTGTTCCAAAAAAGAAAACGTCGAAATCCAGAAGGGATATGCGCCGGTCGCACCATGCGCTGAAATCCCCCTCCGTCGTGGAAGACAAGCACACGGGGGAGATGGTGCGCCCGCATCATATCTGCCTGAAAACAGGCACATACAAGGGCCAGCACGTCATCGACGTTGACTGAGCCCCTCACCTGTCCGCGCCCCTGAATAAACCAAAGGCATCCCCTTTGCGAAATGATCTGGTCATATCCCTGGACGGAATGGGAGGCGATCATGCGCCGCAGGTTGTGGTCGAGGGGGCGCATCTGGCGCGTCGGAAATACCCCCAGGCGAAATTCATCATCTTCGGCGACGAAAACAAAATCAGACTCCTGATAAAAAAACATGCGGGGCTTGAGGCCGTCATGGAGGTGCGGCACACGCCCGACCGCATCGCCAGCGAAGACAAGCCCTCCTCCGCGCTCCGCAACGGCCGCAATTCCAGCATGCGCCTCGCCATCGACGCCGTAGGCAGGGGGGAGGCGAACTGCGTGGTCTCCGCCGGAAACACCGGCGCCCTGATGGCGATGGCCAAGTTCGTCCTGAAAGTGCTGCCGGGGATCACGCGCCCGGCCATCGCCACCTATATGCCCACCAAGGTGCCGGGGCACGGAGTCGTGATGCTCGACCTCGGCGCGAACGTGGAATGCGATCCCAAGAATCTGCTGGAATTCGCCGTGCTCGGCGGCGTCTTTTCACGCGAGATCCTGAAAATATCCGACCCGCGCATCGGCCTGCTCAATATCGGTTCCGAAGCGGCGAAGGGACATGAAACGGTCAGGGAAGCGTCCGAGCTTTTCGCCGCCGCCGCCCATCTTCCCGGAAAATATATCGGCTTCGTCGAAGGCACCGACATCGGCGCCGGAACGGTCGATGTGATCGTGACCGACGGATTCACGGGCAACGTGACGCTGAAGGCTATCGAAGGAACCGCCCGGCTGATGAAAAGCCTGTTCAGACAGTCTTTCAACTCCTCATGGCTGATGAAGGCCGGCCTTCTGCTCTGCCTGCCGGGAATCCTGGTGGCCCTTCCCGCCGTGATGAAACTCGTCCGGCGCATCGACCCGCGCTCCTACAACGGCGCGAGCCTGATGGGACTCAGGGGGCTGTGCATCAAGAGCCACGGCGGAACGGACGGCGTTGGTTTCGCCCACGCCATCGGCGTCGCGGCGGACATGGCGCTCATCCGGTTCAACGAGAAAGTCGCGCAGGACCTGGAAAAACTCGGCATGGGCGCGGATGTCCCTGAAATCACGGCGGAAGAAACGGTGTCACAGGCATGAGACGCTCCCGCATCATCGGTTGCGGCGCCTACCTGCCCGAGGGCGTCATGACCAACGAGGACATCGCCAAAATCGTCGAGACAAGCGACGAATGGATCGTGCAGCGCACCGGCATCAGATCCCGGCACATCGCGGCCAGGGATCAGACGACGTCCGACATGGCGACCCGGAGTGCGCGGGACTGTCTGGAGAGAACCGGACTGACGGGTTCCGATATCGACGCCGTTTTTCTGGCGACCACGACCCCGGACCAGACCTTTCCAGCCACCGCTACGACCGTGCAGGACAATATCGGCATGGGCGACAGGGGCTTCGCCTTCGATATCCAGGCCGTATGCTCCGGCTTCATTTATGCCCTGGCGACGGCGGACAATTTCATCAAATCCGGGCAGATCAACCGCGCGCTGGTGATCGGCGCGGAACGGTTCAGCAGCCTGCTCGACTGGTCGGACCGCAGCACCTGCGTGCTGTTCGGGGACGGCGCGGGGGCGGTGATCGTGGAAGCCGACGATACGGCCGAAGGCACCAGAGACGACCGCTGCATCCTTTCCACGCATCTCCATTCAGATGGCGCGCAGCGCGGAATGCTCTATGTCGACGGCGGCCCGGGCACGACCAGGACGGTCGGCCATGTCAGGATGAACGGCAAGGAAGTCTTCCGCGCTGCGGTGACGCGCATGGGGGAGGCCATTATGGAAGCGCTCGACACGAACGGGTTGCAACCTTCTGACATTCAATGGCTGGTGCCGCATCAGGCCAACAAGAGAATCATCGATTCTATAGCGGAAAAACTCCGGATGCCGCCGGAGCGCGTCATCATGACGGTGGCGCAGCACGGGAACACATCGGCGGCCTCGATTCCCCTCGCCCTGGCCGTCGCTGTGGAAGACGGACGAATCCGGAACGGAGATCTGATTCTGATGAACGCCATGGGGGGCGGGTTCGCCTGGGGCGCGGCGCTTGTGCGCTGGTGAGTCCACGGAACCCCTTGCCCTGAGCCGGTTTCAGGCCGTTAGCCACTATAACTTTATTTCTCAACTCTTTGTATTGACTGATTTATTGTGAATCGATAGTGTAAAGTCACGTTGATCCTTTGAGGTGCAAAATGAGTAACCAGACAATTACCCGCGCAGACCTGAGCCAGGCCGTTTACGAACAGGTCG
>JAZDGQ010000018.1:0-6846 GCA_043806835.1 Pseudomonadota bacterium | reverse complement strand
CGGGCTCCGCCCTTCGCCCGGACGGACAGATCAACTCAAGACTGGCGGCATGATGTCAAACAACAGATCGTAGCTTATCCGCGCCGCTAAACTGTCCGAAGAAGTGAAGCCACCTCAAGTGTTGGAGCCAGCTCAATTATTACCTTGCATAGAGGGAAATAATCTGCGCTAGTCAGTTAATGATTGTTAACAAGGACGACAAAATAATGAAAAACGACTTCAATTCTAAAAGAAGCCTGTTCTGCCTGCTGTTGACGGCATTTTTAGTCTCTGCAACGTCAAGTTCCTCTCTGGCGTTAACACCGTCTCCCGTCGAGCCTGGCATCATTATAAAGGGAGCGGGAGAAGAAAAACGCCCGCCCTCCCGCATCGAGGACAACGTCCCTGTTCCGAAAGAAGAGAAGGCATCTCAGGGATTGAGCGCGGAAAAGGTTTTTGTCCTGAAGAATGTCGTGCTGGAGGAGACGGTTGCCTATAAGGGCGTTGATCTTTCTTCCCTTTTTGAGGACATGATCGGCCAGAAGGTTTCTTTTGCCGACCTGAACGCCATCGCGCAGCGGGTCACTAAAAAATACCGCGAAGAAGGATATGTTTTCTCCCGTGCCGTTTTATCGCCGCAAAAAGTGGAGAATGGCGTTGTCCATCTACGGGCCGTCGAGGGGCACATTGATAATGTGCAGGTTGTCGGCACCTTTAAGGATAACAACGGCACCATCAAGGAAATGGCCGACAAGATCAGAAGCGCGGGACCTGCAAACACGCGGCAGATCGAACGCTATCTTCTGCTCATCGACGATCTTCCCGGCATCACGGCGAAAAGTTTCATCAAGCCCTCGAAAGCGCAGGGCGGCGGCGACCTGATCATTTCCGTTGAAGAAGATGCCTTTGAGGGTTCTGTCGGCGCGGACAATCGCGGATCGAAGTATATTGGGCCTTATAGAGGGACACTCGTCGGCGCTTTTAATTCGCTGCTCGGCGTTCATGACCGCACAACGCTGCGCGGAATCGTAACCAGCCAGATAAATGAAATGAAATTTGCCGATGTGACCCATGAGGAGCAGTTGGGATCCGAGGGCATGAAAGTAAAGGCTCGGGCGGCCTTTACCAGCACCGATCCGGGCGGCAACATCTCGGCTTTGGGCATCCAGGGGGACAGCCAGCTTTATGATCTGGAAGGCAGCTATCCCGTGGTGCGCAGCCGCAATTACAACCTCAACCTTCTGGGCGGATTGACAGCGCTGAATTCCGAGACGGATACGGCGGGCATTCAGACTGCTCAGGATCATGTGCGTTCGGTACGGGCAGGCGCCACTTTTGACTTTATCGACCAGATGAAGGGGGTCAACCAGTTTGACCTTCAGGTAACGCAGGGGCTGGATGCTCTGGGCGCGACAAACGACGGCGTTGGTCGTTCCCGCGCCAACGGCGAACATAAATTTCTGCGCGGCAACCTTACAGGCACACGTATTCAGGAATTGGCGTATGACTGGTCTTTGATGCTGTTGGGAACGGGGCAGATTTCCAGCAGCCCGCTGCTGGCGTCCGAGGAGTTTTCCGTCGGAGGCCCGACGTTTGGCCGCGCCTACGATAGCGGCGAGATCACAGGTGACAGAGGCTGGGCAGGTGTCGGCGAACTGCGCTACGGCGGCCCGGTTGACAATGAGATTTTGCAGTCATACCAGCTCTACAGCTTTATCGATTTTGGAAGAGTATGGAACAGGTCGCCTGTTGTCGGCGAAGCGGCGGACGATTCTCTCGCTTCGGCGGGTCTGGGGGTGCGTTTCAATTTAAAGAAAAATATCTCCGGCTATGTCGAGTGGAACAAGCCGTTAAACCAGATCGTCGCCTCCGAGGGCGACCAAGGCTCCCGCCTGTTTTTCAGCGTGTTAATGAGGTTCTAAACCCTGAACTGAACCGCCCTACCGGCTAAAGCCGGTAGGGTTCTGAAAGAACCGGCTACATTCAAATCCCCCTGTTTGGGGAGGTCTGCAAAAGTAAGATTGCTGCTCCCAAGAAAACCAATGCAGCCGAGCCAAGAATCGGCCAGGGAGCGCAACTGTGTTGTCGGCTATGGGGTCCCCTCACGAAACGGACTTTAAAGCACGTTAAGACCCTGGAAACCGCCGCAGCGGCCTTGATTTCCCCTGCTTATGAGCCTGCCAGACATAATCTCCTGTCAAATTGATGTGCTCCCAGCCGAGCGGCGACAGGTGCTGCAACAGACTGTCATCGACAGGATGGCCCTGTTTTTTCAAAGCATGTACCGCTTTCTCCAGATAAACTGTATTCCACAGGACGATGGCCGCCGTCACCAGATTAAGTCCACTGGCACGGAAGCGCTGATTTTCAAAACTGTGATCGCGCATTTCTCCCAGCCGATTGAAGAACACGGCCCGGGCGAGCGCATTGCGGGCCTCACCCTTGTTCAAGCCCGCGTTGACGCGGCGGCGCAGCTCGACGTTCTGCAGCCAGTCCAACGTGAATAGGCTGCGTTCGATCTTCCCTAATTCCCGGAGCGCGACGGCCAGACCGTTCTGACGGGGATAGCTGCCTAGCTTGCGTAACATCAGCGAAGCAGTGACCGTTCCCTGCTGTATTGATGTCGCCAGACGCAGGATTTCATCCCGCGGATTCAAGTAGCCAGTGCATAATTTAGCCGTCTGAATGGAGTAACCTCTTGGCAAACCAAGGGGTTGCGGATGAGAAAGTATCGGCGCATTCAGTACGAGGACAGATGCCAGATTCACGCGCTGGCGAAGGCAGACAAGACGCAAGCGGAGATCGGCGCGGCCTTGGGGTTCAGCCAGGGCGCGTTGAGCCGGGAGCTGGCCCGGAACAGCGGGCGGCGCGGGTACCGATTCAAGCAGGCGCAGGGCAAGGCGTGGGCACGGCAGGACAGGGTGCGGGGCAGACCGCGCAAACTGACGGCCCGTTTGCGCCGCGACATCGCCCGCAAGATGCACGACGAACGCTGGAGCCCGGAACAGATCAGCTTCTGGCTGCGGGATGAGCGCGGCGTCAGCATCAGCCACGAATGGATTTACCGCATGGTCTGGGACGACAAGCGGGCGGGCGGCAGCCTCTGGCGCTGTCTGCGGCGGCGGGGGAAGAAGTACAACCGGCGCGGCGCGCAGAATGCCGGAAGGGGCTTTATCCCCAATAGAATCGACATATCCGAACGCCCCGCCGTCGTCGGCAGGAAAACACGGCTCGGCGACTGGGAGGGCGATACCATCGTGGGAATGCGGCACAGGGGCGCCTTGCTCACCCACGTCGAGCGCAAAAGCCTGTTCACCACCATCTCGAAACTGAACCGCGCCACCGCGAAGGCCACCCACAGCGCCACCGTGCGCCGCCTGAAGCCGCTGCGCCGCAACGTCCACACGATCACCTACGACAACGGCAAGGAGTTCGCCGCACACCAGAAAACCGCGCAAACCCTGAAAGCCCGCGTCTTCTTCGCCACCCCCTATCATGCGTGGGAGCGCGGCGTGAACGAGAATACGAACGGCCTCATCAGGGACTTCTTCCCAAAAGGCACGGACTTCACTACAATCCACCATGCTACGGTCGCGAAGGTCGAACGCCTGCTTAACCGCAGGCCAAGAAAATCGCTCGGATTCAAAACGCCAAACGAGGTCTTTGAAACTCTCTCCAGACGCTGCTAAACTTTATGCACTGGCTACTTGAATCCGCGTCCCAGTGGCTCTGTATGTGCTTCACGTTTATTGTTCCGCCGATCAGCGTATTAAGCGCGGGGTATTTGTTCTTGCCGGGAGGAGTAAAAATTCGTTTATCGGCCAGATCGCGGATGCGCGGCGCGAAACGGAATCCCAGCAGGTGCATCAGTGCGAAGACGTGGTCGGTGAAGCCCGCGGTGTCAGTGTAGTGCTCCTCGATCCGCAGAGCAGACTCGTGGTACAATAGACCATCAAGGACATAAGTGGCATCGCGCACGCCGACATTTATGACCTTCATATGAAATGGCGCATATTGATCGGAAATATGCGTATAGAACATCACGCCCGGCTCGCTGCCATACTTCGGGTTGACGTGTCCGGTCGCTTCCGCACGGCCGCCGGCCCTGAACCGCTGGCCGTCAGAAGAGGATGTCGTGCCATCGCCCCAGTACCCGGCAAAGGGATGCTGGAACTGTGCATTAACCAGTTGAGCCAGGGCTGCCGAGTAGGTTTCATCGCGGACGTGCCATGCCTGCAGCCATGAAAGCCGGGCATAGGTCGTGCCTGGACAGGATTCCGCCATTTTCACCAGACCGAGATTGATCGCATCGGCCAGTATCGCCGTCAGCAGCAGCGTTTTATCACGGGCCTGTTCCTCGCTTTTAATGTGCGTAAAGTGCCGCGTAAAGCTCGTCCATTCATCGACTTCCTGCAGGAGCTCTGTAATTTTCACGCGAGGCAACAGCCCGTAAATCTGTTGCATCAGAGTGGCCGCTTCATCCGGCACGGCATTGGTCAGTGGCGTGATTTTGAGGGAAGTCTCCGTGATGACGGCATCGGGTAGCTCGTCCACATCCGCCAGCAGATTGACGGTCTCAAGCTGTTGTTCCAGTAAGCCTAGGCGGGACTGAAGGTAGCGGTTGCAGTCGGAGGTAATATCCAGGGGCAAGGTATCTGCTTTTTTCAAGGCCGAGAACTTCTTCGGCGGCAACAGGTATTCCTCAAAATCCTTGAACTGCCGGGAGCCCTGAACCCAAATATCGCCCGAGCGCAGCGCGTTCTTCAACTCTGCAAGTGTGCACATCTCATAGAAACGCCGGTCTATGCCATCCTCCTTGAGGACCAGGTCTTTCCAGCGTTTGCGGACAAAGCCCATTGGCGCGTGTTTTGGAACCTTGCGGCTGGTGCCGGCATTCAGTGTCTTCAACGTTTTCACGGCATCGAGGATTTCCTGCGCGGCGGGCGCGGCTTTCAACTGCAGGACTTCGAGAAAAGATGCTGCGTAGCGGCGTATCTGCGGATAGCTCTCGATAATTCCAGATAGATGGTCAAAATCTTCAGGACGAGCCAGCTCTTCCGCCTCACTCACGCTTTGTATGAAGTCTTTCCATGGGATGACGGTTTCAACTGCCGCAAATGGATCGCCCCCATTTTCCTTGGCTTCAAGCAGGGCGCTCCCTATGCGCCAGTACAGCCGCACTTTCTCGTTAATGGCCTTGCCTGATTGATGAAACTGCTGTTCGTGTGTGTGCTTTGCGCGATTGAAAGCTGTGCCCATGATGCGATCATGTAAATCAACGATTTCATCAATTACAGTGGCTTTTGCTTCCAGCACGACCGCTACGAGCGTGGCGTAGCGTCTTGCCGCTTCCAGGTCACGCAGATGTTGGGCGGTCATCTGTCCGCCCTCGCGCGCGATCTTCAGGAGCCTGTTCTGGTGAACCTGACGGTCGATGCCTGCTGGCAGTTTCAAATCTTCAATTGTCCTGAGCCGTGCAATGTGTTCCAGCAGGTGCGCGGCTTTGGCGGCGGCGGGAGACTGGCGCAGCCAGACCAAGGTACTGAAATTTTGCTTCTGACGCATGTCTAGAAGCTTATCGAGCTGACGGCGGTGTTCTCTGGACAACGGACCGGATAGCGCGACATAGATGCGCCGTGCCGCATGTGTGAGCGCTTCAGCGCAAATATGCTCTATCACTCTCATAGGAGGCAACAGGATGGAACGGCTACGCAACGACTGAATCAATGCGGTCGCCAGCACAACGCCTTTGTCAGTCTGCCATGCCAGTTCTTCCAAGTCCTTCACTGTACGCCGATAATGCACCGCCGGTGTGAAAGCCTTGAAGCCGAACACGGATTTTAGCACGACCAGATGCTCACGCCGCGTCTGGCCGCGTGCTGCATAACTGTTCCATTCTCCGGGATCGATCTGAAGTTGCTGCGCGACCATCTGTAGCAGCGCCGGGTCAGGCGCCTCTTTTACGGCGAGGGTGATCCCGGGATAGCGCATATAACAAAGTTGCACGGTGAATCCGAGCCGATTGGATGCACCCCGATGCTGGCGGATAACAGACAGGTCGGATTCACTCAAAGTATAGTGTCGAATCATGCCTTCCTGAGCGTTAGGCAGGCTCAGCAGGCTTTCGCGTTCGGTGACAGAAAGAATGGAGCGACGGGGCATGGGTATTCTTGCGTAATCAATGACTGTACGGCACGGCTATACCGCAAACACATGCCGAAAGCTACATAAAATAAAGGGATTTTCACTCTTCGAGCAGGCGCTCAATATCCCGCGCCCCGTGGAGAATTCTTTCAATCCTGACTTCTTTTTCCAGCACACGGAAGAAGATCAGGTATTTTTCATGCACACAGAGGCGAAGGTCTTCCACCAACCCCGACCGGGATGGATAGCCCATGGGAGCGGCGGCTATTTTTTGGCAGTGCCCACGAAGCTCGGCGATAAAAGAGACTGCGCGCACCGGACTGCTGGCAGCAATGAAATCACCAATCTCTTCAAGGTCAGCTTCTGCCGCAGCAGAAATTATAACAGGCATCAGTGGGCTTCCCGCTCAGACATTTTGCGGTACTTCTTCTCAAGACGGTCGAGAACGTCATCAGCAGGCTTGCCTGGGCCGCTGTTGACGCCCTTCATGATCTCTGCGCGCAGGACTTCCAGTTTGAGTTGGCGCAGCTTTTCCTGATCTTCGAGCATACGCAGGCCTTCGCGTATAATCTGGGGGTTTTTGCCTAACGCCCCGAAAAGGTTCAATCCAGATTTACGCCGCCCGCGCCATACCGTGCTCTGGGGGCAATTCCATCAGTTTCTGAATGATCATGTCCACATTTAACGGGTTTGTCTGCTTCTGGAATTCGTAACGCCCATGAA
>JAZDGQ010000017.1:0-28286 GCA_043806835.1 Pseudomonadota bacterium | reverse complement strand
CCTGCGCATGGCGGCCTTCCTCGAAAGCGGCGATGGAAAGCATCTCGGCGGCGGTGACCACCCCCTGCCCCCCGCGCCCGTGAATCCGCACCTGGAACATGTTCCTCCCATCGTCGCTTACCGACGTTCTGCCTGCACTTTACGAGGGTAACATACTGCCCGCAGGCTTCTTTTGTCAACTTAAATACTTGCTTCCGGAAAGCGTCGTGGCGTTCATGACATTACGGCGTTTATGCAAAAAAAAATCGGGCGGAGGGGGTCAGCAGATTGTCAAATCGTTTTGCCTCAGGAAATCCTTGACGCGTTCGTATTCGCGCTTTATCGAGCCAAAAAGCCGGAGGCGCTCCTCTTCACTGCCCTCAAAGTGCTGGCCTTGCTCACATAGCCCGCTGAGCGCTTCCGCGCCGATGACTCCGGAACCGCCTTTGAACATATGCGCCGTTTCGCACCACAGCTTCTGATCCCCTCTCGTGCAGCATTCCTCCAGAATCTTCAGGTTTTTATCCGACTGCGCGACGAACACGCGGACAAATTCCTGCTCCATCTCCTTGTTGCCCTGTGTAATGGCCCGAAGCAGGGGAAAATTCACCGGCGGATTTATGCCTGTTTTTGGTTCCTGTTCCGGGCCTTTTTCGCCGCCCTTCTCAAAACACATCCATTGTCCCAGAATGTCCAGCATCTCCTCAATATTGAGGGGCTTGCTGATATAATCGTCCATGCCGTAGCGCAGGCATTTTTCCCTTTCCCCCACCATGGCGTTGGCGGTCATGGCAACGATGGGGACATGCCCCCCTGTTTTTTCTTCAAGGGTGCGGATTTCCTCCGTCGCGTCATACCCGTTTTTTTCCGGCATATGGCAGTCCATCAGGATGACGTCCCAGCTTCCCTCCCTGTATTTGTCAACGACTTTCTGTCCGCTGTCGACCAGCTCGTGATATCCGATGCCGAATTTCTCCAGCAATTTTTTGATGTACATCTGGTTCAACGGATGGTCTTCCGCGACGAGAATGCGCGCTTGCCCGGGAGGTACTGTTCCCTTGACTCTCTTGCTCTTGCGGAAACGTTTTTCCTCACTGAGCTGATCCGTTATTTCAAAAGGGATCGTGCACCAGAATGTGGAGCCCACATCCACTTCGCTTTCCACTCCTATTTCACCGCCCATCAGTCCGACCAGTTCCTTGGTGATGGCAAGGCCAAGGCCCGTTCCGCCGTATCTGCGCGTCGTGGACGTGTCCGCCTGAACGAATTTTTCGAATATCCTGCCGATATTTTCCCTGGAAATGCCGATGCCGGTATCTTCCACTTCACACCGCACCTCGACATGCCCGTCGTCCAGTTTTCTGCAGAAAGCGCGGAATTCGACGCGCCCCCTGTCCGTATATTTCACGGCGTTGCTCACCATATTCGTCAGCACGCGCGTCAGGCGCAGGGGATCCCCCACCAGGTACGGGAAATCCTCTTTTTTAAAACAGACGTCGAAACGCAGATGTTTTTCCCTGACAAGCGGTTTCAGCGTATGAATGACGCTGTCAAAAACGTAAATCACGTCGAAGCCGATACGCTCCAGAACCATTTCATCCGCCTCGATCTTCGAGAGATCAAGAATATCATTCACGATCGCCAGCAGGTTTCTGGAAGACTGGAACGCAGTATCCGCCATTGCCCGTTGCTCGGCGCTGAGAGATGTTTCCATCAACAGCCGCATCATGCCCAATGAGCTGTTCAAAGGCGTCCGCAGCTCGTGGGACATGTTCGCCAGAAATTGCGACTTCACCTCACTGGCTTTCTGCGCCTCCCTACCCGCCTTCACGGCAGCGGCATGTGATCTCCTTATTTCGATCTTGAAACGATCCTGGTTTTCCAGCAGGGTGTTGAGCGCCCTGCCGACCTCCCCGATTTCGTCCGCCCGTATGGGGGAGACGTAAACGTCCTTGTTTCCCACGGCGCGAAGGTCAAGGACGTCTTTGATGACGCGCGTCGGTTCGAAAACATAGCGCCGCAGCAGAAAATACAACAGACCGATCAGGAAGAGGAGGCTTCCCGTGAACACCGTGTTTACCTGACCGGCATACCTTGTCATATCTTCAAAACCAGCGCCTGTTTCAAGCTGAATGTAGACCGCGCCGGGGACAAGATCGGCGCCTGGGGCTTTTTTCAGAGATACGGGAAGAATATAGAGAAACTTCATATCACCTTTCACGCCATCCCCAAAAAATCCGCTCAGGCGCTTTCCGCCGCGCAATGCGCGCGAAACTTTTTCATCAAACCTTTTTTCGATGTTCATTTCAAAATCAGGCGCACGCACTCCATCCCCTGAGACGGCAAGCGCCGTGAAAGGATCGCGTTGAACGACGGCAATCATTCCCACGCCTCTTGCGCCGGCAAGAGCCCGGACGGTACGATCCAGCTCCGGAGAAACGCCGACAATCCATGCAAACTGGTCGATGCTGACGGCGATGGACTCCGCCCGGTGGGTGATATGACCCTCCACGGCCTCCATGCGGCTGTGTCTGAAAAAAAACCACACGGAGACCAGGATGACCAGGCTTGCGACAAAAACCGGCAGAAGGATCTTGATGCCGAGAGAAAGCCGGACTTTTCCTTTTACGTCTGTCATGGAGAGCTTTCCTCCATATCAGCCAGGAAGAGATCGGGGTTGGGGGAGGGTTCCCGCAGATGCCCTTCTTTGTGCAATATCGTGGCGACATGCAGGATGTTTTTGCTGCAGATGCCCGTCTTTTCCATGAAATGCCGCTGTCCGGAAAGGCTCAGCATCCTGACTCCCTTCAGGGCATCGGCAAAATCCTCAGGACTGACGCCCTCGACATTCGCCATAATCCGGTTTGCTTCTTCAGGATGTTCCTGCGCCCAGACGAGCGTTTTGCCCCATGCCCGCCGGATGGCCCGCATATCTTCCATCTTGTGTTCGACAACTTCGGGGGAAAAAGAAAGAACGTCCATAACTTCTTGCGGAATCTGCGAACTGTCAAAAATCTGCGCCACCTTATCCTTATGTTTCAGGATATTCGTTGAAACGGGCGGATAAGCATGCAGAGCATCGACCTCTCCTGACAGGAGAGCCTTCTCCATATTTGCAGGGTTCATGCCGATAATGTCCGCATCGCTCAGGGAAAGGCCGTTTTTTTCCAAAGCTCTGGCGATGATGAACACGCCCAGAGAGGCAGATTCAACGGCAATTTTTTTCCCCCTGAGGCCGGAAACGCCGTCTATCCCCTTACGGGCGATCACGACATCGGTTCCGTTGGAAAAATCGATCATCAGCACAATTTTTGCAGGTTCGCCGGCTTCGTACGCCAGCAGGAGCTCAATAAGGGTTGATGTCATGCCATCCACCTGCCTTCGCTGAAAAGCATGGAGCGTATCCTCCAGAGAGGAAAAACGCACCAGTTCAACATCAACGCCCTCTTCCTTGAAAAAGCCTTTTTTTTCTGCGAGGTGAAAAAACTCGTATCCCGGCCACGGATTGGTTCCGATGCGCAGGGGCATGTCTTTTGTTCTCGTGCCGTTCAGCCAGAGCGCCGCAATACCCGCAAGAAAACAAACGACCAAGCCCGCCAGCCGCCAATATCCATGCGTCATAATTCCACGCCTCCCCCGAAAACAACCGCCTGAAATATTAACACTCTACCAATGATAGTAATACCTGAATTTTGCGTCTCTTCCTTCCGCGCATCGTCCATTGCATTTCAGGCGCGAAAAAATTAAAATAAATCAGGGATTAAAATTAAATCATGTAATGGCCTCATGCAAACGGGTCGACGCTGACGGCGGAGAGGAGATATGGCAAAGAGATGATTGATTGCAACTAAAGGTTAATCATTTTACACTCCACATATAGAGGATAAAAGGAGGAAGACCCATGACGGTATCTGCCGCGTCCGGAATCAGGGTTCTTGTTATAGACGATGACGAACTGATCAGGATGATGCTGCGCGTCATTCTGCAAAGAGAAAACTGTGTCGTCATCGAAGCCAACAACGGCAACAAGGGTGTTGCGCTGTTCAAGCAGGAAAAACCGGATATCGTCATCACGGATATCCTCATGCCGGACAAGGAAGGGCTGGAAACGATCTCTGAAATCCGCGCCTGCAATACGAAGGTGAAAATTGTCGCCATGTCGGGAGGCGGCAATACGAAAAACCTGAGCTTCCTGCAGATGGCGCGGAATATCGGCGCCGATCATACCATTAACAAGCCATTCACGACAGATGATATCTCTCTTCTGTTAGCCGACCTGCTGAAAAAATAAATCGCATATGGAACAGGATGAAAAAAGAAATTTCGGATTTTTCTCTTTTGTAAAAGGGCTTTTTTCATCCCGTGACAAGAGCAGCGAAAGAGAATCAGTTCCCGTCAATAAAAACCGCCAGGCCTATAGCCCCGAAAAACAAAAAGAGATCGAAACGCTCTGCAACAGCCTGTTCCGGCAGAAGAAGCTTGTCACTTCCGGCAAGCTGCAGCTGATCGGCCTCGGAAAAATAAAAAAGCGCATGGGAAAGGGCTGGGACGGGCTGCAGCCTCTCGTCTATCAGATTGTCGAAGACGTCATTTCCAATTACATGACCAGGGGAGACATCTTTCTCCGCTACCAGGATGACAAATACGTCATCATTTTCGGGAATGATTCCTGTGACGAGGGTGAAATGAAAGCCCTGCTCATCGCGGAGGAGATCAAGAGCAATATCCTTGCGATGAACAAGGAAGAGATGAAAGGTTTTGATATAGAGAAACACGTCAGCGAGGTCGAAACGGCCATACTGCTCGACAAGCCCCTTCATGAAGCCGTGGAGCAATTGGCCAATCAGGGGCCGGATATCAGAAAGCGGGAAAAGAAAGAAGACTTCAAGCCCGTCGTCGTCAACCCTATCGAGATCGACATGGATTTCGACGAAACGCCTCCTCCGGTCATTGAGCAGGCGCAGTGGGCCGCCGCGAAAAAACTGAACTGTTCATATGCGCCCCTGTGGGACGTTCAGAAAGGCGCGATCACAACCTATCTGTGCCACGCGCCCAGAGCGCTTTCCGGCAGCGCGTCCCTTTCCAAGGATTCCCAGGATATGGCCATGCTTGAGACCGTCATCGCCGAGCTTCAGCGGATGAGTCAGGAAGATCAAAAATTTTTTATCATCTGCCCTGTGCGCCATGAGACTCTTTACCGCAACAGGGGCTTCAAGAAATTTACAGCCCTCTGCCTGCATCTGACGCCGGAGCAGAAAAAATTCCTGATGCTTATGATCGTGGACCCCCTGGAAAACCTGCCCAAGAAAAACGCGTACTGGTTTGTCTCGCCGCTCAAGGGATACTGCAATTCCGTCTCTATCGAGGTCCCGGCACGGCAAAAAACGGATTTCCTTTACTTCTACCAGAACGGTTTTGACGCGATTGGCATAAAACTCGGAAAAATGGAGGCAGGGGAGCCCGTGAAGATCGATATGATGAACGCCTTCGGAACCCAGGCCAAAAACGTCATGATCTCCGAAACTTTTGTCCTCGATATATCGACCTTAAGCCTTGCGACTTCAGCCGCCTGCGCCGGTTTCCGTTATCTCGGCGGAACCGCCATACACGAAGACGTGCCAAAACCGGACAAAATGTACAGATACAAGTATGAAAATCTTTTATCAGGGATTGTTTTCGGAAAATAGCCTGCGGCGGAAAGTCAGTCCCTGCACGAGGATTGAGAAAAGAACCACATGGAGATGATTTGAAAAACCGTAATAATGCCGCGTCAGGTTTCCCGTCCCCGGACAAGGGGGAGACGATAAGCCGGATCGCACCGGACGGAAGTTCGGACGGATCGGGCGCAACATTTTGCCGGTTACGGCTGCGGGTCTGTCCCTGCGGAAGAAAACAGCAGAATCGCCGTCAGCTCTTCGAGCCTGAAAGCCCCCTGCACCACGCGGCCACGCATTGCAGAGATGCGGAGCTCCGCGCGCAGGCCGTTTGATTCCTGCCGAAGAATCATTTTGTCCAGCGCGTCTTCGGGCACGGCTTGAACCTTGTCCCTGAACAGGCTGTCGGCGAGCGGACGGATCGCGAAGACCGCCTTGCGTCCATCGGAAAGCGTCAGGGTCATGTCACCCGCAGGAGTCAGCGCAAGTTTGATTTTCAGTTTCTCCTGCCCGTTCTTATTGTAAGCGTGCTCGATGGTTCTGTCCGTCGGGATGTCGGCGCTGAAGCGGAGCATGTAGGCATAAGGCGCAACTTTTTGGAGGCTCTCGTTATTCCAGTCGTTTCCGGGGGCGTTGATGCTGATACGCTCGTTATCCGCATTCTCCCAGCGCGTAACGTACTTCATGCCCCAGACTTCCATGACCCTGCGCGGCATGTCATAGGATTCCCGATTTCCATTTTTATGAATGTGGGCATTATACGGTTTGCCGATCTCCTTGCGGAACGGCGCGACCCAGCGGTCGACCGCCTTTTCCTTGCCGTCGGACATATAGTCGAGGATGCCGCTGATGTCCCTGCGCAGTTCGAACGGAACTTCCTGCGCCGTTTTCGTGACGGCGCCGTCGGCATGCGCGACGCCGGCCTTGATGAGCAGTCCTTCAAGGCGCGCCTGCTGGCTGCGGGTGGAGACGGATACCGCCCCCCAGGGTCCCAGCGCGCCCGCCAGAAACAGGACGGCGAGAACCATCGGGACGTGCTTGATATGCGCGCGTCCTGGCTTCGCGATGTGCCAGACGGTCAGCGTAAAAAGCCATGCAAGGCAGATTCCGACGGCGTAGCGCTCTTCCGTCACGCCGTATTGCGACAGGCGCGTATAAAGACCCATCGCCAGCAGAAAGACCGGCACGATCAGGAGACGGTAGAAATATTTGTAAAACTGCTGCAGCAGTTTCGTGCCGTTGTCCCGCATCGGAAAGACCGCAAGCCGCGCGGCCACGCCGATCGAGCCGAAGCCCGTCACCATGCAGGCGAGATTGCCTTTGGGCAGTTCCCACTGCACCGCGATCTTGAGAAAATAGACGTAGAGCACCCACACGTATATGAGAATAAGCGGCACGACGAGGTAGTTCGCGATGAACCGGACGCCGGGCAGCATCACGCATTCGCCTTTTTCAAAATCGAACCTGCGCGGGATCTGGCGCAGGAACATCAAAGGCCCGAAGAACAGGCCGCCAAAAATCCAGATGTCGCCGTATATTTTCCCGGACAGCTTCATGTCGTAAAGAAGATAATCCATGCTGCCTGCGATCGCGCAAAGCCCGACGCACAGCACGAAAGCGGAAAGGCCGGAAACGGCGAGCGACATGCCGTTGGCATAGTTGTAAAACCACACGCTGTCTTCCGTGCTGCGGCGGCCTATATAGGGCGCGAACAGCATGGAGAGCGCGAGCGCCGCGCCGATGAACGCATGCGTCGCCGTGATGTGATCCGGAAGGACGGCCACCGCCAGCAACGCCGCGCCGCCGGCCGAAGCCATCGCCACTTCGCGCCCGCGAGGAGCCTTCGCCCCCTCCGCATAAAGGCGCGAGGCCGTGAAAAATACGAGGCCGTAGAAAAGAAACAGCAACGCGCGCGGCAGGTTGTTGTCGGACAACGGCTTGATATGATGCGTTTCAAGGATACACAGGAGAGCAGCGGCGCCCGCGCAGACGACGGGCAGCGGGAACCTTGCGAAGGTTTCTTTCAGCACGTCCAGCAGGTATTCAAACTGAAACCGCCTGACGAATTTCCTGAAAAGCATGAATATCCCCCCGTCAAACCGGAATACCCTCCGCGAAGACCCCTCTCCCGAAGGAGAGGGGTTGATTTCGTCATGCGGCGAGGCTTTCTTCGGCTTTCGAGTAAGAAAGCTTCAGGTCGCGGGCGACTTCGGCATGGGTGATCTTGCCCTTGCAGACCGTGAGGCCGTTCCTGAGGTGCTTGTTTTCCTGCAGCGCCCTGACCCAGCCCTTGTTGGCGATTTCCAGCCCGTACGGCAGGACGGCGTTGTTGAGCGCGTAGGCAGACGTGCGCGGAACCGCGCCCGGCATGTTGGCGACGCAGTAGTGCACGACGTTGTCGACGACAAAAACCGGATCGGCATGCGTGGTCGGCCTGGAGGTTTCCGCGCAGCCGCCCTGGTCGATAGCGATATCGACGATCACCGACTTCGGACGCATGCGTTTCAGCAAATCCCTCGTAATCAGTTTCGGCGCGAGAGCCCCCGGCACCAGAACGGCTCCGATGACCAGATCCGCCTGCGTCACATACTGCTCCACGGAATCCTGCGTCGAGTAAATGACGTTGGCCGACGCGCCGAACAGGTCTTCCAGCTGGCGGATGCGATCCAGGGATTTTTCGAGGATCGTCACGCGCGCCTGCATGCCGACGGCCATCTTGGCCGCGTGGGTGCCGGAAACGCCGCCGCCCAGAACAACCACTTCCGCCGCTTTCACGCCCGGAACGCCACCGATCAGGATGCCGGAGCCGCCGTTGGGAGCCTGCAGATAATAAGCGCCGATATGCGTGCCCATGCGCCCGGCCACTTCGCTCATCGGAGCCAGCAAAGGCAGACCGCCCCTGTCGTTGGTGACCGTTTCATAAGCAATCGCCACAGAGCCGCTGTCGATCAGACCCTTGGCCTGCTCCGCGTCCGCCGCCAAGTGCAGATAGGTGAAGAGAACCTGTCCCTTCCGCAGCATCTTGCATTCCACCGCCTGCGGTTCCTTGACCTTGACGATCATGTCCGCCTTGTCGAAGACATCCTTCGCCGTCGCAACGATTTTGGCGCCGGCCTTGACGTAGTCCTCATCGCCCGCCTGAATGCCCGCGCCCGCGTTTGTCTCCACGATCACCTGATGGTTGTGGCGCACATATTCGCGCACGGACGTCGGGGTCAGTCCGACACGGAATTCCTTGGTCTTGATTTCTTTCGGCACGCCAATCAGCATCGCTTTTCTCCTTGAGGGTTTGACATTTCGCCTATAGAGTGTGGCAGGCACACTATATCTATATTCTCCAGCAAATCAAGGGTGTAATTATGTTAAGTAAAGTCAGTTCCAAACAGACCGAGAGTGCTACCCAAAAAGCCATCGAGCATGAGGCCAGATTTGTCGCGCGCAATTACAAGCCCATACCGGTTTTGCTGACCCGGGCGGAGGGCGTATACGCCTGGGATATCGAGGGCAAAAAATATCTGGACATGATGAGCGCCTATTCCGCCGTCAGCCTCGGCCATTCCAATCCGCGAATCATCAAGATACTGACGGAACAGGCCAAGAAGCTGGCCGTGACCTCCCGCGCCTACCACAGCAATACGCTCGGGCCTTTCATGGAAAAGCTCTGCCGCATGACGGGGCTGGATCTGGTGCTGCCGATGAACACCGGCGCCGAAGCCGTCGAGACTGCCGTCAAGGCCGCCCGCCAGTGGGGCTACATGACCAAGAAGATCCCCGACAATCAGGCGGAGATCATCGTCGCCGCGGGCAACTTCCACGGCCGCACCACCACCGTCATCAGCTTCTCGACCGAAGCGGACTACCGCAAGAACTTCGGCCCCTTCACGCCGGGCTTCAAGGCCGTGCCGTTCGCCGACATCAAGGCGATCGAGGCCGCCATCACCCCCAACACCTGCGCCGTTCTGATGGAGCCCATACAGGGCGAAGCGGGCATCAAGGTGCCTTATAACGGGTTCCTCCGCGACCTCCGCAAGCTCTGCACCGACAGGAACGTCCTGATGGTGCTGGATGAAGTCCAGTCTGGCCTCGGGCGCACCGGAAAAATGTTCGCCTTCCAGCATGAAAATATCCTGCCCGACGTGCTCATTCTCGGCAAGGCGCTGGGCGGCGGGGTGTTGCCCGTCTCCGCCATCGTCGGCACGAAGGACGTGATGGGGCTCTTCATCCCCGGCAGCCACGGCTCGACGTTCGGCGGCAACGCGCTCGCCTGCGCCGTCGGCCTCGAAGCGCTGAATATCCTCGAAGAAGAAGGCATGGTCAAAAATTCCGCCGTTCTCGGTGAACATATGCTGACACAGCTCCGCGGGATCAACAGCCCCCTCATCCGCGAAGTGCGCGGCAAAGGACTCTGGATCGGCGTGGATTTTGACCCGAAGCGCGTGTCCGCCCGCACCGTCTGCGAAAAGATGATGGAGTGCGGCATCCTCTCCAAGGAAACCCACGAAACCGTCGTCCGCTTCGCCCCGCCCCTGACCATCACGCGGGAACAGGTTGACGGCGTCATCGCAACATTCAAGGATATCCTGCGGGCTCTGGAAGCGAAGGAATAAGCCCGGCGATCATCCGAATCGTGAATAATCTCAAGACATGGACATGCGCCACGCGGGATACATTCTGAAAGAAGTCGTCACGGATCCAGGCGTCGGTTTCAGCGTCCGGAACGTCCTTCTTTTCGCGGCGGGGTATAATGTTCTCGGATTATCTGCGTGCCTCGCCGCGGCGGTCGCGACCATCGCCCTCAAAACTCTTTCCCTCACGAACGTCCGCGCCTTGCCCGCAATTATCCTCGACAAGAGGCTGACGCTCTGGATCATCAGCGCCGCCCTTCTCCTGACGGCGGCGGGCGCGCTGGCAAAGGGGGCATACCTTCCGGCGATGGCGGGCATCCTGTTCGCCGCTGGCAACATCCGGATTGCCGAAAGCCTTTCGAAAAAAGGGCATGATGCCAGGACAATACTTTCTCTCCTTTTCAAAAGACCAGATATTTACATCAACGGCGGAACGGCCCTAGCGTGCTGGATGGCGGGCAATGCCGCCTTGTGGGTTTTTCCGCTGGTCGTCGTTTCGACCGCCGTCATGCTGCGCAATGCATGGCTCAAAAAACCGGAATGCACAGGGTATCCGAAAACCATGATCGCGTCCGCCACGCTTATCTCCGCCGTCATCGCCTTTGCGAACGCCAGCGTTCTTATCGGCATTTCCCACGTTCTGGGGGCGTGGATCGTTTTCTCCATAGAACGCAGGATTATCCGGCTGCAAGCCCGAGGCTGAGAAGTTCTGCGGCGGCGGCAATCGCGATTTCGCGCGGGCGCTTGCCCGTAACGCCACCGATGCCAACGGGAGAAACGAGCCTCGCGACATTTTTTTCATCGATCCCGGCGTCCAAGAGCCTTGACCTGAACCGCGCCGACTTCGTTTCCGAGCCGATCATGCCGAGATAAGCGAAGCCTTCGCCGCCCAGCGCGCCCTTGACGATCTCGAAATCGAGGTCATGGCTGTGCGTCATGACGAGAATATAGGTTTCGCCGGTAACGCCTTCCAGCGCGGACAAGGGCTCCGCCGTCACGATCTTCTCGCAATTTTCCGGGATATCCGCCGGAAATTCCGAGGCTCTTTCGTCCACCCATTTTACGCGGATGGGCAGATTTTCAAGGACTTTCACGACCTCGCGCCCGACGTGCCCGGCGCCGAACAGAAGAAGCGTCCTGTTCAATGAAACAAAGGTCTCCAGTAGAACGGTCACGGTTCCGCCGCAGCATTGGGAAAGAGCGGGGCCGAGCGCATAGGATCTGACGACGGCATTCTCCGGGAAAGAGGCAAGAAGCTTTCGCGCCTCCCCGACCGCCTGAAATTCGAGATCGCCGCCGCCGATGGTTCCGAACTGACCACCGGAGGTGACGACCATTTTTACCCCCGCTTCACGCGGGGTGGATCCTTTTGCCTCGATAACCGTCGCCAGCACGCAGGGAACGCCGTTATTCGTGAGTTCGGAAAGGGCGGAAATCCATTCCGGGGTCATGACGACAGGACTCTTAAAATTTCTTCGGGGGTGGCCGGGGCGTTGAGGCGCGGATTTTTCCTGACGGACGAAACGGCGTCGCGGAGGGCGAGAAACACTGAAATGCCGTGCATAAACGGCGGCTCCCCCACCGCCTTGGAACGGGCGACGGTATCCTCTCTGTTTTCCCCCCTGAAGAGAGCCACGCGGAAATCCCGGGGGATATCCCGCGCGGTCGGGATTTTATACGTTCCGGGCGCGTGCGTTTTCAGTTCGCCCTTTTCGTTCCACCACAGTTCCTCTGTCGTCAGCCATCCCATCCCCTGCGCAAACCCTCCCTCGATCTGGCCGATGTCCAGCGCGGGATTGAGGGAGCGTCCGGCATCGTGGAGAATATCGCAGCGCAAAACTTTATATTCCCCGGTCAGCGTATCCACGATGACTTCCGAAACGGACGCGCCGTAAGTGAAGTAAAGAAACGGCCTGCCGCGCCCGGCGGCCCTGTCCCAGCCGATTTTCGGGGTTTTATAAAAACCTGTCGAGGAGAGGGACACACGGTTCGCATAGGCCAGTTGCACCAAATCTTTAAACAATAAAACCTGCCCGCCGATATGAACATGACCGGATTTAAAAAGGATGTCCTGCTTTTCCGTCCCGAAATGCGCCGCCGCGAAATCAATCAGACGCTCCTTAATGGTATGCGCCGCCGCTTCCGCCGCCTTGCCGTTCAGATCCGTTCCGCTGGAAGCCGCCGTCGCGGAGGTGTTCGGCACCTTTCCCGTGCTTGTCGCCGTAATCTTGACATTATCGATCCCGACTCCAAAGGCATGAGCGACGATCTGCGTTATTTTGGTATGAAGCCCCTGTCCCATCTCCGTGCCGCCGTGATTGAGCTGGATGCTGCCGTCCTTATATATATGGATCAAAGCACCCGCCTGATTGAGCATGGTCAGGGTAAAGGAAATGCCGAATTTCACCGGGGTGAATGCGATGCCCTTCTTCAGGATTTTATTTTCGTCGTTGAACTCCCGGATGGCCTTGACGCGACCCGCGTAATCCGATGACTTTTCCAGTTGCGCGAAAATATCGTGGATGACGTTGTCCTCGACATCCATGTGATAATGGGTGACGGCGCGTTTCCCGATGCTCTCCCTGTGGTCGTAAAAATTGGCTTTCCGGACGCCGAGCGGGTCTTTCCCCAGCACGCGGGCGATATCGTCCATGATGCACTCAATCGCCAGCATCCCCTGCGGCGCGCCGAAACCGCGAAAAGCCGTGTTGGACGCTTTATTGGTTTTGCAGCGATAGCTCGTCACCGTCGCGTTTCCGAGAAAGTAGGTGTTGTCGGCATGGAACATGGCGCGGTCGGCGATGGCGTTCGACAGGTCGGCGGACATGCCGCAGTTGACGAGATGCGTCATGTCGATGCCGCCGATCACGCCGCTGTCGTCGAAGCCGACCTTGTAGGAAACGTGGAAATCGTGCCGCTTGCCGGTCATAAGCATGTCGTCGTCGCGGTCGAGCCTGAGCTTGACGGCCCGTCCCGTTTTCCGCGCCAGAAGCGCGGCTATGCAGGCGAAAAGGGCCGCTTGCGTTTCCTTGCCGCCGAAGCCGCCACCCAGCCGCCGCACCTCCACGGTGACCGCGTGCTCCGGGATTTTCAGGACTTTCGCGATCAAATGCTGCACTTCCGACGGGTGCTGCGTCGCCGACCAGCAATGGATTTCGTTGCCCTCCTTCGGCGTCGCGAGAGCGATATGCGTCTCTAGGTAAAAGTGATCCTGCCCGCCGATGTTCAGTTCTCCCGACAGCGTGTTTTTTGAATTTTTAATTCCGGCGGCGCTGTCGCCGATCCTCATCGCATAAGGCTCTCCGACGAAGGATTTTTCCTTCAGGGCCGTGTGAACATCGAGGATCGCCGGAAGCTCCTCGTAGGAAACGACGGCTTTATGCGCCGCCTCCCGCGCGATTTCCGGGGTCTCCGCCGCAACCGCCAGAACGGATTGCCCGGCGTAAAAAACCTCTCCTTCCGCGAAGACGGGGTCGCCGTGCGTGGCGGGGGCGACGTCGTTGACGCCCGGAATGTCCGCCGCCGTCAAGACCGCATGCACGCCCGGAATGCGGCAGGGAGAAACGTCCATCTTCACGATGCGCGCCCGGGCATAAGGGCTTTTGAGGATGCAGGCGTGCAGGCATCCGGCGGGCTCCGGGATGTCGTCCGTATAGGTCGCGGCTCCGGTGACGTGCAGCTCCGCGCTGTCGTGAGAAACGGAGTTGCCCATGCTTTTCTCAGGCGCCTTCATAACCGTACACCCTTGTTCCGCCTTCCGTGGTCTCGATATAAAAGCGGCGGAGCAGGTTCGCGGAAACCTGCCGCCTGTAGTCCGCGCACGCGCGCACATCCGTCAGAGGAGAGAAATCTTCTTTCAGGATTTCTCCCGCCTGACGCGCTGTTTCTTCCGTCCACGTTTTCCCGATAAGGAATTTTTCCGTCTTTTGCGCGCGTTTCGGCATCGAAGCCATGCCGCCGAAAGCGATGCGGGCATTCGTGACGGTTTTTCCGTCCAGCGACAGCGCGAAAGCCCCGCAGACGGCGGAGATGTCCTGATCGAAACGCTTTGAGATTTTGTACACCTTGAACAGGACGTTGTCCGGCTTGGAGGGCACGGTGATTTTTTCGATGAACTCGCCGGGGTTCCGGTCCTGCTTTTTGTAAGAAATGAAATAATCCTCGAGGGCGAGTTCCCTCGTTCCCTTTTTGGAGCGAAGCGTGATTTTCGCGCCGAGGGCTATCAGGGGCGGCATGCCGTCTCCGACGGGGGAGCCGTTGGCGATGTTTCCCGCGACGGTGCCGAGATTCCTGATCTGCGTCGAGCCGATCCGCCGGAGCAGTTCCCCCATGCTTTCGTCATAGGAAGCGAGAAAATCGAAAGCCCTGCCGTAGCTGACCGCAGCCCCGATCTCCAGACCTTCCGGCGTTTTTCTGATGTCCCGCAAAGCCTTCACGTTCCCCGTATAAACGATGGTGCCAAGCCGGAGATGCTGTTTCGTCACCCGCAAACCCACATCCGTCCCGCCGGACAGGATGACGGCTTCAGGGCAGGCGTCAAGCGCGAGGGCAAGCTCCTCCACCGTGCGCGGGGAAAAGAACTTCCCGCCGCATGCGTAGGAAAACATTTTCTCCCTTTGCAGCTTTTTCAGCGCGGAAGAGTCGCCCCCCAAATGCCGTTCCGGAGAGGCGTTCGCCCGCCGCGCCGCATCGAGAATGGGCCTGTAACCGGTGCATCGGCACAGATTGCCCGCGACGGAACCCCGTATATCCTCGTCGTCGGCGTCCTCTTTCTCATGAAAAAGGGCGCTCAGCGACATGACAAAGCCGGGCGTGCAGAATCCGCACTGGGAGCCGTGACCCTCCGCCAGCGCCCGCTGCACGGGGTTCATTTTCAGATGCTCGACCGTCATCAGGCTCCGCCCGTCCAGAACGGGCAGAAGCATCAGGCAGGCATTGACCGCCTTGTACACGATTTCGCCGTTTTCCACCTCCCCCATAATGACCGTGCAGGCGCCGCAATCCCCCTCGGCGCAGCCTTCCTTCGTTCCGGTCAGCCTCTCCCGCGTCCGCAAATATTGCAGGACGGTCGTTTCCGGCGGCAGGCCGGAAATCTCGCGCAAATCCCCGTTGAGAATGAATTTTATCGTTTCAGACATAAACCGCATCATAAAGGAAATATGCGTCCCTTGTCCAAAAATTTAACTCCAAAAACAATCCCGCCGGAGTTTTTGAGCTCCGGCGGGATTGTGATAAAGGAGTTCGTCAGGACGCATTCCACCGTGTCGTCCCGCCGGGGCTGATCGGATTGCTGCCCCCGCCACCGCCGCCGATCGCCGGCTTTTTCGATGTTGGTTTTTCCAGCGGTTTCTGTCTGCCGTAGCCGGAACTCAAGCTTCGCGAAGCGTCGCCGGCGAACACAAGAGCTCCCTCCATGCCATGGTCGAAGGATTTGTCCGGCGCGCCGCCCATCCATCTCATCATGGCGTCAGGAAGCAGATCCAGCAGCTTGAAGGTCGTCGTCGCCGCCGTATAGATGATGAAGACATAAATGATGGTCGACATTATTTTCTGAAAGAACCCGACGCCTCCGGTGCTGGTAAACCCGTTCATTATGGTTGCGACAAAGACTTCATGAAGATAAACGACGAAGGTGTTGAAAATAAGCATGGCCGCGACGAAACCGATGACCGTCAGAATCGGACGCATCAGGACGTTCAGCCAGAGAATCCACACCTGCCTGGAATGGCCGGCGATCCCGTCCCCCTCCGTCGTCAGATGGGAAAGCGCCGCGAGAGGAACCATCATGGTGGCCTCGAACACGGAAATCATCCATGTCAGCACGGCGTGCGCCACGCTGATAAACGGAAGGAGGGGGATATAGTATTTCAGCATGATGGAGGCAACAGACATCATAGAGGCCATGGTCAAAATCATGGGCGGAATGAAGCTTGTCGAAAGCGTATTGGCCGCGTCGCACACACCAAAGGCAAGGCCAACCGTGTACCCCACGGCCTTGCCGCACGCAATCCCCGACGCCAAAATCTCCAGAAGCGTCATCAGGCCGTATATAAGCATCGCCGCGTTGCCCAGGCCATCTCCCACCTTGGCAAGCTTGGCCAGAGGATAAGTGTTGACGTCCGCCGGGTCGACGAGGTTGAAAATAAAGGTGCCGAGGTGATCGCCGAGAATACCGGTGAAAATATTAACGATCCCCATAGGGTTGAGATCTTTCAATCCGAAAACCAGACTCTTGGAGGAACCCATGGCGGAGTTCGTCTCTATGTTGTTGCCGGGGCCCGCTGATGTCTGCAACGCGAGGGCGGCAGGCTGGGCACCGGCGGCGGAGGCCATGACCTGTGGCAGATTAAGCCACCATGCGTCGTAAATAATGAGGACATCATTCACTGTTTTCGCATGGTGCGCCGTGCCTGCATTGCCCGGATCACCGGCCGTCATGGATATCTTGGCGTCCTGCATGGAGGAGACCGCCGAATTCATTGTTTCGATCCGGTGATACCATATCCCCATCCCGGCCCATCCCCGGTTCTGGACATCGGTTATAAAGCCGGGACCCGCTATAAAGGCATCCAGTGGCGCCCGCGCGGCTGTCTGCGCCGCCAGTATGCTGGCGTTGGCGGACGCGACCATATTGGCAATGCAGTTTGTATTCGGAAATTGCCCGTATGTCGGGGTTCCCGGCGTACCGGAACCACAATAGGCCATGTAAGCACAGCCCATCGGGACGCCGCCGAAAGCCACATTCGGATTGTCGATGATGTTATTGACGAAACCGCAGGCGAAGTCATGCGCAGTCGCCCCCAGAGAACCCAACTGCACGCACGAGGGCCCCCCGCAACCAAAAGGAACGGTGGCGCCGGCGGCGGTCATATCGATGAAGAGATCCGCATAGGCGATGCGCATCGCTCTCTTGTATACGGAGATCGCCTGCGTCATGAGATCGCTGATGGGCGGGCCCACCCCCGACAGAATCAGCACAGGGTCGTTCACCGTCGGATACGTTATTGTGCCGCAAAGATTTCCGGCCGTCGCGTTGGTGAAAGAAACGCTCTGGCTTCCGAAATCGGGCAGGCCGGTCGCCAGGATCGGATATACCTTCTGCTCATTGGCCACCGCCGCTCCCTGCGCCTGCGTAAGATAGCTGTCGTAGGCGACGCCGCAAATCCACATCCGGGTGTACTGGCCTACGAGACTGCTGGGATTGGTTCCGCCATACGCGGCAATCAGGTTCTGGTTGACGACGGCCGTGACATACTGCACCCAGGCGCGCGTGCCCCAGTTGGAACCCCATTCGGCAAGTTTCATCACCATGAACTGCCCTGAACTGAAACCGCTGGCTCCGAGAGGAATAAGCAACCCAAGCCCGAAAACGATGCGGATGGGCGCCCAGACCATGTTGTGCCGCCCGCCGCCGAGCTGCCCTGTCTTGGCCGTATCCACGACGACCGACAAGACCGCCCAGAACAGCATGATCCCCGCGATGACCAGAACGCCCGTGTTGTAAATCTGCATCAAGGCGCCCAGCGCATTCTGGGTAGGGCCGCCGACCCCCGCGATGCCTTCGCGCAGCATCTTGTCCAGGATCATGATGCCGTAATCCCCGTGGGCGGTTCCGAGAGCGGGGACGGACTTGTCAAACATCTGCCCGGCGGCGTTATACCCAGCTGCCGCCACGCTGGCCTGATCCGTAAGCCCCAGAACGCTGTCAAAAATCTGCGCGGAGGCTGTGCTGACAAGCATGCCGGAAGCCTTGAACAGCGCCGTGATGACCGACAGCGCGACGTAAGCGATCATCAGCACCACGGCGGCGAAAAGGCTCCACTGCTGGGGGGTTGCGCGGGTGGAGCGGAGATTGTACCACGCCTCCCCGATCAGATCGAAAAAGCCGTATCCCCTGACTCCTTCCGCCCCGTACCGGATGGCCGGGTGATTCGGCGGAAGCAGACCCGCCTGCTCGAACATCACGGCAATCGTGCGGATGAACACCGGAACGATGAAGTTGTACTTGCGGAAGCCGAGGCCGAACTGCGGCAGGAGCATGAAGGCCATAATGGACGACGGCTTGTCGCGCCCGGACGAATCACTCATGGATTTTCCCTCGTTTAAACGTATACCCCGCCTCTTCAGGCCTGACACTTCAATATTACGTCTTTTTCTTAAAAGCGTCAAATTTAATTGAATTTATGAATAATTTTAAGCATTTCCGAGGATACAGGCATCCCTCTGATATCCCTGAATGTAATTTCAAAAGACAACAGCGTCAAAGTATATTTTGGTCCTAATTCTTGTCATAAAGTATGGGCTTGCCGAAAAGATACCCCTGACCGTAGTCGATATCCACCTCCAGCACCTCCAGAATCTGCCGTTCTGTCTCTATTTTTTCCACGATCACATCGATGCCATGCCGGTCGAATTCGGCTTTCAGCCGCTTCATCCTCTGCAATCCCTCCACTTCCCCGAGTTCCTTCATCAGCAGGGAAGCCTCTACCTTGACGAACCTGATATGGCGCGCCGCAAGCTGGTCGAAATCCACTGCCACGGATTTCACCTGATCCATCGAAAACCGGCAGCCCAGCTTCGACAGGCCCTCGAAAACCGGCAGCATGTCCGCGCTCATCGTGGCAAGGTCCTGTTGCCCCATCTCGAAGATCAGCCGCGGCGCCAGGGTCCGGTTCTGGGCGATGAACTCGACGAGATCTCCCATGAATTTCGGGTCGTTGAGCGTCGGGCTGGTGATGTTGAAAAAGAAGGCGCGGTTGTACTGTCCCTCTTCCGTGTTGCGAATCACCTGCAATCCCCGCAGCAGCAGCAGATTGTCAATGACCGGCATCAGATCCTGCCTGCGCGCGACCTCGATATATCGTTCCGCCGGAAGATAAAGCTCCGCCCTGATCCGGATTCGCGAAAACATCTCGTAGAACCGCAGCTTGCGGTGAGGCAGATTGACGATCGGCTGCAGGAACAGGTCGATGCGGTCCCGCTGGAGCGCCTCCCTGACCAGTTGCAGCACCTGATCCTCCGTCAAATGCCCGTCCGCAGCATTCCCGCCGGCGCCGTCCGGAAACGCGGCTCCCACGTCGATCTCCGCGCCGGGATCCGTTTTCTCCTCCCGGGAAAAATCGCTCAGGCGGGAAAGCTGCTCGGCCAGATCCCTGACCATGCGCTGCTCCGCCGCCTCGCCCTGCGGCCTGTCATAACTGCGCGCCAGCATCCCCCCCGCATCCGAAAGCTTCTTCCTGAGCGACGCCGTATCGTTCCTGTTGCGCGCCACTTCGCGCACGAGGCGGTCGTAATCGCTGCTCATTCTCTTAAGCTGCCCCAGCAGGTCCTTCTCCCACTTGCGGCGGGAGAACATTTCCAGCAGCGCCAGCGCGAGAAGCGCCGCCAGCGCAAGAAACAGAAAAACAATCCGCGGCGACGCCGCAATGCCCAGGAAGATCAGGGCCGTCAGGAAACCAAGGCCAATGACGATATTTTTGAACGTCAGGTGATTGTAAAGGGTGAATTTCTCCGGCACCTTGCCACTCGCCAGGGGACGGTCAAACAAGCTCAGCCTGATGACGTTGTCATCAGATTTCGCGGCGGACGCCTTCCTGTTTGCCGATGTTTTACCCGACACCCGCTTTCGCTTTCCCTTTTTCAGCACTCACCGACGCCATGCAGACACCATGAACGATTCCCGGTATCACGTCAATAAATGATATTCTGTTAATTCAAAGTCACAGCCACGCCCTCTCCCGCACGAACTGCTGGATGCGCGGCAGACTGACCGGCAGCACATCGTATTTTTCAAATCTCTGATACAGATCAGCCAGTTGCGGCGGCAGTTCCGGCTCTATGCCTGTTGCTTTTTTGACGGCTTCCGGAAACTTTGCCGGATGCGCCGTGGCGATCGACACGATCACGCTGTCCGGATTTCCCCTCTGGTAGGACTCCGCGACGCCGACTCCCACCGCCGTATGCGGATCGAGGATATATTTTCTTTGCCGGTACACACGCTCAATGACGCGCAATGTCTCCGCGTCGTCCTGTCTGCCGCTGGAGAAAATCCCCTTCAGCCGCGCCATGACGTCGGGCGCCGGGCGGAACGCCCCCGCCTCGCGGAACTGCTTCAAGGCCTGCTCCACGACGCCGCCGTCGCGCCCGCACTGGTCGAACAGCAGCCGTTCGAAATTGCTGGAGATCCGGATATCCATGCTGGGGCTTAGACTCGGCGTCACGCCTTCCCCCTTCATCTCGCCCGTCTCGAAAAACCTGTGCAATATGTCGTTGCGGTTCGTGGCGACGACCAGCTTTTCGATGGGCGCACCCATCATCCGAGCCACGTATCCGGCATAAACGTTGCCGAAATTCCCCGTCGGCACGCAAAATGTGACGGGCTTGCCTGTCAGGGAGTGGACGCGCGCGCCCGCGAAAGCGTAGTACACGACCTGCGCCAGTATCCGCGCCCAGTTGATGGAATTGACCG
Organism: Pseudomonadota bacterium; assembly: GCA_043806835.1. Lineage (GTDB taxonomy): Bacteria > Pseudomonadota > Alphaproteobacteria > Micavibrionales > UBA2020 > PALSA-926. The sequence continues at coordinate 7,560 of JAZDGQ010000017.1, read as the reverse complement.
CCGAAAGCCGCATCTCGTCCCGGAATTTCCGGTCGTTGAACATCGCCTTGACCAGATCCTGGCAGTCATCGAAACACCCTTCGACCGCGACATTGAAAATATTCGACGCCTCCACGGTCGTCATCTGGCGGCGCTGCACTTCCGACACACGATTGTGCGGATGCAGGATGAAGACGTTGACGTTTTCCATGCCTTTGAAGGCTTCTATCGCGGCGGAGCCGGTGTCGCCGGACGTCGCGCCGATGATCGTCACCTTCTGTTTGTTCCGCGACAGGATATGCCCGAACACCTGCCCCAGAAACTGCAACGCGACATCTTTGAACGCCAGCGTCGGCCCGTGGAACAGCTCCAGAACGTAGAAATTGTCCTCGAACCGGCGCAGCGGCGCGATGTCCGGATGCCCGAAATTTTTATACGCCGCCCTGAGGAGCCTGATGAGTTCCGCCGAGGGAATGTCATCCCCGACGAACGGCAGGATGACGCGCCATGCGGCTTCCAGATACGGCTGGTGCGCCATGCTCGCCACATCCCCGGCCGACAGCTTCGGGAAGGACTCCGGGACGTACAGCCCGCCATCCTCCGCCAGTCCCGCCAGCGTCGCTTCCGAAAACTTCAGGCGCGGCGCGCGCTCCCTTGTGCTGATGTATCCGATCAAGATGCCTCCTTATGCCGACGGAGATTTCCTCAAATGGCGGACGAAAAAACCGGCCAGCAGGATCAGCGCCAGAACATACCAGAAAACCGCGCGCGCACCGTAATCGCTGCGGATATTGATCTCCACCATGCCGCCTGCCGGATAAACGCCGGGCGTCCTGCCGGAAACGACGACGATGACGGGCGACGGGGCTTCCAGCTTCCCGGCCGCCGCCATGGCGTTGACGTCCGCCCAGCGCCAGATATTTTTCTGTGGATCATTGGGAGGCATGGAAGGGAGTGCGTGAGGCGCCTGAACGATCCCCTCGATCATGATCGTGCCCCCGGGACGGTCAGCCTTCGGCATCTCCGCATCCGAAATCCAGCCGCGATTGACCATGACGATCCCGCCGGACGCCCGCTGAAACGGCACCAGCATGTGATACCCGCTCACCCCGCCCAGGATGCGCGGCTTCATCAGAAATTCATGGTCGTACAGAAAATGCCCCGCCAGCGTCACGCGGCGGTATGCCCACGCCGCCGGAGAGTCGATTTTTTCCGGCATCGGCACCGGCGGCTCCCTCATCAGGGACTTGATCTGCGCCACCCGCGCAGCTTCCTCCTTCATCAGCATCTCTTGCTGCGTTCCAAGAACCGTCACAGACAGGAACATCAGGCACGCAACAAGCGCATATCGGGTTTTTCCCTGCATGTTCAAAACAGCAAATCAGGACCGGCGGGCAACCCCAGCTCGGCCATGATTTTCCCCGTCTCTTCCCCCATCAGTTTTTCCGCCTTCCCGCGAGCGTCGTTGACGGCGGCGACGATCATGTCTTCCATCACCTCCGCATCAGCCGGGTTGATGAGGGACGGATCGACCTTTAGCCCTTTGAGTTCAAAGCGTCCGTTGACGCGGCACTTCACCAGGCCGCCGCCCGCCTCGCCCGTCAGTTCGATCTTCTGAACGCGCACCTGCATCTCCTGCATTTTCTGCTTCATCTGGGACGCTTTTTGCATCATCTGGACGATATTGGTCATATGCTCTACTTTCTGTCGCGGATATTGACGATTTTGGCGCCCGGAAAGGCGCGCAGGGATTCGCTCACGACGGGATGCACCCTGACCTCCTCCATGACCGCCTGCTGCTGACTCTGGCCCGCTTCCGCGAGAGTGGGCGCACCCATGTCCCGAGAAAGGCTGACGAGCCAGCGCCGCCCCGTCCATTGGCTCAACTTGTCCGACATCTGTCCGGCAAGATCGTGCGGAGCCTCTTCCTTCAGGCGGATGGACAAATGCCCCGGCTCAAAACTCACCAGATGCACGAAGTTCACGATCTGCGATTTCAGGACGGCCTCGCGGTGACGGCCAAACAGGGCGACGACATCGTTGAGCCCGTTGACGACGGAGACTTCGGTCCCGGTTGTACGCGGCACCCCCGCCGCGCCGCACGGCGGCGGCCCTCCGGAAGGCGCGCCCGCGCCGACCGTCGATCCGTCTTTCATTTGTTTCAGGACATCGTCCGGCGTCGGCTGATCCGACACGTACAGGAGGCGTATCGCCAGCATCTCCAGCGCCAGTTGCGGATTGAACGCATGCTGGATTTCCTGCACGCCCTTGAGCAGCATCTGCCAGGCGCGCGTCAGCGTCGGGACGGACAGGGCGGCGGACAGGGCGGCGCCGCGCACGCGCTCCGCTTCCGGCAGCGCCTGGTCCCGCGCCAGCTCCGGAGCCACTTTGACTTTGGTCAGGGCATGGGTGAGGTCGAGAAGGTCCTGCGCCACCATCAGCGCCGCGGCTCCGTCCTTGTAAAGGGCGTCGAGCAGCGCCATGGTTTCCGGGCCGTTCCCCTTCATGATCGTTTCGAAAAGATCCAGCGTGACGGAACGATCCGCCAGCCCCAGCATCTCCCGGACCTGCCGTTCGGTGATTTTCTGCGGCTCCCGGGAAATCGCCTGATCGAGCAGGCTCAGGCCGTCCCGCACCGAACCGTCGGCGGCGCGCGCGATCAGCGCCAGCGCGCCCTGCTCGACCGCCACCTTTTCACTGGCCAGAACACCGGAGAAATAATTCTCCAGCACGTCCGCGCCGATGCGCCGCAGGTCGAACCTCTGGCAGCGCGAGAGAACCGTCACCGGCACCTTGCGGATCTCGGTCGTGGCGAAAACGAACTTCACATGCTCCGGCGGCTCCTCCAGCGTTTTCAGCAGCGCGTTGAAGGCCGGTTTCGACAGCATGTGCACTTCGTCGAGAATGAAGATTTTATAACGGCCGGTGACGGGCGCGTACTGGACGGAATCGATGAGGTCGCGGATTTCGTCCACGCCGTTGTTGGACGCGGCATCCATTTCCAGCACGTCCACATGCCTGTCCTCGGAGATGGCGAGGCATTGCCCGCACTGGCCGCAGGGCGTGACGACGGGCCCCTTTTCGCAGTTGAGCGCCCGCGCGATGATCCGCGCCGTGGTGGTTTTCCCGACGCCGCGCACGCCTGTCAGCATGAAGGCGTGGGCGACGCGCCCGGACTGGATGGCGTTGGAGAGAGTACGCACCAGCGCCTCCTGCCCGATCAGCCCGGAAAAATCCTGCGGACGGTATTTCCGCGCCAGAACGCGGTATTCGGGGGACTTTCCGCCCACGGCGGCGGGAGATGCCTCTGACGACGCTTTTCTGGCCACGCTTCCACTCCACCCCGACATTGAAATCAGGTTACAAGACTATCCGATTCAGGAAGAAGGTGGAAGGCTGGAAACGACCCGGATGTAAACTCGTTACGGCTGCTGCCTCTCGGCCCTGACCGGATTGGCGAGACACGCGCCCGCCCCAGCCTTCCGGGTGCAATTATTGTCAGATTCGCATTCCACGGCAAGAGATTTCTTGCAAAAATGCCGCATCTGAAGTTAAATTCCCTAAAGCACAGGAGAAAAAAATGCCTATTACCCTCGAAAGTCTGGATGGCAGCTATGAAGTCCAGTCTGAGACGAGTTACGGAGGCCCTTTTCACCTCAAGGGGGACGGCATCACGACTGTCAAAAACGGACTAACCTACCGCAAGGACGCAAAAGGCTATATCTGGGAAAGCTCTTTCAGCGTTATCGGCAAAAACCATGTCCAGATCGAATCCACCGTCGACCCCAGCCACGCCGGCGAGGGTGCCTATATCACCGATGAAAAAGGCAACCCAACAAAGGGCATCGTTACTTACAAGTCGATTCTGGATGCCAGGGTCGTGAACGGCAAGATCGTCATGAGCGGGATCATCAAACACGGAGCTGAAACCACGCGCCTGACCCTGACGCAGCTTTAACTACATGAAATTTCAGTATTTTTCTGAGGATGTCCGCGTTTTAAACCCCGTCAGGTTATCGTATCCAGCAACTCTCCCATCATCTTGTCGTAAGTTTTGATGACGGAAAGATTGGCCTTGAAAAGAGATTTTATTTCAATAAGATTCACAATTTCCCTTGTTAAATCAACGTTCGGTGCTGCCACCAGCCCTTCATTATTTGCATAAACGCTGGAGGGGTCGTAAACGGGGGAGTAGCCGTCCGGATCGGAGGTGACTTCCGCCCTGACACCGCCCCCCATACCGGTTCCTGCCGTCAGGGCTATGGTGCTGACGCTCAGCGGCCTGTAGACGGTTGAGGCGGGGGATTCCCCTGTTGGCAGCACACCCGTCGTGCCCGCATTGGCGATATTGCTCGCGGAGGCCGCCAAACGCTGACTCTGTGCCATAAGTCCGCTCAAGGCAATGGAAACGGCATCCACCATAAACTTCTCCCAAAATTGTGCGTACAACACTATTGTATATCGAGGAGCCTTAACTTTTGATTTATACAATGGCTTGGGGTATCCTGCACCCATGAGGACACAAGGGGAGAACCGCTCATGACATCCGCATCCAGAATCGCCTTCACGCTTGTTTTATCAGCGTTTTTAAGTCTGCTGGCGGGCATTTTCGCCCCAACGCCGGGGTTCGCCTGGGAGGAGGAGATTCGCACTGTAAACCGCACCGTTTCAGGGATTATCCTTTATCCCGACTGGATTTACACCCGGCCCGCCCATTACGAATTCCTGCCGCTGGTCTCCAACAATGATCCGGAACACGCACATCCCGGCGCATGGGACGGTCAGGACTGGGACGTCAGCAAGTGGAATCCGCAATGGACGCCGGAAATCGCCGTCAAAAAGTTTTTTCATGCGCGCATTTTTGAAAACCAGTATCTGCGGAACGGCAACGTCCCGGTTCTGGAACTGGGGCCGACGTTCTACAAGCTCTCCGACCTCGACCAGCGCCGCACGCTCAAGCTGCTGACGGAACAGACGGCCATTTTCAAGCGCGGCTATAACGTCGTGGAACTGGTGGACTGGTCGACGCACGATATCGTCGGTTCCTGTACGCCGAAGGGCATGTTCCTGAATTAGGGACGTATGTCACTCCTGAAAAAAACTCTTGCCGGCATCGCGCTGCTGACGCTTTTTGGCGTCGCGCCCGCCTGTGCCGGAGGCATGAACCTTCTCCGCGACGAGGAAATCGAGCAGGCTCTGAAAACCATGTCCCTCCCGGTCTTCAATCAGACCGGACTCGACGCGGACACGATAAAGTTCGTGCTCGTGGACGATCCGGAGATGAACGCCTTCGTCGCCGGAGGCAGGAATATTTTCCTGCATACCGGACTGATTCTCGAAACGCAGACACCGGCGGAACTGGCCGGCGTCATCGCCCATGAAGCGGGCCACATCGCCGACGGCCACCTGTTCCGCGCCCAAGCCGAAATATCGAGTCTTTCCCTGCAGGCCATGCTCGCCAATCTTCTGGGCGTGGCCGTGGCCATCGGCACACCCTCCCCGGACGCGGGCGTCGCCATCGGCAGCCTCGGCGCCAACATCGCCAACCGCGACTTTCTGCGCCACACCCGCACCCAGGAAGGCTCCGCCGACCAGGCGGGGACGCGCTACCTGCAAAAAGCGGGTCTGCCCGTCAGCGGATTCCTGAGCTTCATGAAAAAACTGTCCTCGCAGGAATTGCTGCCGGAATCCAGGCAATCGCAATATGTGCGGACCCACCCCATGACGCAGGACCGCATCGATTTCCTCCAGCACGTCGTCGATGAAAACCCGCAGGCCGGAACGCCCCCCGCCTGGGACGAGTTGCATCGACGCATGAGGGCGAAGCTGGAAGGCTATCTGTTTCCCGACCGCGCCCTGCGGGAGAAGGATGACTCAGCCGCAACGCAATACGGCCGCGCCATCGCCTGGTTCCGCAAGGGCAAGCTCGACAAGGCGCTGGCCGTCCTCGATCCTCTGCTGAAGGCGGAGCCGAAAAACCCTTACTTCCACGAACTCAGAGGGCAGATGCTGTTTGAAAACGGGCGGATCGAGGAGGCCGTTCCCGCCTACGCACAGGCCGCGAAGCTGGCGCCCTTCTCCGGCCTCATCCGCATCGCCTATGCCCACAGCCTGCTGGAATCGAAAGCGAATGAAAAAGAACGCGTGGCGGAGGCGATCAGGCAGTTGACCCGCGCCCTCGGGAAGGAAAAACAGATGTCCGGCCCGCATTACCTGCTCGCCGTCGCCTATGGCAAACAGGGGCAGACGGGGCTTTCCAACCTGCACCTCGCCGAGGAGGAACTGATGCAGAACAATCCCGTCCGCGCCAAGCGTGCCGCCCGTCTCGCCCTGTCCGGCCTGAAAAAATCCACTCCCGCCTACCAGCGCACGCTCGATATTCTGGCGGCTCTCGAAAAAAAGGAGAAGAACCCCGAAAAAAACGATTGATTTTACCGGCGGCCTCGCCCAGATTCAACGGAAGTCCTCCTTTCAACAAATACAGGAACAATTTCATGGCATCGCGTTTTTTCAAAAGAACCGTCCTTCCGGCTCTGGTCGCTGCGGCCATCTGTTTCGGCGGGTTCAGCCCCGCGAAAAGCGCTCCTGCCGCCGAAAAACCCTTCTCGAAATCTGATGTCGAGCAGATCATCCACGACTATATCGTGAACAACCCGCAAATCATCCTGAACTCCGTTGACGACTACCAGAGAAAGACGCTTCAGTCCCATCAGGGCGCCGCGCTGGAAAAGAACAAGGATTTCCTGTTCAACGACAGCAGCTCTCCGGACGCCGGAAACCCGGATGGCGATGTCACAATCGTCGAATTTTTCGATTATAACTGCGTCTACTGCAAGAACGCTTTTTTCGACGTGCAAAAGCTGCTGGAAAAAGACAAAAAAGTCCGCTTCGTCTTCAAGGACTCCCCCGTCCTCGGCCCCACCTCGGAAGCGGCCGCCAAGTGGGCGCTGGCCGCGCAGAAGCAAAAGAAATATTTTGAGTACCACAAGGCTCTCATGAGCAACAAAACGCCCCTCACCGACGAGGTGCTGGAAAAAATCGCCGCCGGTCTCGGTCTGGACGTTCCTCAGGCCAAAAAAGACATCGAGGGCGCAGACATCCTTCTCCAGCTTGAGAAGAACCGCGCGCTTGCCGCCGGCATCGGCATCAACAGCACGCCCACCTTCATCGTCGGCGACGATATGAACCCGGGCGCCATGAATCTGGAACAGATGGAAAAAATGGTCGCCGGCCAGCGCAGGAAAAAAGAGGCCAAGTAGGCTGTAGGCCTTGCTTTGAGTAACCAAACAAAACATCCTTCGCCGTCATGCCCGCTTTACGCGGGCATCCCGTAGGCAGTCTTGCCGTCGTAATGACCCGCAAGACGCGCGGACGCGCAGCCAGGCCCCCGCGCGAAACGGGGGTGACGGATTGTTTTGATTGATACCAATCTCCGACCATTATAGCTGAATTTATAATTACTGATAGACATGCCACCCCGCCGAAGGGCGGGGTCTGGCCGCGCGAAGCGCCTTTATAAACAGCGGCTTCGCCGCATGCCGGATGCCGCCCTTCGGCGGCATGGCGAAACGGAGAGGTCTA
>JAZDGQ010000016.1:0-2719 GCA_043806835.1 Pseudomonadota bacterium | reverse complement strand
ATCCCCACCTTATTCTCGAAGGGATGACAATCGGCGCCTGGGCGATCGGCGCGTCGATGGGTTATATCTATGTCCGCAACGAATACCCGCTTGCCGTGCAGCATGCCAGGATCGCCGTTGAGCAGGCCAGGGAGCTCGGGCTTCTCGGCGGGGAGATACTGGGGAGTTCCTTCGCCTTCGACGTGGAAGTTGCCCGGGGAGGCGGGGCCTTCGTCTGCGGCGAATCTACGGCGCTCATGGCCTCGCTGGAAGGCAAAGTGGGAGAACCGCGCCCCAAGGACATTCACACCGTCAAGGACGGTCTATGGCACAAGCCTACAGTGCTGAACAATGTAGAAACTTGGGCCAACGTGCCCTCCATCATCCTCAACGGCGCCAAGTGGTTTGCCGCAAAAGGCGCCAAAGACAGCAAAGGCACGAAAATTTTCGCCCTTACCGGACAGGTCAAGAACACGGGCCTAATCGAGGTGGCCATGGGAACGCCTCTCAAGAGTATCATTTTCGATATCGGCGGCGGATCGAAAAACGGCAAGGCCATCAAAGCAGTGCAGACCGGCGGCCCTTCCGGGGGCTGCTTGCCGGTCGGCAAGTTCGATCTTCCCGTTGACTTCGATACGCTCTTCGAAGCGGGCGCGATGATGGGTTCCGGCGGCATGGTGGTGATGGATGAAGGGACCTGCATGGTCGACGTGGCCAGGTATTTTCTGGGCTTCCTTCAGGACGAATCGTGCGGCAAGTGTGTCCCCTGCCGCGTCGGCGTCAGCCGGCTGCTGGAGATCGTGACGGACATCACGGAAGGCCGGGGCCGCCGGGAGCAGATCCCCCTTCTGAAAGAACTGGCGGACACGATCAGCATCGCCTCTCTTTGCGCGCTGGGGAAAACGGCGGCCAATCCCGTCCTGTCGACGTTGCGATATTTCCCCGAAGAGTACGCCGCCCATGTGGACCACAAGAAATGCCCCGCCGGCGTCTGCAAGGCCCTGATCAGGTACTCCATTCAAGCCGACAAATGCAACGGCTGCGGCATCTGCTTGCGCGCCTGCCCCTACGACGCCATTTCCGGCGGGAAGAAGAATGTCCACGTCATCGATGCAAAGGAATGCCGCAAATGCGGCATTTGCGTCGGGGAATGCAAGTTTGAAGCAATCACGGTCAACTGACGAGGTGAAATATGCAACAGCATGTGACATTGAAAATCGACGGCGTCCGGGTGCAGGCGATCAAAGGGGCGAGTGTGCTCGATGCGGCCATGTCAACCGGCATCTGCATTCCCCATCTGTGCTATGTTCCAGTCCTGAAAGACAGCGGCGCCTGCCGCCTGTGCATCGTGGAAGTGGTCGGCGACGGCCGGACGAAAATTACCGCCTCCTGCACCCTTAATGCACAGGACGGCATGGTGCTCCTCAGCAATACGGAAAGGATCAGGAAACTGAGGAAGAATATCGCCGAGCTGCTCGTAGCCCAGGCGCCGAACTCGCGGGCCGTCCAGGATATTGCCGTGCGCTGCGGCGTAAAGGAGGTCCGGTACCCCTTCCGGAATGACGACTGTGTTCAATGCGGTCGCTGCGTCCGCTACTGCTCTGAATACAGCAAGGCCAACGCCATCGGCTTCGTGGGCCGCGGCAAGAACCGCCATGTGGAATTTGCCCTTGGGTTCCGCCGCGACTTCTGCAAAAAATGCGGGTTCTGCACCGAATACTGCCCCATGTCCGTAACGCCGTGCGGCGGTTCGATGAAGGCCGGAGAGGGGCGTCTGTGCGGAAATTGCGACTCCCAGTTAGCGGCGGCGGACGATTTTTCCGGAATCTGTGTGCGCTGCGAGCTGGGTAAGGGCTTTAAATGCGTCCGCCAAACCTATGTATAAGAAAGGTAGGCGGAGTCCTGCCCTTGCCATTTTTTTGTGCTACTCAGTTTTTGTGAAGAACGAATAAAGCAAGCCCCCTGATGCCGATCAGGGGGCTTTGTATTCTTTCGGTTTTTATCTTCCCACGTTTCCGCAAGCCCCTCTCAGCACGGCTCATCAATATTATGATTATCGAAAAAACAGCATTAATGATTGCGAGTTATAATCTGTTACGTTCAAAATCTTTCCATTGGCGCTTAAAACATCTTTTGAATGGCGATTTAAGGACCATTATTCCCCCACTGTGCAAGGTCATCCGGACGATTTTGTACCGCTATTGAATGTAGGTACAATATTGTGCATTTTCTTGTAAAGCCCCTTCTGACTCGATACCCAATAACAATAAAGAATACAGCAAGATGTGTCTATCGTTCCGGCATGGCCGGATGGCATCGTTTTTGCGAGAAGTAATGAAAGGTGGATTCTTTAAAGGATCGTTTTAAGCTAAACGATTGATGGAGGTTAAGGCCATGAAGACGATTTCGCAACGGATGATCTTTGGAAGCGAGTCGTTCAAGATCGCTGCCCGTGCCACCGACAGATGTTACGCACAACCTGCCAACGGTATTTCGTGTCCGGTAAAGCAATCTGTCCTGCAGCCATATGATCCATTTATAGATCTTGAATCGGCCCGGTTGATGGAAGAGCGCTACGGCATCAGGGAAGAGGGCCTCTTCTGAATCCCTGCCCGCCATTATTTCCATGACATCTCCACACCCATGCCTTTCATGATGTTGGCCGTGGTGGGTAAGGTGCCCCGGGTTGGAGTAATCATGTTGGCTTGCCCTGACACGATCCAAGCGAAGAAGCGCGGGG
>JAZDGQ010000015.1:0-11018 GCA_043806835.1 Pseudomonadota bacterium | reverse complement strand
CCAGTACAAGCTGGAGGAAGTCGTCGGTTATGACATCGTCATGTCGTATGGCGGAAAAATCGTCCGCGCCGGGATGGAAGAAGGCCACAGCACCACCGGCATCGTGAAGAAGATGGCGGGTTGACCGGCCTTCCTGACCCTAATACCATGCGACTTGCTGCAACGGCTGTTTCCGGGGATACCCTTGACCTCTTTAACGTCACGACCGTACGCCTTCTGGCGTTTCTCCTACTTCCTTCTGTGGAAAGAGGCATGGGTTTATGCGGGGAGCGGGGAGCGCCGGAGCATCATCCTCTACCACCTGATGTACGTCGTTGCGGTCGCGATGAGCCTGGTACAGCCTTATATTCTCGGCAGACTGGTCAATACGCTGCAGACAGGGGGCACTGCCCTTTTCCATGACGCCGCGATGCTGCTGGGGGCAATCGTTCTGGCGGAAGTCGGGTTCTGGGTTTTCCACGGGCCGGCTCGCATCATCGAAAGGAAAGCTGCGAAAAACATATACATTGCCTATACGACGCAGTGCTATGCCCGCCTGATGGAAATGCCCCTGAACTGGCATCAGGACCATCATTCCGGATCGACCATCAACCGCATCCAGACAGCCGCGAACGGGTTGCAGGATTTTGTGCAAAATGGTTTCACCAGCTTTCAGAATCTCGGCCTTCTGACGGGATCGATCATTGTCCTGCTCTGGTTCAACCCGATTATCGGGCTGGCGAGCCTTGCCGGATTTGTCTTTTCGATGTGCATCATTGTCGCGATGAACAAGCGCATGATCGCCGCCCTGCATGAGAGCAACGAGGTTGCCCATCAGGCCAGCGCAACTTTTTACGATTTTGTGAGCAACATGGCGAGCATTATCATCTTGCGGGTGCAAAAATTGTCGGAGCGCACGCTTCGTTCCAGACTCGCTCTTTCCATGTCACCGTGGATGAAGCAGATCAAGCTGAACGAGGGACGCTATTTCGTCTATACGATGCTCAATATCCTGATGATGACCGTCATCCTGCTGGGATATATCAAGGCTCAGATCGATCTGAACACGGTGGTGGCGGCGGGCTCTCTGGTGACCGTCTATCTGTATCAGGAGAAAATCGGGTATCAGGGATTCAACTTTCTCGGAATACACGAGGACTGGATCCGGGGCTTGACGAATCTTTCCGCCGCCAAAAATTTTCTGGAGGAGCACGCCGGGCTGGCAGGGCGTGGCGTTATCGCACCACAGCCGGGCTGGAAGCAACTGGATATCCGCCACCTTTACTTCAATTACCGCGCCGATGACGGAAGTCCCAAACCTGTTCTGAGCGACATCCATCTTCCCCTCCGGCGGGGGGAGCGTATTGCACTCATCGGCGGCAGCGGCGGAGGAAAAAGCACCCTGCTTTCCCTCCTGCGCGCCCTGCACGAGCCGGAGAGTGGGGAATTATACATCGATGGGCAGCCGGTGCCTTTCAACGCCCTTTCGGAGGTGACCACCCTGATCCCGCAGGACCCGGAAATTTTCGAGAATACGATACGCTTCAATGTCAGCTTCGATCTTGACGTCCCCGACGAGCAGGTTTATCAGGCGATCCGGCTTGCGGAATTCACCTCCGTGCTGGAGCAGATGCCGAGGGGGCTGGACACGGATATCCGCGAGAAAGGCGTCAACCTGTCCGTCGGCCAGAAACAGAGGCTGGCGCTGGCGCGGGGGATATTCGCGGCGGGGCAGTCGGACATCGTGCTTCTGGACGAGCCGACCAGCAGCATCGATCTGCCGACGGAGGAAAAAATATTCGAGAACATATTCGCTCGTTTTGAAGGAAAGACGATCGTGGCTACGCTGCACAGGCTGAACCTGCTGCCGGGATTCGACCGGATCGTTTATCTGGAGGGAGGCGCTGTCCTGTCAGACCTTCCCGCAAAGGAAGCACTTTTCAGGAAGGGTCCGATTCTGGATATCTATCTTGCCTACCAACAGAAAGCGGTTTAGCTGTTTATTTCATAATCAGAAATCGTATTCATTATCTGAACTGAACTGCCCGTTTAACTTTGTATTTATTAACTTTTCTGTGGCATCCTGAGAATGGGGAAATTTAATGGGGAACAGTGGTTTATCGATAATGACAAATGAGCCTACGCAAAAAATTCTTTTAGAGAATGCCCCGGCAAACGCGCCGGAGCAAAAGGGAATGCGTATCGGCGAGCGTCTGGTGGAGCAGGGGCTGGTCACGGTGGATCAGCTCAACGTCGCTCTTCATGAAAAGCAGAAAAACAGAAAGATGCTCGGCGAGACGCTCGTCGAACTCGGCTTTCTCGACGTTAATGTCCTGACGACTTTTCTGGCGGAATCGACCGGCTATCAGCAGTTCGATCCGAAAAATACGATACTGGATCCCGAAGCTCTGGAACTCATCATCAAGAAAGACGCTCTCAAGCACCAGATGCTGCCCATATCCATTTCCTCCGAAAAGAACGAACTCAGCGTGGCGATGGCGGATCCTTATGATGTGGTCGCCCTGGACAAGCTGAAGCAGGTTTTGCCGCGCGGGTTCAGCCTCGACCTGAAGATCTGCTCCCCCGCCATTATCGCGAACGCCATTCACAAGGCCTACGGGGTGTCGACATCCATCGACGCCATCCTGAAGGAGATTTCCGGCGACAGGGCGGCGGCGAAAAAGAATATCGACAATCTCTCGGAAGAGGAGGCTTACAGCCATCCGATCGTGCGGCTCGTCAACGCGATGGTGTTCGAGGCGGTCAAGATGGGAGCCTCCGACCTTCACTTCGAGCCGGAAGAGAATTTCGTGCGCGTCAGGTACCGCGTCGACGGAGACCTCATCACCACGCATACGCTCCACCGCGAGTACTGGAACGGGGTGTGCCAGAGGCTCAAGATCATGTCGCAGATGAACATCGCCGACAAGCTGACGCCGCAGGACGGTCGTTTCAGCATGAACATGGGGGGGCGCGAGGCCGACTTCAGAGTCTCCGCGCTTCCGACGGTGCATGGCGAAAATATCGTGCTGCGCGTGCTGGACAAAAACGCGAGCATCGTGCCGCTCGAAAAGCTGAACTTCAGCGAACACAACATACGCCTGATCCAGAAATGCCTCGCCAGGCCGGAAGGCATCATCATCATCACAGGCCCCACGGGGAGCGGGAAGACCACGACCCTCTATTCCATGCTCAACACCATCAATACGCCGGACGTGAATATCATGACCCTCGAGGATCCGGTGGAATATTCGCTGGGACTCATCCGGCAGTCGAGCGTGCGGGACGGGGCGGGCTTTACTTTCGGCGAAGGCGTCAAGGCGCTCCTGCGTCAGGACCCGGACATCATCTTCATCGGCGAAGTGCGGGACGAAGTGACGGCGGAACAGGCCCTGAAGGCCGCAATGACGGGTCACCAGGTTTTCACGTCTCTCCATACCAACGACAGTTTCGGGGCGATTCCGCGCCTGATAGATCTCGGGCTGCAACCCGGAATGATGGCGGGAGCCATCATCGCCTGCTTCGCGCAAAGGCTTGTGAGGAGGATTTGCCTGAAATGCAAAGTGTCCTACAAGGCGTCGCCGGAGGAATGCAAGCTCCTGAACGCCGATCCCAAGTCCCCTCCGACGCTTTACAAGGGTGCCGGATGCAAGGAGTGCAACAACAGCGGATACAAGGGGCGCCTCGGCATCCATGAGATATTGTATATGGATGAGGAGATCGAGGCTGTCATCACTGCCGGCGGAGATAAATCCGAACTGAAAAAAGTCGCCCGCAAAAACGGCTTCAAGGGCATGAGGGAGGACGGAATTTTAAAAGTGTACGAAGGGCTGACCAGCCTCGACGCGCTGATGAAGACGGTCAATTTCGCCGACCGGATGTAACTTCCCCGATAGTCTCCGGCAGTCTGCCAAAATGAAGAAGGCGTGGCTCCTGTTGTTCCGCGCATTGTCAATCGATGCCGGAGGCCGCCGACACCATTGAATCCCTTTTTGACAGGGCCGCAGTCATCTGATCGACCGTGCCTTCCTGCATGACGACGCTGAGCCTGCCCTGATCCATCACGAAAAGAATCGCGGCGGCAGCGTCATCCTGTCCGTCCAGACAGGCTATCTCAGATTCAAGGACATCCATTCTTCCCGCCTTTCTGACCTCGCCCGTCTTCTCCGCAAAGTCGCCCCTGCACCGGGATGCCGCCTGCCTGATGTACTCCTTCGCCATCTCGCTGAAGCTTTTGCCGGAAACCCAGGGCAAATCCTGCGCGGAGCCGAAAACATCATCAACCTCCCACCGGTAAGCGCCCGCGGGAAGACTGTCATCGCTTCTTATCCTCTCATCGGGCGCCACGCGGGCTTTCACCAGCAGCGTCTTCAAACTGCTTTCGATCCCGATCTTTTCAGGAGCACCGGCAAGGTACATCTGTTCCTCCAGCCTCCCGTTCTCCTCGGTTTTCAGGCGGAGCATTTCCGCGCTGATTTCGTCCTGTACGGCCTTTTCACGCGCCAGCCTTTCATTCTCAGCTTTCAGGCGAAGCGCTTCCTCGCTGATTTCGTCCTGTATGGCCTTTTCACGCGCCAGCCTTTCATTCTCGGCCTTCTGGCGAAGCGCTTCCGCTCTGAGCCCCTCCTGCCCGGCGCGAAACTCGCGCGCCAATCTCCGGTTTTCAGCCTTAAGCTGCTCCAGCTCGGCGTTCAGCCTTTCCTGCCTGACCGCCTCCTCCCTGGCCTTGACCGCCGTATTTTCCCGCTCCAGAAGTTTCCCCTGTATTTTCTGGTTTTCAAGAGCCAGCTTCCTGTTTTCGATCCGGAGCTTCCCGATATCCTCCCTGAGGCTCTCGTTCACCGCCAGAGTCGGCAGACCCGGGACGGATTCAATGGAATCCTCCTTGATCCTGGAAACCGTTTTATGAATACGCGGCGCGGGAGAAGTCGCTGTTTCGACGGCCATCCCATCGGACTCCGAGCCGCCATCGTTCCCTTTTCCGGGTGGAACGGTAACCTGCGCGAATTCGGAGCCGGACTTGAGACCCTCCGCGCAATCACCCAGCGCTTTCAAAGCCTTCGCAGAGGCATCGAGGCTGAAGACATGCCTGTCGCTTCCCACGCCGAAGGAGAGGCTGCCCTTGCTCCCGAGGACGCCGTAAAAGGCGTTATCAATGCCCATCTGCATGATCATGACCTGCCGGGTGGCTGCAAGCGCGGTCACCTGGCGCGTCACCGCTCCGGCGCGGATCGTCACGCCGTACTGACGTCCGACTTCAAGCGAATCCTTCCGGAAATCCAGACCGATGGAATTGGCTCCGCTTCCGTCGCGGGCGAAGACCAGCATCTGCCCGTTCCGGTAAGAATTTTTCATGGAACAGTAGCTGACGCCGCCTTCGCTTTTCGCGGAGATGCGCCCCACCGTCCACCCTGACACAGGCGCATTGCCTTCAGCGGCGGACGCCATCTGCGCGAAAAAGCACAAAACAGCCGCCACCGCGCAGGAACCGGAAAAATACCGCCGAAATATCGCCATCTTGCTTCACCTTATTGCACAACAATAGTCGCCACATCTTCCGAAGGCCTGTAAGAACCTTCTTTCACGGACGACGGAATATTGAATCTCAGCGACGGCTCCCCCTTCAGGGACACCGCCTGAATCATGGGCTGCACCTGCGGAACACCCTGTCCCCCCGGCCTTCCGCCGCCCGTCTGCATCCGAAGATTCCAGATACTCTCGTCGCGTTCGGATTTCAGCCCGACGAGTTCCGCCCGGATGGAAGAAAACTGCCGGTCTTTCTCCATGGAGGATATTTCAGCCGCCAGCAATTCCCGGTCCTTCGCGCCAAGCGCGGCCTGCAAAATCCCGGCCTGTTTGTCCCGATCCTCCAGCTCCAGAGCCAGTTGCTCTTTTTGCTGGCCCATGAACGTCAACTGTCTTGCAAGGCCGGATATCTGCTGCTGCGCCTGACCGAGCCTCCCCTGCAGGCTCTCGACAACCGAAGCCTGCGCGGATTTCAGGGCGGCGATCTCCGACTGGAGGCCGGCGATCTCCGTCCTGAGCTCGTTATTTTCCCCGGCGACGGATTTGCTCTCCTCCGCGAACTGCCGCACCATTTCAAGCTGCGCCCGCAAGGCGTCGCGTTCCTTTTGCAGCGTGAAAATGCTCCGGGAAAGTTCCTTTTCGCGGGGACTGATCGCCGCCGCGTCCTGTGGCCGCGCCTCATCGTCCCAGATGATGTCGTTTATGTCGATCCGGGAGACGGACTCTTTCCTCTCCGGCTCCGGCTTTTTCGCGGACGGGATACTGTCGGCGGCGACCGGCGCTTTCCCCATCCTGCCCAGTTGCTCCCGTTTTGCGATCAGCTCGGCTCTGAGGGATTTGTTTTCCGGGGAGGCGGAGGCGTTCTCCTGAATGGATTTGCGGACGGCCGCCAGTTGCGACTGCAAGTCTTCGCGGTCTTTCCGGAGCCGGTCGGCGCGGGAAACGAGTTCACGCTCGCGCAAGCCCTCCTTCGCCGCCGCCGGAACGGCCCGCCTTTGCTCCTCGAGCAGGACAGATGTCTTTCCCTGCTGCATCAGCTGTCGCATCAGGGTCTGCTGCCGCCGTCCGAGCTCGGCCATTTTTCCCGTGTCCGTTTTCGAGCGCACCCCCTCCTCTACCGGCTCCAGGGAAGCCTTTTCAACGGGAGGCACCGGCATGGCCGCCGTCCGGAGTCCCTGATGCCGGAGCTTGCCGGCGCAGTCCAGCAGAGAGATGTAGGAGGAGGAAAATTCACGGAGCGCGAACGTCATGTCCATCTCCGGCAATCCGATCCTCAGATTCCCGTCCCCCTTCAGGGACAGGTAAAAACCGTCGTCCAGGCCGATCTGCACGATGACCGAGCGCCCGCCGTCGGCACGTCCGGCAAATGTGCGCGCCTTTGCGTCATCCGCCTGCAAAACGACTTCGTATTCCGTTCCCGGCCTGAAAAAACTTCCCTGAAAATCCACCGCAATCGAACCGTAGCCCTCCGGACTGCGGGCGAAGGCCAGCGTGACTTCCCCGTCAAACCTGTTCGTCATCACGCAATACGCCGCGCCCTGCGCCTTGACAATGCCGACATTCCACCTGCCCTGCGGTTTCAGCAGGCCAATATCCGCCGCAGGCAGCGCAAACGCCTGCGCCGCCGTCAAAAAAACAAAGACGCAGAACACTGAAAGTAATGCGATTCCAAAAGCGCGCATATTTCACCCCCGATCAGACAAAGAATGATCAATTTCCGTCAAGAACACCGCATCCGCCTGCAAGGCTTGCCGGAAAACAGAAAACGCGTTATCATCTCTTTGAGCATCGATCCCCGAATTTATAGCCCCCGCCAATCAGTATCCATGATTTTTGATCCTTTAACAACTGTTACGGAGGAGAATGATATGTCTGCGTTTACAATTCACACTGTTGAAACCGCTCCGGAAAAATCCAGGGAAATTCTGAAAAATATAGGAGGCAAGTTCGGTTTTGTCCCGAATGTGATCGCTGAAATGGCGGAATCTCCCGCCCTCCTGAAAGGCTTTAGCGAACTTTCCGCAGCCGCTTTCTCTCTGGGCAGTTTTTCGCCGACGGAGGTTCAGGTCGTGCAGATGACGGTCAGCTCTATGAATAATTGCGCCTATTGCCTTGCCGCGCATACGACAATGGCGGAGAAAGGCGGCGTCTCCCGCGATGTGCTGGGGTGCCTCCGCAATGACACACCCCTGAAAGACCTGAAACTGGAAGCGCTGCGGACTTTCTCCAGAACCATGCTGAAGAAGATGGGATGGGCGGAAGAAGAAGACCTCTCTGCCTTCTATGAGGCAGGCTACACGAAGGCTCAGGCACTGGAAGTGATTTTGAGCCTGTCCGTCAAGTTGATTACGAACTATGTCAACCATATCGCAAAAACGCCTCTCGACAAGGCTTTTGAGCCGAACAAGATCGAATGCAGAAAGTCCTGCTGCAAGGACTCCTGCTGCGCGGTGTGAAGCGGGCTCGCCATCATTCCGACGAAAACCGGAATTTTTCTCTGGGGCACCTCTATGGGGTGAAAGGGTTTGCAGTTGCCGTCTCCGGTCTGTCCAGTAGAACCCGCTCGCCAGGATCAGCGAACCCCAGAACGACCCGCACCCGTTCATCCAGCATGTCCGGATCGAGGCTCCCCGGACGCAGCAGCTTCACGCGGTTTTCAAGCGCCTCGCGCTCAGCCAGCAAATGGCTGTATTTTTCCCGGGCGGCGACGAGTTTCTGATCCACTCCCCGCAGCGCAAAATATCCCCTGTCCCCGTGCATCAGGTGAAAACCGAAGTACATGAACACTCCGAAGCTGAACAGCGTCGCCAGCAGTTGCGAGACAAGATTACGGTTATTTTTGGATGCAGCCTTCATATCCTGATGGAATCATACGCGAGTCTGGGCGTCAACCGAAATTCAGTAATCCCGTTCAACCGCGAAAACGATAAGGCCGCCAAAATGTCCGCGCAAGGGATGGTCCGGCACGCCCGCAAGCGCCTTTTTCCCCAGTTCCGCATAGCGTCCGGCCTCGCTCAGGGAGCTGTTCAGGGCGTCATGCTTCCGGAGGAGCGCGAGCGCTTCCTGAAAATCCCCGTCTTCTTGCCGGAGATCGGTCATGCAGCGGTTCCAGAAACGCCTTTCGGCGGCATCGGCTTTGGCGACCGCCCGGATGACGGGAAGGGTCATTTTGCCTTCCTTGAAGTCGTCCCCGACGGATTTTCCGAGGCGCGTTCCGGAGGAGGAATAATCCAGAATATCGTCCGAAATCTGGAAGGCGATTCCCAGATTCATGCCGTAATCGCGCATGGCCATGCATTCCGAAGGAGACCCCCCGGCGACAACGGCACCGACTTCGCAGGCCGCCGCGAAAAGCTCGGCCGTCTTGGAGCGGACAACCCTCAGATACTGCGCTTCGGTCGTTTCAAGATCATTGGCGGTGGAGAGTTGCAGCACCTCACCCTCGGCGATCACGGCGGAGGCCGTGGAAAGGATGCGCAGCACGTCCAGCGACCCGTCCTCGACCATCAGCTGGAACGAACGGCTGAACAGGAAATCCCCCACCAGAACGGCGGCTTCGTTTCCGAACAGCGCGTTGGCGGAAGACCTGCCCCGCCGCTGGGCGCTGTCGTCCACCACGTCGTCGTGCAGCAGCGTGGCGGTATGGATGAATTCGACGCAGGCGGAGAGCTTGTGCTGCCGCGTGCCTTTGTACCCGAAGAGCGCCGCCGAAGCCAGCGTCAGGAGGGGGCGGATGCGCTTGCCGCCCGCCGCGATCAGGTGCCCCGCCAGTTGCGGGATCATCGGAATTTCAGATTGCATCCTCTCCAGAATCAGCCCGTTCACAGCCGAAAGGTCGTTTTTCAGGTGAGCGGTCAGCTTGTCCAGGGGGTTTCCAAGGACGTCCGGTTGTGCTTTGCTGGAGACAGATAATTTCATACCGCTGTTATAGCAAAAAACAGGATATTGAGCAGCAGATAATGAGGGAAATTTTCAGAAGCACAGACCTTGCGGAGATAGCCATGCTGACCTCTGTTTTCAAAGCGGCAGGCCTGCAATTATTTCCGTTTGATGAATATACCAACGCCATTGGAGGCGGCCTGTTGGGAGGTTTCTCCCCTTGCAGGTTTATGGTATTGGACGAGGAATATGAAGATGCCTGCGAAATATTGAAAGAATACGGCCTGGATCTAGCGCCTTCCGATGATGATGACTATCCCTTCGAAATCATGGAAACAACCTTGCTGGCCGGGCGCGTCAAACTGCTGCAACCAAAGACAGGGTTTCATGCCTCGATTGACAGCGTATTTCTGGCAGCGGCGGTTCCCGTCAAAGACAGGCATAAAGTGCTGGATGCCGGGTGCGGCGTCGGCTCTGTTGGTTTATGCGTTTTATCAAGAAATAAAAATATCTCATTGACAGGAATAGATATTCAGTCTGATCTGATCGACCTCGCCTGCGAAAACGCCGATTTAAACGGTGTCGCGGAACGGTGCAACTTTTTCCATGGCGATATTCTGACGGAAAAAGCCATTCCGGACAATGCCTTCAATGTTGTTACTATGAACCCGCCTTATCTGGAGGGCGGGGCGCACACCCCTTCTCCCGAAAAAATAAAAGCTGCCTCCCACGGTGAAAATGCCTCTGGCGCAACTCTGGAGGACTGGGTCAGATATGCCCACCGGAAACTAAAACAGGGCGGCACCCTGACGATGATTCATCGGGCGGACCGGATGGACGACGTGATCGGCGCTCTGGAAAAAAAGCGCTGGTTCGGCAGTCTGGTGATTTATCCCCTCTGGCCGCATGCGGGGGAAGACGCCAAGAGAATCCTCGTTCAGGCGCGCAAGGAACGCTACGCCCCTCTGATCCTGAAATCCGGCATGGTGATCCACAAGGAAAACGGGCAGTACACAGATACTGCCCGCTTGATCCTGAGTGAAAGCGATACTATCGCCCTGACGTGAGATTATGCGTAGAAGCTCGTCGGCGGCTTTCCCGGAGGCTTGGGGGCATTGTGAAAAGGTTTTTTGACATCTTTTAATGAATCAATTTCAGGTTTAACTTTCTTCTCCGGAATCGAGAGCCCCGGAACGGTCACCCTGTCTGAACCACCGAATCCCATTGCATCGGCGGCCTTGGCGGCGGAAACGACATTTCCAATAGCATTCACCATAGGAATCTCCGAAAGTTCCCTCCGGTCAGCTGTGTTCATAGCTGGAAGTGATGCTTCCCCCACCCTTTTCAAGGCTTCTCCCAACGTTCCTTTGTCAATTATCTTTTTTTCCACTTGCGATTTCCTTCTGCTTTGCTTCCGCACCCGCCGCCATTCCCTAAAACTTTCAAGAGTGCACTATGTATATAGCTTACGCTCACTTGTCGGGGATGTCAAAATAGAGTCATTGCTCAGTAGCCTTTGGATCGAAGCAAAGCCTTGTTATTGCCGGATAAATCATCAGGCAGCGGCCCAGTTGGCGAGGCCTGCGACGTTTTTGATAATGATCGTGCGGGTATGGCGCGGGTTGCGCCAGCGC
>JAZDGQ010000014.1:0-4456 GCA_043806835.1 Pseudomonadota bacterium | reverse complement strand
TGCTCTTGAAGTCCGCTTTGCCGGTCACGATCATGCGTCCGACGGTGTCGGCTTTCAGATGCTTCCACACCAGTTCGTCCGGATTGCGATCCGGCGAATACGGCGGGAGATAAAACAGTTTCAGTTTTCCACCGAGGGTCTCGACGAACGCCCGTGTCTTTTTCGCGCGATGCGCGGGGCCGCGATCGACGATCAGGAAGATCGGGCATTCCGCGCCGACAAGCAATCGTTTTAAAAACGCGATGAAGACATCCGCATTGACGCCGCCCTTTTCCTTGATCATGAAGCGCATGTGCCCCTTCGACGTGACCGCCGAAATCAGGCTGACGGCATGACGCGCGCCAGTCGTTTCTACGACAGGCGTTTTCCCCTCCGCCCCCCACGTCCGTCCAGCGTGATGATCGGAGCGGATGTGCGCCGCGTCGCCGAAATAGATGTCCGCGCCCTGTATTTGCGCCATTTTCTTGATCTTCGGATATTCCGTCTTCAGCCATTTTCGCACCAGGGCTTCGTCTTTTTCGAAGGCGCGATGCAAGGGTTTCTGGCAGGTGATGCCGAGTTGCGCGAGCAGGCGACCGACGGAATTTTTCGCCAGGCGGATGCCGTATTTTTCCTTGATCAGTGTTGCAATCATTTCGCGCGTCCACAAGGCGAACTCAAACTTCATCTGCAGCGGATTCTTCTGCGTGACGGTGTCGTAAATCCATTGCATCTGTTTTCCGTTCAGCTTCGACGGACGACCCGGCACCGGCTTCGCCTTCAATGCGCCCCAGCCGCCCCGCCGGTATTGCGACAGCCAGCCGTACACCGTCGAGCGGTTCAGCCCCAGAACTTTTGCAATCACTTCGGGACTTTCCCCGCCCTGCACGCGCCGCACCACGCGCTCCCGCATCTCTTCCAGCGTCTTGTGATCCAGCTTGCGGGCGTCATTCTTCTTCATGACCCCATCAAATCACGGCTGATCCCCCGTGTCAAGAAAAATGTCTATATATTTATGGACTGATTAATAATTCTTCAACTGACTATAGCAAACTGCTACAATGATTTTTTCAAAGGAGAAAGAATTATGAACAATTGGATTTTCTGGGCGGTACCGGCGGCTATTGTTCTTCTGCTGGTGGCTCTTTACAATCGCATCGTGGCGCTGGTGCAGCGCCGCAAGAACGCCTTTTCCGACATCGACGTGCAGCTGAAACTGCGGCATGACCTCGTTCCCAACCTGATCGAGACGGTCAGGGGGTACGCCGCCCATGAAAAAGGGGTCTTCGAGAAGGTCACCGAGGCGCGCGCCTCCGCCATGCGCGGCGGCTCCATCGGGGATCGCGCACAGGCAGAAGGGATGCTGGGCGCCGCGATGATGAACCTGATGGCCGTCGCCGAAAACTATCCGCAACTGAAAGCCGACGGCAGCTTCCAGAAATTGCAAACGGAGCTTTCGGACATCGAGAACAAGATCGCCGCCGCGCGCCGCTTCTTCAACAACGCGACGAACGAATACAACACTTCCATCCAGCAGTTCCCGGCGGTTCTGATCGCCCGACTGTTCGGTTTCAGGGAGGAGATATTCTTCGAACTTGATTCAGGCGAGGCGCTGGCGGTCAAAACCGTGCCGAAGGTGGATTTCAGATGACGGGATTCTAAGGGAGCGCACGCATGGCGATGATGGCGGTCGGCCTGACGACGCATATCATGAACAACCAGATCAAGTCCGTATTGCTGCTTATGGGCTTTCCCCTGCTGCTGATTCTGATGACGGGCGGTTTTTTCGGGGCGATGGACGCCGCTTTTCAGGGGACCCCCTCTTCCGGCGGTTATCCCGCTCATGACTTCAACTGGGAGCATGCGTGGCAGGCGGGGCTGGATGGAATCCTTCGCTACGGGCACATCGTGGTCGGCGCCGTGGCGGTCTGGTTCCTGATCGCGTGGTTCTTTCACGGGAGCATGATGCGGGCGGTCAGCGGAGCGCAGCCTGTCACCCGCCAGCAGCTGCCGCAGATCTACAACATGCTGGAGAATCTCTGCATCTCGCGCGGGGTTCCGATGCCGAAGTTCGAGATCATCGACAGCCCCGCGCTCAACGCCTTCGCCTCTGGCATTGGCGACAGGACCTACACGATTGTCCTGACGCGCGGGTTGATCGACCGCCTCGGCGACGACGAACTCGAGGCAGTGATCGCGCATGAACTGACGCATATCATGAATCGCGACGTGCGGCTCCTCGTCATTTCCGTCATTTTCGTCGGCATGATCGGTTTTTTCGCCGAAACGGCTTTCCGTTCGCTGATCCACGGACGGAGGCCGAATAATTACGCTCGCCGCAGCAGCAGCGGCGGCAGGAACGGCAGCGGCGCGCTGGTGACGATGCTGATCGCGCTGGCCATTCTCGCCATCGGCTATTTTTTCGCGATCCTTATCCGCTTTGCGGTTTCAAGGAAGCGCGAATTTCTGGCCGACGCGGGTTCCGTCGAACTGACCAAAAATCCGGAGGGCATGATGCGGGCGCTCCTGCGCATATCGGGCAATGACAAGGTAACGGGGATGCCGGACGACCTTCAGCAGATGTGCATCGAAAACAGCCGGAACTTCATGGGGATTTTCGCGACGCACCCTTCCATCGAGGATCGCGTGCAGGCCATTTCGCGCATGACAGATACGCCGGTTCCGCAATTGCAGGTCAGCCTCCGGCGCGGGCCGCGCGAACCCTGGCAGGGAGGGATCCCGGCGGCGCAACCGGGCAAAGGGCCGTGGCAACGGGAAGAGGATGCTCCTCCCGTCTAAAACGACAGTTTTTTTTCGTACAGATCGAGGAGATCGTTTTCCAGCAGAACGATGTCTCCGGGTCTGACGTTTATTCTCAGCCAATCCGCGGCCTGGGAGAAGCCGGGGAAGCGCAGCAGGTTTTCGCCGAGGACGGGAGCGAGGGCGGCCACGAAGGTGGGGATGCGTTCCGCCCCGACCACCAGCGCGATATCGACGCATGAAGCGGCCTTGAGGCCGAGAGCGGCGTGATCTTCGTCATGTTTTTCCCCCATCTCGATCATGCCGGGGGTCACGAGGATGCGCCGCCCGCCCTCGGGGCGGAGCAGGGCGAGCGTATCCAGCGCGCTGGCGAAGCCCGCCGGGTTGGACTTGTAGGCGTCGTCTATATAAATGCTGCCGTCGGGCTGGGGCTTCACTTCCTGCCTGTGTTTCGTTTGCGGGGCTGTTTTCAGGGAGATCGTCACCTGTTCCGGAGACAGGCCGAGGTTCATGGCCATTGCGAAAACCAGCGCGATGTTCTGCGCCTGATGAGCGCCCCAGAGCGGAGCTTCCAGGTCATGAGAGTTTCCCTGCCATGTCACCGTCACGCGCGTGCCTTTCACCGTCTGCTCCTGGCTGACGATCCGCGCATCGGCTTCTTTGCTTGCGCCGCAAATCAAGAACGAGGCGCGGTGTTTTTGGATGAATTCGGAGGCGTAGGGGATGTTCAGCAGGCTTTCGGGAACCGCCACTTTCCCGCCGGACTTCACGACCGTCTCGGCCATCTCGAACTTGGCCTTCGCCACAGTCTCCAGAGTTTTGAAACGTTCATAGTGCGCCGCCCCCAGCGCGGTGATAATGCCGTGTTTCGGCGGCGTCAGGGCGCAGACGCGCGCAATCGAGCCTCTTTGATAAGCCCCCATCTCGGAAACGAAAAAGCGGCAGTCGGGCTGCATTTCCTCGCGGATCGCGCGGCTGATTCCCATCGGGGAATTGATGCTGCCCTTGGCGTAATATGTGCGGGCGTGGGTTTTCAAGACATGCCCGAGCAGGTGCTTGACGGAGGTCTTGCCGAAAGATCCCGTGATGCCGATCACCGTGGGGTTGACCGCCAGCAGTCTGGTGCGGGCCTCGTTCCAGAAGCGGCGCTGGATGCGCCATTCGAAGGGCATAAGCGCGATGTTAGCGGCGACGAGAAGGCAGGGCAGCGCCTGGACGGCCAGAACCCATCCCCAGAGAGGGAATGCGCCCAGAAGTAGCAACGCCGCCGTGGAGGCTCCGGTGATGCCCACCGCCGTATAGAGGATGCGGCGTGCGCGCTTTGTCAGCACCAAAGGTTTTTTGGCGGTTTTTCGCGGATCTTTTTCCTGCTGCATGAAGCCGGCCATAAGAAACACCGTCAGCCCCCACGCGATCAGGGGATACCCCTGTATGAATATCAGCCAGCCGACGACAAGGCACAAAGACAGCTTGCGGTCGAAGGAGCGCGTCTGGAAAACCCACAGCAAAAAGCGCTTCGGGTCATAGTCCTCCTGCTGGAAGAGATGCAGATAGGTCATCAGCCTTCTGAGGGAAAAGCCGAGGAAAATAAGCCATGTCAGTCCCTGTAGAAACATCATCCTACCAAATCCTTCACAAAACCATTCAAGTGCTTGAGCGTCTGGTGCCGCCCGCCGGCAAGCAGGGAGTCATGGTCCAGCCCATCCAGAACGACAAG
>JAZDGQ010000013.1:0-8420 GCA_043806835.1 Pseudomonadota bacterium | reverse complement strand
TTCAATTTCATACAATGGCACTTCCTATAGCAGTTCATATTATGAGCAGTATGAAATTCATTTTAGAAACAAGAAAAAGCTATGTAATAATTTCTTAATTTGTTACAAACGCGGGTTTTGGACCCAAGCTTATGAGATTCTTCCCCCGCAACAAGTGCGGGGTCAGAATGACAAAAAGGAGAATTATTCAATTGCCACATACAGCCCCAATGACTACACTTTTTATCACCCATCCCGTTTGTATCGAACACCTGCCGAATCCGGGGCATCCGGAATGTCCGGAGCGGCTGGAGGCGATTGAGGCGGCGCTGGCGGCGGATAAAGAATTTTCAAAGCTCAAAAGAAAAACCGCGCGGCGCGCCACCCTCGACGACCTGAAGCTCGCCCACGGCGAAAAACATATCCGCGAAACGCTGGCGCTTGTGCCGGAGATCGGCCTCAATTTTCTCGACGGCGACACCCCTCTCTCGCCGCAATCGGGGGAAGCGGCGCTGCATGCGGCGGGAGCCGTGCTGGACGCCGTGGACGCCCTCCTTTCGGGGGAAGCGTCCAGCGCCTTTTGCGCCGTGCGCCCGCCGGGGCATCACGCGCACCGCGACAACGGCGGCGGATTCTGCCTGTTCAACAACGTCGCCGTCGGCGCGCTGGCGGCATTGAAACGCCACGACCTTTCCCGCGTCGCCGTCGTCGATTTCGACGTCCACCACGGCAACGGCACGCAAGACATCGCCAGGGACGAGCCGGGGATTTTCTACGCCTCGACCCATCAGTCGCCTTTCTATCCCTTCACCGGGAAGGCAAGCGAAACGGGGCGTTTCAACAATATCCTCAACATCCCCCTGCCCGCGCACAGCGGCGGCGGCGCGGTCAGAAAAGCGATGCTGGAAAAAATCATCCCCCGCCTCGATGCCTTCGCCCCCGAGATCATTTTCGTCTCCGCCGGGTTCGACGCGCACCGCGACGACCCGCTTGGCGGCCTGGGCTGGACGGAGGAGGATTATGCCGCCCTGATGACGATGCTTCTGGATGCCACCGAGCGCCACTGCAACGGGCGTCTTGTCGCCGTTCTGGAAGGCGGGTACAATCTCGCGGCGCTGGGGCGCTCCGTCGCCGCGTGCCTGCGCGTCATGATGCAGAGGAAAAGCAAATGAACAAGCCTGAAAAACATATCGTCCGCGTGATTGAATCCGATCCTCAGAAAGGCCGCGCCGTCGTTATTGCGAAAGACGCGCAGCATCAGGTCGAATGGCCGGGCAAGCCTCCCGCCGTCGGCGACGTATATACGGCGGTATTTTCTCCACGCTTCGCGCCGCTTGAAAAAATAGCCAATGGGAATGCTGCGGCGGATATCATCAACGGCGACACTCTCCGCTGGCGGAAGCCCGATGCAAGCGGGCGGACGCGGATGGATGCGCTTCAGAAACGCCACCTCATCAAGCGCGCCGTCCGCGATTACCTGCACGGCGAAAATTTCATCGAGATCGACATGCCCCTGCTCGTGCGCGGAACGACGCCGGATTCGGAGATCGAGTCCTTCGCCCTCGACGGGCGCTACCTTGTCACATCGACGGAGTACCAGCTCAACCGCATGGAGATCGGCGGCTTCGACCGTATTTACACTCTGACGCAGAACTTCCGGCGCGGCGAAGAGGGACGCTACCGCAACCCCGAATTCACGATGCTGGAATGGGCGCGGGTCGGGGAAACGCTGGAGGTCATCGAGCGGGACCTGGAGCAATTTCTCTGGCGGGCGCATAAGGCGCTGGGCGGTTCCGGGCAACTTGTTTGTCAAGGGAAAAAAATCGACGTCACCCCTCCTTTCGACCGCATGACGGTGAAAGAAGCCGTGAAGCGCGTAACCGGCGCGGCGTTGCCTGATTTTTCCGCAGCCTCTTTTTCCAAAGCGGTTCAGGCGGCGAATATCACGATGCACTGCGCGGATGGCGCGGACGACGCGCTCCTGTTCTCGATGCTCATGGACCACATTCAGGGGCATCTCGGCTTCGAGCGCCCGGTCTTCCTGCGGGACTGGCCGGTGTTCCAGACATCCTCGGCGAAAGAGAACGAGTCCGGCGGCTTCGTCGAGCGCAGCGAGCTTATCGTCGCCGGCGTGGAACTCAGCAACGGCTTTCCCTCCATCACAAGCCCGGCGCACCAGCAGGAAGCCTTTCTAAGGCAGCTGGAGCGCCGCCGCACGCACGGGAAGGAAAAAGTGGAGCTTGATGCGGCCTACCTCGATGCGATGCGGGAAGGATTTCCGGACAGCGCGGCCATGGCGCTCGGCTTCGACCGGCTCGTCATGATCCTGACCGACCGGAGCGATATTGCGTCCGTCCTCGCCTTCGGCCGGGACGAGTTGTAAGCAGGCGGCCGTCCTGAAATCCCGATCCCTCACCCGCACTTGCATTCGCCGCATGAACTTCCGCAGACGCCGAACCTGCGCTCCGCCTCTTCGCAATTTCGCAGCGCGTATCCCCAATTGGCGAGTTTCTCGACGAAAACTTTCAAAAAGTCGGCGCGGCGGTTCTGGTAGTCGAGGTAATAGGCATGCTCCCACACATCGCAGACGAGCAGCGGCGTCTTGCCTTCCGTCAGAGGCGTTTCGGCATTAGGGGTCTTGACGATCTCAAGCATGCCTCTGTTCGAGACCAGCCACACCCATCCGCTGCCGAACTGGCTGACGCCCGCGCTGACGAATTGCGCCTTGAAAGAGTCGAAGTCGCCGAAGGCCCCGGAGATTTTTTCGATCAATGCCGGAGACGCTCCGCCGCCGCCGTCCGGGGTCATGCTGAGCCAGAACATATTGTGGTTGTATATCTGGCCGATGTTGTTGAACAGCGGGCCGACCCCCTGTCTGCGCGCCTCGATCACCGCCTGTTCAAGCGGCATGTTCTCCAGAGGAGTGCCCTTGACCAGATCATTGGCTTTGTCCACATAAGCCTTGTGGTGCTTGCCGTGGTGGAAATCAAAAGTTTTGGCGGAAATATACGGCTCCAGCGCCGATTTGTCGTAGGGCAGTTCGGGAAGGGTAAAAGGCATGGCGGTCTCCTGTTTATTACTGGTTTTCGGGTTCTTCCGAGATTTCCATTTCATCTCCGTCGGCGTTTTCTTCCGTATCTTCACTCAGGACATGGGAGATCAGCAGCATCCCGAACCACCGCCACCTCTGCGGCTCGCCCGGAACCGTCGCGTCATCCGGCAGAGTGCAGTTGACGCGGGTGCGGCGATCAACAAAGGGCTGACTGGGACGAATTTCAATCCGGTTTCCGCCCATGCGTGTCAGAGAAAGCCTGCCAAGACCAGATGCAAAGCAGGAGAGCCCGGAAAGGCTGCGGATTTCAGGCGTGACCGTAAAGCCGATGATCGGCGGGTTCCGGGTGAACGCCGTATCTTCCGGGATGACATCCTCCACCGGCAGGGGCAGGGCGTTGGCCGTCAGCATAAAGCGGTCGAGATCGCCGTAATCATCCGTCATGGTAAAGCGCGGCAACGCCAGAAAATCGGAATGAACATACACGACGCCGGAATGCTGCCCGAAAACAGCCTTGAATTTATAGCCCGCGAGGGTCTTCTTGATGCTGTCGTCGAATTCGCCGTAAGGATAGGCGAAGAAAACCGGAGTCTCTCCCAGAACCTCCCGATAGCGCGAAACGGCGCGGTTGATGATCGCGGCATTTTGCTCGTCCGTCAGGTCCGTCATGTATTCATAGGCGGCGGGCAGGATTCCAAGGCTGACCAGCTTGTTTTTCCGAAGCTTGCCAAGCTGCTCCCAGGACATGTGGGCAGGATTTCCGTTGTCGGTCATATCCGACGCAAAGAAGACGGTGAAGGGGATCTTCGCCTCTTCAAGAAGCGGCAGCGCATTGGAAAGCGTCGCCTGATAAGCGCCGTCAAAGGTGATGCCGATGCTTTTCGGAGGCAGGACATCGCCGTTTTTCAGGGCATCGATAATTTTCGGAAGGGGCAGAACGGAATAACCACCCTTTTTCAATTCCTGGATATGCTCCCTGAACTGTTCTATGGAAATATTGCTTTTCGGGACAGTGCCTTCCCCGACCCTCTGATACACAAATATGACGGCTGTTCCCTTATCCTCCCCGACAGAAGCAGACGCAGGAAAAGAAAGCAGCAAAGCCGATGCAAAAATCGCTGCTGCAATAGTCCTGTATAAAAGCGTATACTTGCGTTTCAGCATCTTGCGATTACTTTGAGCAATTGAGACACCGGGGGGATTGTATCATGACAGGCGATGCATTGACAGCGCTGGCGATGAAGCAGATTTTCACCGAGGCCAGGACGCATAACGGCTGGCTGAAGGAACCGGTCAGCGACGATGTGCTGAGAAAAGTCTACGATCTGGCGAAATTCGGGCCGACCAGCGCCAATTGCTGCCCCCTGCGGATCGTTTTTGTCAAAACGAAAGCGGGGAAAGAGCGCCTGAAGCCAGCTCTGGCAGCAGGAAACCTCGAAAAAACCATGGCCGCGCCCGTTACGGCAATCCTGGCGCAGGACATGAAGTTTTATGAACATCTGCCATTGCTGTTTCCTCAAACCGATGCCAAGGCCTGGTTTGTCGGCAACGATGCCCTGATCGGAGAAACGGCCATGCGCGACAGCAGTCTGCAGGGAGCTTATTTCATTATCGCTGCGCGCGCCTGCGGGCTGGACTGCGGGCCGATGTCCGGGTTTGACAAAGAGAAGGTCAATCTGGAATTTTTCGGGGATGGACGCATGAAAGTGAATTTCCTCTGCAACCTCGGCGGCGGCGACAAGACAAAGCTTCATCCCCGCAACCCGCGCCTTAATTTCGAGGACGTCTGCCAGTTCGCATGAAATGTCTTGCAGTCAATACGGCAACCAGTATCTTCTCCCTCGCGCTTGTCGAGGATGAAAAAGTATTGCACATTTTTGAAACGCCCGAAACGCGGGATCAGGGAGACCTGCTGCTGGAGCATCTTCAGGACGCCCTGAAGAAAAACGACATCGGCTTCGCGGAGCTTGATCTGCTGGCGGTGGTGACGGGGCCGGGCAGCTTCACAGGGATAAGGGTCGGTCTGGCCGCCATGCGCGGAATCGCGCTCGCCGCGGAAAAACCCCTGATCGGGATGTCGAGCTTCGATATGTTCGCTGTGAACGATATGGATGTTCTCAACATCGTCGCCGTCGAATCCTGGCGGGACGAGCTTTTTTTCGCCGTCCTGGACGGGGAAGGCAGCCCCCTTCTCGCCTGCGGGAACGAAACGCCGGAGTCTTTTTCCCGGCGGTTCCGTGATAACCTGACGGATGCCAGCAGAATAAGCATATCAGGAGATGCGGGCGCGGCGGTCCGGCCCCTGTTTCCTCATGCGGCTTTGA
Organism: Pseudomonadota bacterium; assembly: GCA_043806835.1. Lineage (GTDB taxonomy): Bacteria > Pseudomonadota > Alphaproteobacteria > Micavibrionales > UBA2020 > PALSA-926. Next base: position 3,065 of record JAZDGQ010000013.1, on the reverse strand, counting down.
CGGATAAAGAAGCCAATGCCGAAGATGTCGCCCGCCTGGCCATGCAAAAATTCAGAAAAGGTGGTATATTCGCCAGGCCGGTGCCGTATTACCTGCGGGCGGCGGATACGACGGTATCCGCAAAAATTTCTAAAACCATGAAGTCAGTGGAGGATTGAGTGGATCAGAGGCCTGAGTTGATTTCTTCGACGTCCGAAATCGTGGCGGCCTATTTATCCCGAAATCCGGTGCCCCTCTCCGAACTTCCGGCGCTGGTGAAGCTTGTTTACGATTCCCTCGCCAACCTGTCGTCCGAAAATCTCCATCCGCATGACAGCCGGCTGACGCCGGCGGTGCCCATCAAAAAATCGGTGATGCCGGATTACATCGTCTGTCTCGAAGACGGCAAGAAGATGAAAATGCTGAAGCGTTATCTGAAAACGGCCTACGGCATGACGCCGGATCAATACCGCGCCAGATGGGGGCTGCCGTCGGATTATCCGATGGTCGCCCCCAGCTACGCCGAACGCCGCAGCAGCCTTGCCAAGGAACACGGCCTCGGCACCTTGCGCGGGGAAAGGGAATAGGAGCGCGAATTCCGCCTGTTTCCGCAGTTGACAAGAAAGAAAGGATACCTTACGCATTACAGCGGACATGCTGTTGTAGCTCAGTGGTAGAGCACCCCCTTGGTAAGGGGGAGGTCGAGAGTTCAATCCCCTCCAACAGCACCATTAAAATCAATGACTTAGATATACAGCCCTAAATCAAAAAATATGCTGGGGTTACGCCGGGGTTACACTGCACGGCATTTGTCCAGCCCAGCCAGAAGTAAAACTGTGGTGAAGGGTACCACCTTTTTCTGGTCTAAAATCGCCCCCACCGGATATAGCCTGAAGACGAATGCGCGGCAAGTTTTCGTTTTCCAGACTATTTCAAACCACTTGAACCCTTACGGTTCGTTTTACCGAGGACAGTCTAACGGTACTCCTGCCGCAGGGATTATTTCACTTAACGCGCTATTTGTTACGCTAAAAACTTTCCCATCCCTCATTACGACGTGCCAAGGCTTGTACCCGCCATACCCCCCATATCCGTTTTTTGCGTTTACCTCAACGCACACATCCCAACCGAAAAAAATCCCTGAAGGAAGAGCCTTCCAGCCCTTCATTGGCTTGCCCAAATATTTGAATTTAGCACTATCTGCATCCTTGAGGTTTTCTTTGATACTGTTCTCTACAAGGCCATTGTAATTTTCCGGGTAAGGCCCGTAGTTCGCCTTAGCCAGTGCAGCATTTTGATCGGCGACGGCTGTCGGGGAAGGCATTGTTGTTGTTGTTGTTGTGTTACAGGACGATAGCAGGATAGCAAAAAATAGAGGAAATACTTTTTTCATCTTCTTCTCCATTGTTAGGTTGTTAGACGACAGTTTAAGCTGCCCACATCTCTTCGGGCACGATGCGGTTTAGTTCCTTCACCACTTGATCGTGGTGGCAATAAATTACGCCAAGGCTTTCCGCAAGCTGCCGTGCGCTTTTGGTAGGGATGCCTGACGTTACCAGCACCCCCCACGCTGCTTCGTAGAACTGTGCCCCGCTATATATCTCCTGAATAGCACTATTGGGGACGGAGCCCTGATAGAACTTGCATTGCACCGCTACCTTGATACCGTTCTTTTGCGCGATAATGTCCACGCCCTGATCTCCTGTTTTCGGCGTGTATACAACCGACCAACCGGAAGGCTCAATCAGGTCGCCAACAAACTTCTCGTAATCTTCGCCTGTTTCGACGTTTTCCAGACTTGATAATTGAGGGGAATTACTGTCCAAAAGCTTGTTGAATAATCTTATTAGCTGGCTTCTAACAGCCATAGCGTCAATTGCGCCATATCCACCACCTACCTCCCGCCGTATCCTTGGCGCAATCGTTGTCTCAGCAAAATAATCCAACTCGTTAATAAAATCATCTGTAACTATATTACCGTAGTCGTCCGTGTACTTCATTTGCTTGTATTTAGTAAGAAGTGTGAATTTATTTTCGTTGAAAGCATCCTTGACGATTTTATCTTGTTTTTTACTCATGCCCATCCCGGCGAAAATCACAAGCGCGATTATCAGGCACACAAAAAATCCAGCCATCTCACTCTCCTCGAAAAAAAAAGAAAACCACCAGATTTCTCTGGTGGCAGGGGAGTTGATAACCGTGATAAAGAACGGTGCGGCAGTCTTTAGCCGCGAGGCCTGAACATCCAGCATGGCGTTATTACACGCCACACCACCGCCGCCTCCCCGACCGTGAAAGGTCGAGAGAAGCGGCATCAATCGGTGATGCCATCCGCTTTATCAGGGGTTATCACACCCCAGACCGCCTATATTTAGACGATCCAAGGACACTTTAGGTGACGGGGGCACCGCCGTCAAACAGAAAATATGAAAACCTAATCACAGCCATCTACAAAGCCGCTCCACACATAGTCTTTCCTTATCCCCCGTTGCTTCTTATCGCACATATGTTCTGTTACTCCGTACCCCCCGGCCTGTTGCCATGCCTTTTCTATGAGGTTCCTGTAAGCGCACATCATGCCACAATCCCACCAGAATATTTCCAGCAGGGTGCTACGAAAACGCAGGGGGTCACCGCCCATTTCATTAATCCAGCGAAGGATTGCATTGACCCCGGCTGCATCCTGCGCCGGGATCATCTTGCAGAATATCCCGAAAGTATTTTCGACACGCTGTTTCGCCCCATCGCCGGAGCCACACCACATAAGATGAACTGTGCGCCCTTCCCACGGTTTCCTATTTTTCTTCTTCATACGATGCTCCTTTCAACGCCGAAAGACTTCCACGCACTTTTAACACAGAAGCGCACCTGCTCTACATTCTCAATGTCAGGTGAGAGATGCTCCCGCCCCCAAGCAAGGATTATTTCGTCTTCGGTTTTTCCCTCGATGAGAGAACGCAGTTGAGAAATACGAAAAAAGTTTTTATTGCCTTTCAGCTTGGGATGCTTGTCCGGAGGCGGAAGAACTTCGCGCATCTTAAGATTCGATACCGTCTGGTGACTACAGCCTAAAATTTTGCTCAGTT
>JAZDGQ010000012.1:0-17454 GCA_043806835.1 Pseudomonadota bacterium | reverse complement strand
CCTGCGCATGGCGGCCTTCCTCGAAAGCGGCGATGGAAAGCATCTCGGCGGCGGTGACCACCCCCTGCCCCCCGCGCCCGTGAATCCGCACCTGGAACATGTTCCTCCCATCGTCGCTTACCGACGTTCTGCCTGCACTTTGCGAGGGTAACATACTGCCCGCAGACTTCTTTTGTCAACACGGCATCGACCGGCGCGAAATTTATCCTGTGAAAGAAAATTTTTGAACCCATGAATAGCGTTCTTCGAGTCAATCTTGCTTTGTTGCAGACTCAGGGCTTGGGACAAAATAACAGAATCGGAATATAAAGAATCCACCGCAGGGTAGAAACGTAGGATAAGGAATTTCTGCCTTATGTTTAATGTTAAACTGACGCTGTTATTTTGTCCCAAGCCCTCACAAGAAAGAATGTTGTTGAGGACACAGAGTCGAAAACAGCTTTTCGCGCAAGCTGCCGGAGAATCACACCCCGCTTGCACCTGTCCAAGCCTTTTAACGGGTTCAGGCGATGGCCATGAAGGTAATCCATTGATTCCCTTCATGGTTTGAACACCCTGGAAATTTGTTTATGGAAATCTGCTTCCGTTTTTTTATCGGAATATATTTCTGGTAAAAAAGCCTTTTTTATCCGCATGTTGCACAAGAATTCTCCGACAAAGGCATGCCTTTGTCGGGCTGAAAACAAGGAGGATTTATTTTTTCCTTGCACCGGCGCGAGCGGAGCATATCATCAGGAGGTCAACCAACTTAAAACAGAGGAGACAACCATGAAAAACGACAAGAAAAAACCAAAAGATCCCGTCAAGAAGATGTAATTCTGATTGGCTAATCTGATTAAGAAAACACCCCTCGAACCCTTGAGGGGTGTTTTTTTTGACCCCTGTTTTTACACGCGATGCCATAATTCCGTGTTGACAAACGCCGGAAAGCCCTTATAGTCGCGCCATTCCCGGGAAAGTGGGAGGGGCTGGCTATGCCCGTATTCCCCGTCATTCCAGCCTGGTCTGAACTACCGGGACAAAAAAAGAAAAATGAGGAACATCCGATGTCCAAACGCCCGCAAGCCAAGCACAAGATCGACCGCCGCCTTGGCGTCAACCTTTGGGGGCGTGCCAAGTCGCCCTTCAACAAACGCGAATACGGCCCTGGCCAGCACGGCCAGAACCGCAAGAAGCCGACCGACTACGGCACCCAGCTTCAGGCCAAGCAAAAGCTGCGCGGCTATTACGCCAACATCGGCGAACGCCGTTTCTACCGCTATTATCAGGAAGCGATCCGCCGCCGCGGCGACTCCGGCCACAACCTGGTCGAGCTGCTGGAGCGCCGTCTGGACGCGGTGATCTATCGCATGAAGTTCGTGCCGACCGTTTTTGCAGCACGTCAGTTCGTCAACCACGGCCATGTGAAAGTCAACGGCAAGCGCGTGACCATTTCTTCCTTCTCGGTGAAGGACGGCGACACGGTCGAGATCCGCGAAAAGTCGCTTCAACTGCCCCTTTATATCCAAGGCACCACCTCGACGGATCGCGAAGTCCCCGGCTTTCTTGAAGTCGATCATAAAGCAGGCAAGGGCAAATTCGTCCGCACGCCGAAGTTCGAGGAAGTCCCGTACCCCGTGCGGATGGAGCCAAACCTGATTATCGAGTTTTATTCGCGTTAATCTTCAAAATGGGGAGATGCCGACATGTTCAATAAATCCAAGATAGAAGTCAGGCAACTGGCCAATGTGCGTTCATGGTTTGACAAGCAGATGGAAGAGTATGCGGACGAAAAAGATCCTGTTCTGAAACTTCTTAAACTCGAAAAAATCGGAGAGGGCGTTGACGCCAGAATTGCAAAAAAACAGCGGGAAATTGATGATAACGTCGAGGGCAAAGGGGACAAGGCGGTTTTATTTGGGTTAGTAACGCTTGCTGCGGGTTTCCTTACCGTGGCCAGCGGAACGCTGCCGTTTATATTGCTAGGAGCTTCGTTTCTTTGCGGCGTATATGCCGCCCACAGTAAAACCATGCGCAGAGAGCCCTATAAAACTCGCCTTGTGCAGGACGCCCGTGAGCTTATGAACACACTGGAGGATCAAAAAAACAACGTGTCCGAAATGGGATATAAGCTGGTAAAAGACAATATGGTGGCGGTGACCAAGGGTCAGATGCGGGAAGGTTATTTTGATAATCCCCGTATCGCAAAACTCTTCGCCATTGTCGTCGCCAATGAATGGCACGAAAACAAGAATGCGGCGGCGAAATTGACCGTACGCGAAGGCTTGTCACCCTGAATTTTTCAAGAAGTTAAGGAGATGCCGATGTTTAAATGGAGCAGGAAAGGACCGGACAGTGTAATTGAACTGGCCGATGCGCGCATACGGGCTATAGATGATCGGATGGGACTCGACCGCGAGACGGATCCCGTTGAGAAGATACTCAAGGCGGAAAAGATAAAAAAGGACGTTGACGCCGAAATTTCAGAGAGAAAGAAAAGAATCTCGATAAAGGCCGGTGGAAACGGGGGTCTGGTGGGCATGGGGGGAGTTCTCCTGCTCTTTGCAGGTATTGCAGGTACGGGCGGCGGTGTGCTGATACCGACTCTATTGGCGCTGGCTGGGGTCGCTGTCATGGGGTATGTCGCTCCCAAAGTCGTGGCTATCACCGAAAAGCGCCTTGTAACTGAAAACTCGGCGCTTATGAGCGTTCTGGAGCGTGAGAAAATCTTCCTGCAAGATACAGAGAACAAGGCGGTGAAGGACAATGTGGCGGTAATTTCCGCGTCTTCAAAACTTGCCAGGATTCTTGAAATTTCCAATCTCGCGAAAGTCTTTGCCATTGCTGCGGCCAATGAAATAAGAAACAACACCCCCTTGAAATATCCGGTGGCATCGAAGTCATCCGGATTCTCCTCCGAGAGTAAACTGGAGTTTCAATAGTCTGTCAGGTCTACTTCCAGCTTCTCTTCCCCGTCAGGCATGAAACGATGCCGTGCAGCGTGCGTACGTCCTGTTGCGTCGGCGCGGCGCGGAAGAAAAAATTCCGGATATTGAGGAGGATCGTGGGCTTCTGGTTGGGGCTGCGGAAAAAGCCGCCCTTGGCCAGTTCGTCCTCGATATGCGTCAGCAGAAGCTCGATCTCGTCTTTCCGGGCGGGGGAGGTGCCGCCCATTTCCGTGACGACTTCCTCAGTTCCGAAGGGGTTCTCCGCCGACAGCCATGAAAAGCACGTCAGCAAAACCGCCTGCGCCAGATTGAGCGACGAAAACCCCGGATTAAGGGGGATGTTCAGGATCGCATTGGCAAGCGCCACGTCGTCGTTTTCCAGCCCCGCGCGTTCGGGGCCGAACAGGATTCCGCATTTCTGTTTCCCCTCACCCCGACCCTCTCCCGCAAGGGGAGAGGGGGAAGAAGATGTTCCCAAAGATTCCCTCTCCCCTTGCGGGAGAGGGTCGGGGTGAGGGGGTCTATTGTTGATTTCACGAATTTTCCTTGCCGCCGCCTCTGCCGAATAAATTTCTTTCACCATTCCGCGTGGCCGCGCCGTCGTCGCCAGAACGAATTCAAGATCGGCCACGGCTTCCTTGGTGGAGGCATACAGCTTCGCCTGATCCAGAACGATGGTCGCGCCGGAGGCTGCGGCGACGGCGGCGGGGTTTGGCCAGCCGTCGCGCGGGTTGACGATGCGGAGTTCCGTGACCGCGCAGTTCAGCATGGCGCGCGCGCACATGCCGATATTCTCCCCCAGTTGCGGCCCCACCAGAATGATGGCGGGGGCGAGGGGAAGGGTTTCGGGGGCGGTGTTGCGCTGTTTGTCTGTTCCGGCCATTCAGATTTTCAGCTTTTCCTGCAATTCTCTGTGCATATTCTTTATGAAGCCTTTGCTGGCGGCGTCAACCATCAGCTTCATGTCGATACGATGCAATCCCTCTCCATAGTGATTTTCGGTCGTTTTTATTGCTTTAAGGGCTTGGGACAAAATAACAGCGTCAGTTTAACATTAAACATAAGGCAGAAATTCCTTATCCTACGTTTCTACCCTGCGGTGGATTCTTTATATTCCGATTCTGTTATTTTGTCCCAAGCCCTAAATCCATACTTGGCGAAAAAGCCGGAAGTGTGCTGGCTGGTATCAAGGCGGATTTCCTTTATAGCGGGCATTTCCATGAGTTTGAGCAGGCGATGCGTCAGGAGCAGGCTGCCCAGATTTTTTCCGTGATGATCCGCTCTGACCATGCCCCAGGCAAGCCCTCCTTCATGCGGCGATATAAGCCTTATGCCGCCGCTCGCCAATGCAATGCCCGCGTCATTTTTGAGCACCCAGTACGAATCGGCAGCACGGTTTTTTAAATATTCCTGCAATTCCTCCCGTTCGCTGATATCAAGAAACTTCGGGGTGTTCGACATAAAAATATCGATGGCGCCTTCGAAATCGGCAGGCTGGAAACTGTGAAAAGAGAGGGACACTTCAAGCCGCCTTCAGCCTCTCCAGAACGCGCTGGCGTCCGATCAGGGGCAGCAGCTCCTTCAGCTCCGGCCCGTGCTCCTGCCCCGTCAGGGCGCAGCGGAGCGGCATATAGAGGGTCTTTCCCTTGCGGTCTGTTTTAGCCTTGATAGCATTCACCCATGTGTCCCAGGTGGTGTTGTCCCACGGGTCGGCGGGGAGGAGTTCCGCCGCGATCCTGGCGAAATCCGCGTCCTGAATGACCGGCCGGACGGGACCCTTGGCCACATGCCACCAGTCCCTGATGTCGGACAGGACTTCGAGGTTCGGGCGCACCGCGTTCCAGAAATGATCGTCGATATCGGAAAGCCCCATCGCGGCGAGGCGGTCTTTCACGTCCGCCAGTTCCGTCTTGTGCAGGATTTTGGCGTTGAGGCGGTAGAGTTCGTCTTCGTCGAACTTCGGCAGATTGCGCGAGAATTTGGAGAAATCGAAGCCCTGAATAACCTCTTCCATTGTGAACAAAGGCTCGATGGGATCGGAAGTACCGATGCGGGCGATCAGGCTGATAAGCGCCATGCGCTCGATGCCGACTTCGTCCTTAAGCGATTTGATGCCGAGGGAGCCCTTGCGCTTGGAGAGCTTGCCGCCCTCCATGTCGCCGAGGAGGGTGACGTGCGCCAGTTCCGGCGGCTTCGCGCCGAGGGCTTCGAACATCTGGACGTGGCAGGCCGTGTTCGTCACATGATCCTCGCCCCGCACGATATGGGTGATGCCGAAATCGATGTCGTCGATGACCGAACAGATGTGATAGAGGGGGCGGCCGTCCTCCCGCACCAGGACGGGGTCGGACATATCCTTGCCGTGGAATTCCACCCTGCCGCGCACCATATCGTTCCAGATGATGGGCGTATGGTTGAGCCTGAAGCGCCAGTGCGGTTTTTTGCCTTCCGCCTCGAATTTCTTCTTCTGCTCGTCCGTGAGGCTAAGGGCGGCGCGGTCATAGATCGGGGGAAGCTTCTGCGAAAGGAGCGTCTTGCGCTTCAACGCCAGTTCCTCTTCCGTTTCGTAGCAGGGATAAAGGCGTCCCATGTCCTTGAGTTTTTTGATGGAACGCTCGTAGTCGGCTGCGCGGTCGCGCTGGCGGGCATACCTGTCCCATGTCAGCCCAAGCCACGTCAGACCGGACTTGATGTCCTCGACGTTTTCCTCCGTGGATCGTGCGAGGTCGGTATCGTCGATCCGCAGCATGAACGTGCCTCCATGCTTGCGGGCGTAAAGCCAGACGATCAGCGCCGTGCGGGCGCTCCCGACATGCAGGATCCCGGTGGGACTGGGGGCAAAGCGAACGGCGACGGTCATTTCAAAATCCTTTTATCAGGGCATGTCCCAGTCTTCGTGATCCAGGTCGTCCGGATCCCTGACCCCCCGGGCGAGAGAGGCTTTCTTTTTATCGTAATGCCGGATGCTCCACGGCAGGGTGGCGAGATATCCCGTGCCCAGCAGCGTCAGGGTCGGCCAGGGCGCGTTTATCAGACCCGCGATCAGAATACCGAACAGCGCCAGCGCGAGGACGGACATTTTATACGGCACGCGGATCAGCTTGCTGGAAAAAGTGGGAATATGGCTGACCATCAGCGCAGACAGAAGGGTGAGCCAGAGGCCGACGACATACGGCTGCGTGACGATGCTGAAGATATAGGAGCCTGTTTTCGGGTCGTCAATCTGGAAGCTGACGATCATGGGCAGCAGGGCAAGCCCTGCTCCCGCCGGAGAGGGGATGCCTGTGAAATATTTTGAGAGGGGGTCGTCCGGTTTTTCCTCCGCCTTGGCGACATTGAAGCGGGCAAGGCGCAGGGCGACCGCCATCACGAAAAGCAGGGACAGGAACCAGCCGAAGCGTCCGGCGCCATGCGTCGACCACAGGAACGTCACAAGACCAGGAGCCACGCCGAAACAGATGAGGTCGGACAGGCTGTCCAGCTCGGCGCCGAGTTTGCTTTGCGCTTTCAGGAGCCGCGCCGCCGCGCCGTCGAAGGCGTCCAGAAAAGCGGCCACAACAACGGCGATCACGGCTTCCTCCCATTTTCCGTCGATAGCGTATCTGATCGCGGTCATGCCGACAGCCATCGCCGTCAGCGTGATCATGTTGGGGATCATCTTGTGAAAGGAGAGTTTTCGGGGTTTTTTATCCTGTTCCGGAATTCCGGTCATGCCCTGGCTTCTCCTGCGCGGGCGGGTTCGCCTGACTTGAAATCGGCGATGACGGTTTCACCGCCCGTCATGCGCTGGCCGACGGAAACCAGGGGAGCCACGCCAGGCGGCAGGAAGATATCGACGCGGCTGCCGAAACGAATCAGTCCGTAAACGGAGCCGGCCCTGACGTTTTGCCCCACCGTCAGCTTGCAGAGAATGCGCCGGGCGACCAGTCCGGCGATCTGCACGAAGGCGACGCTTGAGGGATGGCCGTTCAGCTTCATCAGAACGGTGGAACGTTCATTATCGACGCTGGCCTTGTCGAGGCTCGCGTTGAAGAATTTTCCGGGGCGGTAGACGACTTTCCTGATCTCGCCATCCGCCGGGATGCGGTTGACATGCACATCGAAGACATTGAGAAAGATGGAAACGCGGGTGACCTTTTCGGCATCGCACAAGGCATCCCCCTGCCCCTTGCAGTCGTCCAGCTCCGGCGGCAGAGACGCTTCCACGACCATCTGCACGATGCCGTCGGCGGGACTGACGATCAGTCCCTCGCGCACCGGCGTGACGCGCACCGGATTACGGAAGAAAAAAATGCACCATAGCACAAGAATAAAGCCGACAAACCCCGCCATCTCCCCGATCATGGAAAGAATTATCGCCGCAAGAACGAAAATCCCGATAAAGGGCCACCCCGCAGGATGAACAGGGATGAACAGGGTTTTTTTGATGATGACGATCAGGTCGTTCATGAAGTTTTACCGTTCCTTTTTGCGCCGGAAATCCGAATGAGTGTAGTCTTGAACAGCTTCCGTCCGTATACAAGTAAATAATTTTTTTCCTTAATGCTTTTCAAGACAAGCGATTTCCTCCGAAGATTTTACAGGACAATCCCGGAGCTTTCTGGTAAAAAGCGCCTTCACTCCACTGCCCTTGGTGCGCAGCCATCAAGTTTTTCCTTTATCCGTCACACGAATGCGTGAATAATGCAGATGACGTTCGAGTTGTTTTTTCATTCTTTAGGGAGAATTCAAAATCATGCCTACCTGGAACCTTCAGTTGTCTACTCTGACTCTCGTGGCTCTCCTCATAAGCGTTCCCGCTTATGCTCAGGACATCCCCCCTTCTCCGGAAACGCCTGCTATGACGGCCACAGAGCCTTCCGAGGCCGGCGCACCGGTGACGGACGTTCCATACCCGTCGCCGCCGTCAGAAACCGTCGCTCCCGTGCAGGAAGCATCTCCTGATAAAGCTGTCCCTGAAGTATCCGGAGAGACTTCCGAATCCCTCCATGAAAAGTACATGAACATAGCGCCAGAACAGCGTCAGGAATTGAAACAGGTTCAAAAGGAACGCTTCAAGGCTCTGTCCCCTGAAAAGAAAGACTCCATCAGGAAACGCTTCCAGAAAAGGAAGATGTCCCGTCAGGACAGGTTCAAAAACATGACCGCCGAACAGCGCCAGACCCTGAAACTGAACCTCGAAGAATGGTTCAAAACTCTGCCTCTGGAAAAACAGGACGAAATCAGAAAGCGGACGGAGGTCAAAAAAGAAAGCAGAATCAAAGGGAACGACAAGGACGAGAGCTCCGGCGTGGCGGCCCCTGCCGTCCCCGCTGTATCTGCTCCTGAACAGGTTCCCGCTCCGGAACCGGCTCCGATATCCGAACAAGCTCCGATATCCGAGCAAGCTCCGGCTCCTGAACAAACTCAGGTTCCTGTTCCGGAGCCGACACCGGCTCCGGCTCCGGCTCCATTTCCGGAACCGGTTGGCGGCATGTAACTGAACCCGATTGCCCGAAAAGAGCCGCAACGGCAAAATCGTTGCGGCTCTTTTTTCACTTCCTGAGCCGGAGATAAAAAGCGCCTGCGCCGCCGTCTTTCTGCGCGGCCTGAGTCAGGGCGATGACATGTTTTCCAAGTTCCGTGTCTTCAAGCCAGAGAGGAAGCATCCTCTTCAGAACCCCTCCGGATTGCAGACCGCCCCTGCCTGTGATAATCAGAACCGTCCTTTTTCTTCCCGCCACGGCTGACTTGATAAACCGGAAAAGCCTGTCAAACGCTTCTCCCTGCGTCAGACCGTGCAGATCAAGCCTTCCTTCCAGCGGAAGCTGCCCGCGCCGGAGCTTCATTTCCGTTGAGCGGTCGAACCCCCTGGGCAATATCTTTCCGGCGGCAGGAGGAAACGATGGTGCTCTCCGAAGGACTTTCTGCGGCGGCGGCACCTTTTCAGAACTTTTTTTCACCGAAGCAGCGGCTGTTTTTGGTGATCCATTTTTATGTAAAGAATAGGGCGTGACGCTGCGGGTGACGCTGTGCCACAGATCCTCCGATCCCTCATCCTCCTTGCTTCCTGGGATCCGTCTTTTTTTCATTATTTTCTCCCCGTTCATAAATTACTCAGAATTGTGATGTAATATTATAATGGTGGCGGTAAAATGAGCAACAACATGAAAAAAACAATTCGTTTCGCAGTTTTTGTCCTTGCCTTGAGTGCATGCTCCCTGCCGATGCAGGGGGCATGGGCGCAGGACGTCTCTCTCTACGAGACACAGAGTTTGAAACAGGAGCCGTCGCAACCGGATTACGTCGCTCTGCTGTTTTACAAGATGACTGCGCAGATTCCCGATTTCGATTCCTGGGCGCGCCAGACGCCAGCCTACAAGGAAGCCACCGTTTTCACCCGGATGATGGTTCTGGAACAAAAGATACGGGAAATGAAGGATGGTTACAATCGCCTGTCCCTGCTGGAGCCTCTGATCGTCGAGATTCCAGTAAGATTGTCGGAATACAGCACCATCGGCAACGGGTTTTTCATCGAAAACTTCAAGACGGACACCTTTTTCCCCGTCACCCATAACGACCGATCCTACGCGATCATCCCGGAAGGCATCGTGGACAAGCAGTGGCTGAAAGTTTCGACGACTGAGGCCGCCAGAACCATCGAGGCGGCGGCAAGGAGCGATGAGGGACGCCTCCTGATGATGACTCTTTTCCTCTCCCCCGTATATGCCGACAAAAAGACGCCTGTCTCCCTGGACGGAAGGGAGTACTGGCTGATCCTGACGGATGTGAAAAAAATGATCCTCACCCCGCTGAAAACCGACACTTTGCTCTGGCAGTCGGACAGCGCCAGCTTCAGGGACGAAAAAAGCCAGAAACTCCTGGATCTCTATCGGTAAGGTGTTTTTTCTCATGTCCTCGAAAATCGGCGATGCCATAAAACCTCTTCTTTTCAAGACCGACATCATCGACCCTCACGACCAGAAAGGGCGGGAGGAAAAAGAAAGCGGGAAAAACGACCCTCGTGAAAACTCCGGGCCGACGGAAAACGACGACGTTCTCTTCTCAATAGAGGCCATCAGCGTCCTCCTGAAACAGGAGGACCCGGAAGGACTGAAAAAAATTCTCCCGAAGATCAACCTTCTCCGGCAGCACGAAATCACCAGCATTCCGATCCGGCATGAACAGTCCATCTTGTCGGCAATTGCCGAAGCGGCGTCTTTTTTGAAAGAAAAGTAAAGCATCCAGATCAGGAAACATGTTGAGAAAAAGAGGCCAGCATAGGATACTCGAGGTAGTCTGGCACAGAATGCCGAAGTAATATATTATCAGGATATTCCATGGAAAACAGACCTCCTCTTCTGCATATCCGTCCGCAATTCAGCTCCCTTGTGGCCATACTGGAGTCCCTGTGCGTTGCGTTGGCCGGGACGGTGGCGCTGACCTTCGTCGGGGGGATACTCCTTCTGGCGCTGTTTTCGTTGATAGGGCTTGGCCGGTTCGTATCCGGCGGCATGCTTTTCACAACCCTGTTCGTTCTGGGATGGGCGGCGCTGCCACCGATGTATTACGAGGCCAAGCGCAAGGCCTTCCAGAACACCTTCTATAATTTCTACGGAGATTACGTCGAGTTTCAGCGTTTCCAATACCTGGTCAACCGACGCATCGGACGCATCAGCTACCGCGACATCACGAATGTCGCGGAGCATGCCAACTTCATCCAGCAGCGGGAAAAACTCACCAGCATCTACCTGTTCGCGCCGAACATGGCTCCCGCGCTGAACGGGGAGTTCCCCGGCATCAAACTGACGGACATCCCGCAGTCGGGAGACCAGATCAGAAAAATTCTCGGTCTGATCGACCAGAGCAACTACCCGCAGGCTCCAGCGCCGCTGCCGGAACCTGTTGCCGTTCAGGGCGCACAGGCCGGCTGAGCGCTCTCGCCGCCGAGGGCATTGCTCGCCAGTCGCACAATCCAGTAATAAAAGCAGCCATTCTCGCAGGGCGAAGCCCCAGGCGCCACCGCCGCCGCGGAACAGACCGAATACTTTCCGTTCAGGCGGCTGATCGATTCCTGCCACAGGTCGTCTAGGTCCACCCGCGTGATCCGGATGTAGACCCCCTCCGTGCCGTCCGTGAAATATTTTGCGGTATAAGTGGTCGTGTCCCCGAGCAACCTGAAGTTATTCCCGATATTTCTGTTGAAAATGACGCGCTGTCCGTCGGGAGCGCCGGGACATCCCATCCCGGCGACAGGGACGCCCGTAGTGCCGGAAACCCCGTCGCTCGTCATCGTCGCCAAAGCGCAGGCGCCGTCGGCGCAGTAAAGAGGGAAAGGCGCATTCGGGTTGTCCGTCGCATTGATGACGCCGCTGCCGTCCACGTCCACGGGATCCGGATACATCTGCACGCACTCGGAAACGGCGGTATGGATGGTTTTGATGTCCTGCTGCAAAAAGAGCGTCAACTCGTCGATCTGCTCCGTGGAGGCGTTCTTTCTGGGTCCCTGCGACAGAGCCGCGATCAGAAGCCCCACCAGGAAAATCGTCATCAGGGCGTAGACGATGACGCTGCCTTTCTGACCTTTCTTATCCATGTCTGAACCCGCGCACCCCTTCCCTTTCATCATATCCCCCTTTCCGGCAGATGCAAAGAATAGCCTCCTTCAACGGTCAGGAGGACGGAGGGATCGTCTGCGGAAACCTCGATTTTCTGGCGCAGGCGGTAAATGTGCGTTTCCAGCGTATGGGTATCGACGCCTTCCTGGTATTGCCAGACGTTTTTAAGAAGTTCGTCGCGGCTGACCGGTCTTCCCCGGTGCCGGACGAGGTAGGCCAGAATATCCGCTTCACGGTCGGTCAGGGCGATTTCCTCACCCTCCGCCGGGGTCAATGATTTTTCCTGCGGTTTGAAAACATAAGGGCCGAGGAGAATATCGTCGATATACAACACCGGTTGCGCCAGCATCTGGCCCATCTGGCGCAGCACAGCGCCCAGGCGCGCCGTTTTCGTCGCGGAAAGAAAAAGCACAGGACATCCCGGATACCCCGCTTGCTCTTCCGCCTCTCCCGTTATAACCAGATCTGGAACAAGGCCGGGAGAGCCGGAATCCCCTTTTTTCAAAGAGATAGCCTCCAGACTCCTGAAAGGGATCAGTTGTTCCGTCAGGGCCTGCTCCACGGCGGGCGGAAGGTGCGTCAGGAGAATCTTCTTCATTCAGCCTTTATTACCACATCCGGAAACGGTTTGTTAAACGGTTTCCATTACAATTATAAGCGACGGGTGGAGGAAGATATGCCGAATCAGTCGTCCGGGGCGACCCCTGAAACGATCGTGGAGTATGAAGTCCTGTTTACCGAACGCACGGGGATCACCGTTCTGGTGCCGGAAGTGGCCGCCTTCGACTGTGGAATGGAGATGCCTGTCAGTTTCAAAATCAGCCCGGAAAATCCCCGGGATATCCTCATCAGAGCCGGAGACAAGGAAGCGATGCTGAGGGGGCTGCAAAAAAATCATCTCGATGCCGCGATATCACACGGCTTCATCATGTTCTACGAAACAAAAGACAATGAAGTCATCCGATGCACCCCCTGCAATTACCAGAAAAGTTAGCTGGCTGACGGAAAAGTCCTCATTCCCCTTCTGATTGCATTATGAGTTGTTTTTCAGGAAAGGGCGGCGCTGGTCTTCAGGCGTATCCGGCTGTAATTCCGGAGAGGCGTCCCGAAAGGCCTTGAGAGTCAGGCAATTCTTTTCGATAGCGGAGATGAGGGGATAAGGCTCCATGGACATGTCGTAACGGCTTGCAGAATACACCTGCGGGATCAGGCATATGTCCGCCATGCTGACCTGATCGCCGCAGCAATAGGGACCCGTGCGGAACGGGCTGCGGTCGAGCAACGTTTCCAGCGCATCAAAACCCTGCCGGATCCACTTGCAGGACCATGCTGTTTTCTGCATCTGCGTTATCCCGAGCTCCCCCGACAGGTAATTGAGAACTTTCAGGTCGCCCAGCGGGTGGATATCCGCGACATTTATTTGCGAAAGCTGCCTGACGAAAGCACGCTGCAAGGAATCTTTTGGAAGGATATGCGGCTTCGGATACTTCTCCTCCAGATATTCCAGAATCGCCATCGACTGAGTCAGGATAAAATCGTCATCGATGAAAGTCGGCAGCTGGGCCTGAGGGTTAATGGCCTTGTATTCAGGCGTGTTTTGCTCCCCGCCGTTCCTGACCAGGTGGACGGGATGGTATTCGTAAGCCAGCCCCTTGTAATTGAGCGCGATGCGCACGCGGTAAGAGGAGGATGACCTGTAATAACTGTAAAGCTTCATCATCTTTCCGACTCGTCGTATTGTTTGTTGTATGTCTGCCTGTTCTGCAACTGGATCGCCTGAAAAAATAAGAGAGGGTAATCATATCATGGGAATCTCTCTGGTTAAGAAAAATCGTTGCGCCCGTCCTGACCCTAGCCGGAACTCTTGCTTTCTTCTCAAAGACATGACAACATCTCTGAAAATATGGAAGGGAATCAAGTATGTTTGAGCATTACAAGTGGCAGGCGGTGACAGGCCCTCAGATGGAGCCGTTCCTCAAGCTGATCAATCCCATTCAGGGAAAACATACCGCGTCCGAGTCTTCGGCCACCGTGGAATGGGCGCAGATGCCGTTTTACAACACAATCGCGCTGCTGCGGGTGGATGACACGGTGTGGCCTTCCAATACGGGGCCTTTCTGGTTTCTGGCCAAACAAGGGCGGATGTTCCTGCTCGACGGCTCCAGCGCTCCCATCCACGAAGCCAACGAAGCGGATCCGATTACCGTGACGGAGGCCAAGGCTCTCGAATACCTGCGGTTCTTCTGTTATTTCGTGCATGGCGACGAGGGGCCATTCCTGATCGTGGAGGATATCAATCATCCCGCCCTCGACAAATCAAAGCTGGACGCCACCACACGCAAGGTGGTCGAGGATGCCCTGCGTCCCGCCACCTTCGAGGGCAAGACGGACGAAGGTAATTTTGAGGCGTCTGCGATGGTTCTTTACGGCAACGCCCTGTTTTCGGCGCGTTTTTCCATGTCGGAGAACGGCATGATCGAGATGATCGACGACGAACCTGTTGCCGCCGATCTGCCCGTCAAAAAAGTGAAGCCGAATTATTAGCGATCTGCTGAAAAACAGCCCTTTTTGTCATTCCGTCAAACGTCGGAAGCTATGAATTCCTTCCGGCTTCCGGCTTCCGGTTTCGTGGTTCCGACCTGCGCCTTCGGAGTCGCGGCCTGCGGCTTCCGGGTCATGAGTCCGGCGGCGATGTTGCGGTTGATGTTGACCAGCGCCCTGAATTTCTCCGGCTTCGCCTCGGCCAGTATTTCCTTGGTTCTTTTGAAGACGAAAACGGCCAGAGAGGCGATGTTGTTTTTGATGTCCTGCGGCAGGAGATGATTTTCGTCCATCATGCCGTCAAGAAAGACCAGCCAGAGCTTCTGGTTGTACGTGAGCGTTTCGCCCACTTCCTCGAGGGAGGGCTTCTCGCCGGACTCCAGCCGCTTCGCAAGCTCTTCGAGCTTCCGGGCGGCCTTCAGGAGTATCTGACCTTCCAGCGCGCGCTGATCCGTGGCGGCGGCGACCGTGCCGTAGGCGTCGGAGGCTTTTGAATAGGGGTTGTTGCTAGACATTTGCAAGAAGCTCCTTTTCATGCTCCATCAGGTGGCGGGCTTCCTTGAGAGCCTTGTAGTAGGCGTTGTTCATGAGATGGTCGTTGATCTTCATGAAGAACAGGGAGGTGGAGGGCACCGCCGTCTGAACGTCGCGGAGCATGTCGAAATACGTCTTGTGCAGGGCTTCCGGGGTGCGGGAAAGGTACATCAGCTGTATCGCAAGATAGATTTTCTTGCAGGGGGTGTCGGCCTCCTCCTCGCGCATGATGTCTTTCTCGCGCAGGATGGGGGCGTCCCCCTCGATGTGAAGGCGCGTTCTGTTCGTGTCGTTGGTGATGAGCGCGCTGCCGATGATGACTCTTTCGGAAGGTTTGAGATCAATAACGAGGGCCATGAGATTCTCTCCTGTCTATAAATGGACGAAGTTCTTTCGCCGTTGCCACTGTCTCCAGTATTCCACAGGATGGTTAAAAAACAGATAATACTTTTGGCAACGGCTTTTCCGGATATCCTTCGCCGTCCCCTACTGGAACAGGCGAAGCACAGACTGGTTCGCCTCAGAAGCGAGAGCCAGGGCCTGGATGCCGAGTTGCTGGCTCGTTTGCAGAGACAGCAGGCTGGCGCCCTCCTCGTTCTTGTCGGCGATGGTCAGCTGCGTGGAGCCGTCCTTCAGCGTGTTGATCAGGTTCTGCGTGAAGTCCTGACGGGTCGTGATGACGGCCAGGGAGTTGCCGTAGCTCCTGCCGTCGGACCGCAGGGTGTCCAAGGCCGCCGAAATCTCGTCCAGGTTGGTCTGGATGGAGCCGGACGTGCCGAAGTCGGCGGCCAGCATCCCGAGCCCATCGGAGTCGCGAACCATCCCGGTCACCGTCATGAAAGACGAGTTGTCTTCGTTGAACTGCGTCCTCATCACGTCGCCGTTCAGCAGGTTTTTGCCGCGATAGCCGGTATCCGTGATGAACTGGTCGATCTGGGCCAGCAGGTCGTTGTACTGCTTTTCCAGCGCGACCCTGTCCGTCGGGGCCGTGTTGGTGGCAGGCTGGGCAACGCCGGCAATGGATACGCCGGGAACAAGGAATGTGCCATCCTTGCCGAATATGTCGTCTACCAGCGTACCGGCCCCAACATCATCAAGGGTGATGTCTTCGCCGTTTGTGGTGCGGATCTGAATGTTGACGTCGCCTTGAGCGCCGAGCGGATCCTCCACTGTCGTCGCCGAAACGCCGGCGACCGTATTGAGCTGATCAAGCAGTTCCTGGAGAGTTTCGGTGGCACCGATCGTAAAGGTTGTTACGGGGCCGGAACCGATCTGCACGGTGAACTGTTGGGCGGCGGTGATAGCTCCGCCGCTTCCGCCGTCGTAACCGACGATATTGGCTTGCCCGGCGGCATTGTAACGGACTTCGCGGCCTGTAAACATGGCGCCGCCAGATGCTTCGGCCTGGGCGGTCTGGGCGACGGCCTTGGCTGTGTTCACAAGCTTGGTCAGACCTTCAATGCCCTGAGAGGCGGCTTTCAGAACCTGAATGTTCTGCCCCATGCCGTCCAGAAGAGAGGACAAGTCGGAAGCACGGTTGTTCAAAGACTGTGCGGCAAAGAAGGATGTCGGGTTATCCAGAGCAGTGTTGACCTTGTTTCCGGTCGCGAGGCGATACTGGGTCTGACCCATAAGGGACGCCGTGTTTTGCAGGGAGAGCAGGTTGGCACGCATTGCTGCGGTTAATGTGACTTCTGACATGACTATGTTCCTTTCTTAAAAACATGGTTTTTTGCCGCATCCCGACAAAAAACATTTCTCGCCCACATGCAAAGCAAGAGGCGTGCCAGATGTCGCAATATTATGAAATAACTTGATATTAATTTACTTAATTTTTCGCGTTATTATACTTGACGTACCCATAGAAAGGGCCTATAGTTAATTCATAAGGAGAATTAACCATGTCGTCCATTCTTTCAGATAAACGCTTCCACGATGAAAAAGCTGCATACGCTTATGTAGAATCCCGCGTGTGGCCTGAAGGCCCCGTTTGCCCTCATTGTGGCTGCATGGAGCGCGTTGGAAAACTCGAAGGCAAAAGCACCCGCATAGGTGTTTACAAGTGCTATGAGTGCCGCAAGCCCTTCACCGTCAAGGTCGGCACCATCTTTGAAGATAGCCATGTAAAGCTGCATATCTGGCTTCAGGCAATCCATCTTATGTGCGCCAGCAAGAAGGGTATCAGTTCTAATCAATTGCACCGCACCTTGGGCGTTACCTTGAAAACCGCATGGTTTATGTCCCACCGTATTCGTGAAGCTATGGCCCCTCATGGGATGCTGCCGCCCCTTGGCGGTGAAGGAAAAACTGTTGAGGTTGATGAAACTTATATCGGTAACAAAGGTAAACAAGCCCCCGGCGCTCGCGGCTGGTCACACAAAGAGAAGGTCTTAAGCCTTGTCGAACGCGGTGGCAAAGTACGTTCTACCCATGTTCAGCATGTAAACGCAGAGACTTTGCGTCCGATCCTCAATGAACAAATTGCAGCGGAAAGTCGTTTAATGACCGACGAAGCAAGGGTATATAGTCCGTTGGGAAAAGACTTTGCTGCACATGATATTGTTAACCATAGCATTAATGAATACGTCCGGGGTGACGCGCATACCAATACCATCGAAGGCTATTTCAGCATTTTCAAGCGCGGTATGAAGGGCGTTTATCAGCATTGCAGTGGGCGGCACTTAAAACGCTATCTCGCGGAATACGATTTCCGCTATAATGAACGTGAGGCACTCGGCGTTAATGACCTTGACCGCGCAGATACTGCGCTGAAGGGCATCATCGGAAAGCGCCTCACCTATGAAACAGCTAATAAAGAAGCCCGCGCATAATGGTGAAAAAAAAGAGTGAAGGCG
>JAZDGQ010000011.1:0-25809 GCA_043806835.1 Pseudomonadota bacterium | reverse complement strand
CGTCCAGACCGTTCACTTCGATGCCGTTCCAGCCCGCGCCGTAAATATGATTGCCTTCTATGAACGTCGGGTCGGGGACGCCGTAAGCCGCGACATGGATGCCGTCACTGCCGACATCGGACACCGTGTTGCCGGTGATCGTCGAAGACAGGCTGTTGCCGACGAAGATTCCGTCAGCTGCGGCTCCGAGGTCGAACTCCCCGCTGCCGGAAACGGTATTGCCCGTGATGCCGACGATGCCGCCGTTCTCGACGTGGATGCCGTCGTTCCCGGCGCCGGTGATGGTGTTATACGAAATATCCGGGTTATAACTGTCGATGACGCTGATGCCGTTCCCCGTGCCTGTGCCGTAAATGTGGTTGCCGGAGATGGTGAGGGTATGGCTATCCTCATTTTCACCGGACCAGACGGACGAAGCCTCAATGCCATCGTCGCCCGAGTCTGCGATCCTGTTTCCGACGATGCTTACGTCGATGCTGTCAGAAACACGGATGCCATCGTTGCCGACGAGACGCACATCATTGCGGAGAAGGTTGACATAGCTGCTATTCTTGACGTGGATGCCGTCGTCGCCGATGTCATATACATCATTGCCGGAAATCCTGACTTCTTCGCTGTCCTCGACATGGATGCCGTCGCCCTTGACGAAGCGGGCGTCGTTGCCGAAAAGGCCGACTTCTTCGCTGTCCTCGACATGGATGCCGTCGCCCTTGACAAAGCGGACGTCATTGCCGAAAAGGCCGACTTCTTCGCTGTCCTCGACATGGATGCCATCGCCCTTGACAAAGCGGACGTCATTGCCGAAAAGGCCGACTTCTTCGCTGTCCTCGATATGGATGCCGTCGCCCTTGACGAAGCGGACGTCATTGCCGAAAAGGCCGACTTCTTCGCTGTCCTCGACATGGATGCCGTCGCCCTTGACGAAGCGGACGTCATTGCCGAAAAGGCCGATTTCTTCGCTGTCCTCGATATGGATGCCATCACGGCCAACACTCAGAAGATTGCCGGCTTCATCATCCCCGTTATCGTCTCCATCGTCTCCATCGTTTTCACCTTCGTATCTTAAGAGGGAAATTTCGTCTCCCGCATTGAAGGAAATCACGTTGTCGTTGATGGTCGTGTCCGTTCCGTTCTCCAGATGGATGCCGTCGCGGCCCGCGCCCATGCCGTCGGCATTGCCGGTGATCGTGTTGCCGTCGATATGGCTTTCCTCCGTGTTTCTGACGAAGATGCCGTCGCGAACCGCGCCAGCGCCGTACTCGTCGGAGCCTTCGACCGTGTTGCCGACGATGTCAAGACCGTTGCTGTCCTCGGCATGAAGGCCGTCGCGGCCCGCGCCGGTTATATAGTTCCCGGCAAGGTACGCGCCCTCGCCACCGGAAACGTTGATGCCGTCGATGCCGATGCCGGAAATCCTGTTGTTGGAAGCGGTGAAATTGCCAGCACCCTCGACAAGGATGCCATAGGCGCTGAGGATATTATGATGATCGCCCTCGCCATCTTCGCAGCGGTCGCCCAGAATCTTGCCGCGGATATCGAAGCCGTCAACCGTCACGTTGCCCGCCGTGACCAGGACGACGGCACCGTCCGGGGTCGTGCCCATCAGGATCGGCAGGGTGTCGCCCGCGCCGCCGAGGAGCGAGAGGGATTTGTAGACGACGAGGTTCTCTTTATATTCTCCCATTGCGACGTTAACGGTCGCGCCCGCGAGGTCGATGCCCTGCTGGACGCGCGCATTGTCGCTTTGCACATTAACAACGGACGCAGTGCTGGTGATGTGCGAAGAGGTCCTGATATCGATGGTGTGCTCATGATGCCCGTGGTCCTGAGACACGATCCGGTCATTCAGGTTGATGGTGGTGGCATTGAGCGCCAGATCTCCCGAAGTTCCCATCGTCAGTTTATGGATGAGGTCGAGCGTCGGCGCGGTCAGGCTTAAGGTAGAGCCGACCGTCCAGTTGTGAAGATCGACGTCGCTGACCAGTTCAATGTTGGAGCCGGCGAAGATGCCGACGTTGGAAAGATTGAGCTGGGCCGCCAGAACCGCCGCGGTAATGGACGGAGTATAGCCGGGCGTGCCGATGGTGAAGGTTGCGGGGTCGAGCGTCAGGGAGCCCATGGCGCCATGGGGCGCCCGGGCATCGACGGTGCCGGTATAGTTAATGGTGCTGCCGGAGACTTCAGCGAGGCCGCCGTTGCCGCTATGGCTGCCGCCGCTGACGTCGATTTCGCCTTTAAAGTTCACATCGCCCGTCGCCACGACTTTAACAGCGCCGCCGTTGCCATGATCGCCGTTAGCGGAAGCATCCAGATCGCCGGTGCCGGTGATTTCGATGTTCTTGCCGCTGACGTCGATGTCAGGAGAGCCGAGGCTCGGTGAAGACGGCTCGTTTCTCGCGGTCATGTCGCCGGATACGAGCACCTTGCCGCCCGCGCCGCCGGAGAGGACGATCTTGCCGGGGTGCGTTGCATCAAACCTGTCGGCATTAATGGTGCCGCTCATGTTGATGACGGTGTTCAAAAGGGTTGAAGCCTCACGCGCCGAAAGAGTCACCCGCCCGCCGTTGGCAATGATGGCTCCGCTATGCTGAACCAGCGCGTTGCTGAGTTCGCCGTCGCTTCCGATGGCGATTGTAATCAATTCATCGCTCGCCGTCAGGGAAACGGTGACTCTTTTACCGGCAGCCAGCGTGACCTTGCCCAGTTTCGCCGTGATTGTGCCGCTGTTTTTGACAGTGGGCGCAACGAAAGCGACAAGACCGCCATCAGCCACAGTGAAATTGTCCGATTGGTTTTCAACGGACTTTGTATTGTCATCAATATTGAGGTCGAAGGTGCCCGTGCCGTTGACAAAATCCGCATTCGTGCCTGCGATGTTGCCTGTCGAAGCGATAATGCTGCCCACATCGATCTTCGCGGTCTTGCCAAAGAGCACGCCGTTTTTATCGAGAATCATGACTCTGCCGTTAGCCTGCAGAGCACCAAAAATTTCTGTCTTTTTAATGGTGTTATTAGTGACGCGGTTGACGGCAAGATCGGTATTCTGATGTTGATTGAATTTGACGATGCCTTTTGTGCCAATGTTGAACGTTGTCCAGTCAATAAGGGCGCGATTCGATGATTGGTTGATATCAAGGTTGTTTTTATCGCCGTCCATATGCGTATGCGGGGCGACGAAAGTCACACTCCCCGTCACAGTCGGGGCGACCCATTCCTTCCCATAGGCATTCGTATTCGGCAATTCTATTGAGTCTGAATCTGAGGGGGTTGGGAGCGAGGGAGCCGCCTGCGCCATTGTTGCGGTCAAAACCCCCACGACGGTCATCACCGTGGTCGCCAGCAGATGTTTGCGGAAGTGTTCACCGAAAATTTTTCCGGAAGCGGAGTTATTGGAAATTTCAGATTTGTTCGTTTGATGCGTTTTCATGCTTTCACCTGCGTTGATAATCTGGATTGGCGTGCGTCCTGGCGACCTTAGTATTCTCTACGAATTCAGTTGTCTAGAGTCAAACGGAGTCGAATCACTGACTTTTAATACGACAATCAATAAATCATGTTATAGAAATTAGCAACAAGAATTTTGGCCAGCGTAAAAATCCATGACATTTACGGATTTTAACCTTAAACTGCCCCCATGACAGGTCTTGTTTCAAATAAAATCAGCGGCTTAAATGGTTTTGCCCGGGTGCCTGGGGATAAATCAATCTCCCATCGCTCCCTGATGTTCGGCGCACTGGCCTCGGGCGAGACTACCGTGACCGGCCTTCTGGAAGGCGAAGACGTTTTCAGAACGGCAAAAGCACTTATGGTAATGGGCGTTTCCATTTCGTCGCCGGACGCGAAAAATGACCTCTGGCGCATTCGGGGGATGGGAGAAACACCCCTCCGCGCGCCGGCGTCCGCCCTTGATCTCGGCAACAGCGGAACGTCCGCCCGCCTGCTGATGGGTCTCGTCGCGGGATATCCCGTCAGCGCCTCTTTCACAGGGGACGACTCCCTCAGCCGCCGCCCGATGGGGCGCGTCATCAGGCCGCTGGAGCAGATGGGCGCGCGGTTTGAAATGAGCGTCGAAGACAGGCTGCCTCTGCGGATCACCGGTTCCGCTGCGCTCAGGCCCATCCATTACCTCATGCCTGTGGCCTCGGCGCAGGTGAAGTCCGCCATTTTGCTGGCAGGTCTCCACGCCCACGGGAAAACCACGGTGACGGAGCCGCAGCCGACGCGGGATCATACCGAACGGATGCTGGAATTCTTCGGTGCCAGGGTCATGTCTGAAACGCAGCCGGACGGATCGTGCTCCGTGACGCTGGAGGGGGGGCAGGAACTGACCGGACGGAACGTTGTCGTGCCCTCGGACCCAAGCTCAGCGGCCTTCCTGACCGTGGCGGCGCTGATTACGGAGGATTCAGATATCGTCATTCCCAACGTTTTGATGAACCCGCGACGTACCGGGCTCTATGATACCCTGATCGAAATGGGTGCGGATATCTCCTTTGAGAACGCCAATGACGAACAGGGGGAGCCGGTTGCGGATATCCGCGTCAGATCCAGCGTCCTGAAAGGCGTGAGGGTGCCTCCTCGGCGCGTGCCGTCCATGATCGACGAGTTCCCGATCCTCTCCGTCGCTGCGGCCTTCGCCGACGGCGACACCGTGATGACGGACCTGGCCGAACTCCGGGTCAAGGAGAGCGACCGTCTGGCCGCAATCGCCAAGGGACTTGCGGCGGCGGGTGTCAAGGCGGATATGGGCAAGGACAGTCTCACCGTGCATGGCTGCGGCCGGGACGTGAAAGGCGGCTGCACCGTGGAAACCAACCTCGACCACCGGATCGCGATGTTTTTTCTGATTCTGGGTCTCGCCAGCCGGTCGCCGGTCACTGTTGACAATGCGAAAACCATCGCCACCAGCTTCCCTGATTTC
The DNA here is from genome assembly GCA_043806835.1 of Pseudomonadota bacterium. Classification (GTDB taxonomy): domain Bacteria; phylum Pseudomonadota; class Alphaproteobacteria; order Micavibrionales; family UBA2020; genus PALSA-926. The sequence continues at coordinate 20,888 of JAZDGQ010000011.1, read as the reverse complement.
GCGGCGCTGCTGAACGGGCTTGGCGCGCGGATCGGCGCAGCGTAACGGCGACGGGTTCCCTCCGCCCGTTTTTTCGGGATTCTTCGGGGATGATTTTGTTCCGGTTTTGCGGTACAGCGCCGGTCCGGATCAGGCGCCTTGCCGGATTTTTCGGTTTTACCTCGCATCCTGGAAAAGGTAAAAGAACAGCAAAAAAGGGGCTGTCGCGGATAACGGAAGTTGTCTATGGTGGACGCTGGACAACGAGGTTTCATGCAGATGGCGGGTAAATACGGAAGAGTCCTTCTTGCTCTGGCGGCCGCAGGGGTTTACGGGATGTCCGCAGCCTGTGCGGCGGTTCCGGAGCCGGGCCTCGCCCCTCACAAAGCGCTGTATGACTTCAGGCTGGTGGAGGCCGAGACGGGCGCCGGAATCAGCAGCATCAAGGGAAAAATTTACTTTGAACAGGACGATGTCTGCGACGCCTGGACGACGAATCACCGGTTCACCACGGAATACCGGTATTCCGACGCGCCGGCGGTCGTAAATACCAGCCGTTATGCGGCGTTCGAGGCCAAGGATCAGGGCCGGTTCAGTTTCGATTCGGAGCGTCAGGAAAACGGGGAGAGGACGGAACAGCTTCGCGGCTCCGTCGAGATTTCGAAGGAAGGGGCGGCGAAGGCCGTTTATTCCCGGCCTGACGGCCTTGCCTACGATCTTTCGAAAAACTATTTTCTGCCCACGGCGCACACGATGGAGATTATCCGTCATGCGCGCGCGGGGGATCGTTTTTTCAGCGCCGTGCTCTTTGACGGGACGGACGCCGACGGCCCCGTGGAGATCGGCGCGTTCATCGGGAAAAAAACCTCCGCCGATGAAATGAAAAAAATTTCAGGAGAGGGCGAAAAGATCGATGCGTCGCTTCTGACGCCGGACGCCTGGCATGTACGCATGGCGGTATTCCCTCTGAAAGATGCCGGGGAAATCGAGCCCTCTTACGAAATGGACATGATTATGCACGACAACGGCGTCGTCAGCCATGCGCTGATCGGTTACAAGACGTTCAAGGTCGAGCAAACCCTGACGGCGCTTGAAAAACTGCCTCCTAAAAAGTGTAATTGAGGATTATGAAATCCGACGTTAGCTTTTCATTAACAATCTGTTAAGCCTTGATCTGTTATAAAGGGCTTGGGTGTTTAGGCAGGGGAAAAATATGAAAAATAAAGTCCTGATCGTTGAAGACAATGAACTCAACATGAAACTGTTTGACGATCTGCTGGGCGCGCACGGTTACAAAACGTTTAAAACCCGCGATGGTTCCCACGTTCTGGAACTGGCGCGGAAGAACAAGCCGAACCTGATCCTGATGGACATTCAATTGCCAGAAGTTTCCGGTCTGGAAGTAACCCGGTGGCTGAAAGCGGAAAACGACCTGAAGCATATCCCCGTCGTGGCGGTGACCGCCTTTGCCATGAAGGGCGACGAGGAAAAAATACGTCAGGGCGGATGCGAGGACTACATTTCCAAGCCGATTTCCATTACCGAATTCATGAAGGTCGTTCAGAAATATCTGGATCATGTAGCATTGGTCGGGTAACATCCGGACAGGCGGGTTCGTTTCTCCCTTCAGGGGTCAGGTCTGAAGGCGACAGTGGGGTATGTTTGATTCATGGCAGCGCGCGTTCTCGTCGTCGATGACATCCTTCCAAACGTCAAGCTGCTCGAAGCCAAGCTGAGCAGCGAGTATTTCGATGTCATCACGGCTTTAAGCGGGGCCGAAGGCATCCAGAAAGCGGAAACGCTCAGCCCGGACATCATCCTGCTGGACGTGATGATGCCGGGCATGGACGGATTCGAAGCCTGCCACCGCCTGAAAAGCAGCCTCGCCACCTCGCACATCCCGGTCGTGATGGTGACCGCCCTGACGGATGCCACGGACCGCGTCCGGGGGCTGGAGGCGGGTGCGGACGATTTTCTCAGCAAGCCCGTCAACGATGTGGCGCTGATGGCGCGGGTGCGTTCGCTCGTCCGCCTGAAGATGACGGTGGACGAATGGCGCATCCGCGAGAATACCGCCAACCAGTTCGGCTTCACGGGCAGCAAGAGCACCATCCTGAGCGAGCATTACGAAAGGGCGCGGGTGCTCGCGGTCGAGGACAAGACGTTCGAGAGCGAGAAATTCATCGAGACGCTGAAGCGCGACGAGGACACGGTGACGGCGGTGCGTTCGGGGGAGCAGGCCATTGTGCTCGCCCAGCAGAATGATTTCGACATCATCATCGTCAGTCTCAACCTCTCCAATGAAGACGGCCTCAGGCTTTGCTCCCAGCTTCGCCTGAACGAGCGCACCCGTTCCGTACCCATCCTGATCATCGGCGAGGAAAGCGATATGAAACGCATCGCGACGGGGCTTGAGATCGGGGCGCACGACTACATCCTGCGCCCGGTCGACAGGAACGAGCTTCTGGCGCGCGTGCGCACGCAGGTGCGCCGCAAGCGCTACCAGGACCGTCTGCGGACGAACTACGAGATGAGCCTCTCCATGGCCCTGACCGACAGCCTGACAGGGCTTTACAACCGCCGCTATCTGATGGTGCATCTGGAGAAGCTGCTCAAAAAAAATGTCGAAGCGAAGAAAACGATGAGCGTCCTGATGCTCGACATCGATCACTTCAAGCAGATCAACGACACCTACGGCCATGGCGCGGGAGACGAAGTGCTGAAAATCTTCTCCGAGCGCATGTTGCAACGTCTGAGAAGCTTTGACCTTGTCGTGCGCCTGGGCGGGGAGGAGTTTGTGGTGGTGCTGCCGGATATCAGCCAGAATATGGCGATCCACGTGGCCGAACGCCTCCGGAAAGGCATTTTCTCCTCTCCCTTCAGAGTGAACGTCGCAGACAAGCCGACGGATGTGAATGTCAGCGCCAGCATCGGCGGCGCGCTGATCAAGGCAGGGGACGTCAGGGTGGACGAAGTGCTCCAGCTTATCGATGAAGAGCTTTACAAGGCCAAGGAAGGCGGACGGAACTGCACGTATTTTACGGGACAGGGGCTCGTGACCTTGCCAGACCGCCCCATCGGGGCGAACAGCCCGGAGGAGATAATCAGGGAGATTATTTAGCAGTCTGCTGAAAAACTCCTCTCCAACGAGGCTTGTCATCGGCACCGAAAGAAAATTTACTTCTTCGGCTTCTTTTCTTTATTTCGCGACGCGCTGGCAAGGGCGTTGATGGCGTCGATGTGCGCTTTGGAGGCTTTGCCGGGTCTGGAGACGCCGCGCGGCGTTGCCTCGCCGAAGGCTCCGGTGTTCCCGTTCTTTCCGCTCAGGCTGTCCAGCAGGACGGTGCCGAACTCTCCGGTCTCCTGGTCTTTCAGGCTGATTTTTTCGGGCGGCTGCGCGACATGCGCGACAGCGTGGGTGACGATCCCCTGCATGTGCGGTGCGACGAGGCCGAACAGCAGGGTGTGGTCTTTTTCCAGCCACGACAGAATCAGGCGCTGCGCCTTCAGCCGGTTGCCGCCGGATTTTTCCAGAGCATCTTTCACCCGTGACAGCGCGTATTCCCGACTCATGATTGCCCCCCGTTTATCTCTTTCCAAGATGGCATAGACGGCATTTTTATGCAACTCACGAGAAACGCCGCCATGTGCGTGCACTTGTGTAATACCTGTCCCATAGCTTGTCCTTCCGTATATGGGCATATACTATACCATCATACTGCGGGACTAAATATATAAGGGTCACCTAAACAGATTTGTTTGCCTTGATCCCTTCCTGCTCCAGCAGGTCTTTCCTCGACAGTTTTCCGACCACGGTTTTCGGCAACGGCTCGCCGCGCACGGTGATTTTGCGCGGCATTTCAAGATGGGAAAGCTTGTCCTGCAAAAATGAGCGTAGCTCGGAAGCATCCAGCACGACGCCGCCCGCCGGCACGACCCAGGCATGCACCATCTCGCCGCGCAGCTTGTCCGTGACCCCCGCCACAATACATTCCGCAACGGCGGGGTGCCTGTAGATGGCTTCCTCGACATGGCGCGGATAGACGTTGCAGCCGCCGACCAGAATCATGTCCTTGATGCGATCCACGATGTACACGAAACCGTCGGCGTCCATGTACCCGACGTCGCCGGTATGCAGCCGCCCGTTTCTGATGACTTCGGCGGTTTCCTCCGGCTTTTTGTAATAGCCAAGCATCATCTGCGGGCCGCGCACGCAGATTTCGCCCTTTTCTCCCGGCTTCATCGGTGTCACGCCGTCTTCCAGACTGATGATCTCCACCGTCGTCAACGGCATCGGCACGCCGATGGACCCCGCACGCGCTTTTGAAGAAAGCGGATTGCAGGTGGCCACCGGGGAAAACTCGGTCAGACCGTAGCTCTCCACGACAAGGGGCACGCCCGTCATCTTTTCAAAGGATGCCTTCACCCCGACGGGCAGCGGCGCCCCGCCGGAAAGACAGAATCTCAGAGATGAGAAATCGCACCCGGAAATTCCGGCATGATTCATCATCGCGATATACACCGCCGGAACTGCGGCGAGAAAATCCGGCTTTTCCCTGTGAATCAGTCCAAACAGCTCTTTCACGTCGAACTGCGGCATGAGGATGATCCTGATGCCCTGCATGACCGACATGTTCATCACGGCGGTCATCGCGAACACATGAAACAACGGAAGGACGGCAATCGTGCTGTCCTGCCCTGCGCGGGCGGCGTGGTTCCACGCGCAGCCCTGCAGAGCGTTCGCCACGATGTTTTTATGCGACAGGGCCGCGCCCTTGGGAATGCCGGTGGTGCCGCCCGTATACTGGAGCACCGCGATGTCCTTCTCGAAATCGAGCGGAAAGGACGCGGGATTCCCGTCGTTGGCGATCAAGTCGCAGAACGGCACAATTCCCTGCTCCGAAGCGGACGTTCCGGCGGCCTCTTTTGGATTTTGCCCCACCGGGCAGAGAATGACCGTGCGGACACGGGTTTTTTCGAGCAGAGACAAAACCTTCCCCCGCAAAGGCGGAACATCCAGAGTCACGATCATGTCGGTCTCGCTGTCCGTGATCTGATAAATCAGGCTGCTCTCGACATAGGACGGATTGTAGTTCACCACCGTCCCCCCCGACTTCAGAATTGCGTAGTACATCACGATGGAATAAACGGAGTTCGGCATGAACAGGCCGACATTCGTCCCCTTCCCGACGCCCAGAACCTGCAATCCCTTCGCGGCATGCGCCACCAGTCTGCCGAGATCGGCGTAAGTGTACGTCTGTCCGGAGGAGGATATGGCGGTGCGATCCCCGTATTTCAGGACGGTCTGCTCCAGAAAAGAACACATCGGCAGCGAAGGAATTTCAATGTCCCACGCCACGCCTTCCGGATAGCTTCCGAGCCACGGCATGTCCGGTTCCGGCGTATTTTTCAGCGCAGCCTCTTTCACGGTCATTCTTCCCTCCTGCTCCAGACGATCTTCCCCCGACAGTTTACCGGCCGCAAGAAACAGGTAGCCATCTCCGTCCATATACCCGATATCCCCCGTATGCAGACGACCATTCCTGAACACACCGGCGGTTTCCTCAGATTTCTTGAAGTTCTCCGTCTTCGCCACCTGCGGGCCATAGATGCAGACTTCGCCCTTTTCCCCCTGAGGCATGACGGAAACCCCGTCGTCACAGTCGATGATTTCAACGACGGTGCCGGGGAGAGGCATTCCCACGGAACCGTTCTTGATGACGCCCGGGGAAGGGCTGAACGCCACGACAGGCGCCGCGTCCGCCAGGCCGTACCCTTCGCCGATGCGGCGGCAGCCCGTCTTCTCCTCAAACAGCCTTTTCACCTCCGCCGGCATGGGCGCGCCAGCCGACATGCAGAATTTCAGGCAGGAAAAATCGATGCCACTGATTTTCGGATATGCCGCGACCGCCCTGAAAACGGCGGCATCCCCCGGGAAATAGGCCGGTCGGTGCTTTTTGACCGATTTCAGCACGTCCTCCGGAACGAACTCAGGATGCAGGATGATCTTCATCCCCGCCCAGACCGCGCCGTTCACCGCCACCGTCAGGGAGAAAAGACAGGAGAAAGGCAGCACGCCCATCATCGTATCCTTGCCCGGCTCGACGCTCCTGATCCAGTAAACGATCTGCTGCACGTTGGCGTAAAGATTTCCGTGCGTCAGCAGAACGCCCGTCGCGCCTCCGGCGTACTGAAGCACCGCGATGTCGTTTTCGGCGTCGATCATCACGGGTTCCGGAGTACCTGGATTGTCGAGAACCTCTTTAAACCGTATGTGCCGGTCGTCCGCCGGAACTTTCGCGATGTCCCTGAATTTCATCAGGGGATAAATCAGGTTCTTCGGGAACGGCAGAACCCCCGCCATCGGGCAGACGATCACTTTTCTCAGGCGCGTGCCGGATAGCGCCTGTCCCGCCTTGTCCATCAGGCTTCTCAGGTCTATCGTCACCAGAATGTCGGTTTCGCTGTCTTCTATCCGGGAGGACAGCTCCTGTCCGGCATAAAGGGGATCGTAATTGACCACCGTCGCGCCTGTTTTCAGGATGCCGTAAAAAAACATGATGAAATAGGGCGTGTTCGGCAGAAGAAGCCCCACCTTTGTCCCTTTTTTGACGCCCAGATCCTGCAAGCCTTTGGCGACCCTGTCCACATACCAGCCCATTTTCCTATAGGTGATGGACTTGCCCTCGAAATCGCAGAGATCGTTGTCCGGATATTTCGCCAGCGCCTGATCGAACACATGGAACAGGGGTTTTTTCAGAATCGGCGCACGCCATTTCACGCCTTCCGGATAGCGCCTTTCCCACAACCATCGGTTATCTTTAAAAACAGGGCTTTCGGCCTTTGACTTTTCCATCGCATATACCACCTCGGATTCCAGGATCGGCTCACATTTATATATGGTGTTTGAAAGAAAAACCACATATTTCGGGAAGCTCTGCGCTATGCCAAAAAAGAGGGCCGGCTTTGACGCCGGCCCTTTCAAGGTGGGGTGGGTGGGTGGTATGGGCTAAAATGGAGAAGTCCCGGCGCTCCTAGAAGGGAAACACCGCATCAATGAATTGCTGTCCGTAACGCGGTTGCTGGATGTCGCTGACGCTGCCCTTGCCCCCGTAGGATATTCTGGCTTCGGCGATCTTTTCGTAGGAGATGGAATTATTGTTGAGGATATCCTCCGGACGGATGACCCCCTGAAGCTGAAGGTCGCGCAGTTCATGATTCACGCGCACCTGCTGGCGTCCCGAAATGATGAAGTTGCCGTTCTGCAGCACCTGCATCACCATCGCCGCCAGTTTCAGCTTGATCGCCTCTCCGCGCTGGATTTTTCCGTCGCCGGTGGAGGTCGAGGAGGAATCCATGCCCACAAGTTCCGAAGGCTCGACGGCTTCCGGCAATACCTTGCTCAGCTGGGTTTCGGCGATGCCGAGAAAATTCGTCAGCCCGCTGGCTTCGGTGCCTTCGCGGGTGCGCTCGGTCTTGTTCTTCAGATCCGCCGTGTCGTTGATGTCGATCATGACCGTCAGGATGTCGCCGACCTTGTGGGCGCGCTGATCCTTGAAGAAGGTCTGGCGGCTCGCCTGCCACAGCGAATTCGACTGCGTGTTCAGGGCGTCCTGCGGCGGCATCGGCAGGGACACCGGCTTGTAGCCGGGCGCGCTGTAGGGATTCTCGATTCCGGACAGTTCCGGCGCATGTCCGATGCCCTTCAGGCGGTCTTCCATGCCGCACGCCGTCAGCACCATAAGGGAGGTCAGGCAGGTCAGCGCCGTGAAGGCTCTTCGATGTGTTTTTGAATAGGACATGGATGTTCTCCTTATGAAGGGCTTATGAACGTGACGCCGGACGGCGGGCGGACGGTGACGGCTTGCGGCCCCGCGACGACGGCCTCGACGATCTGTCTGGAACCGGTATTCATGACGCGGATCACATCCCCTTCCGAGCCGCTGTCCATCGCGCGTCCCTGCGTCGTCAGGCTCATGGCTTCACTCCTGAGCGTCATTGTGACGACGTCGCCCTTTTTGACCACGACGGGCGACTTCACGTCCCCCGCCGTGACGGGCTTCATGGCGGAAAGGCCGCGCCGGGGCGTCTGGCCGACCAGCTTGTCCGCGTCCGTAATCATGCTGCCGGTGATCTCGGACGCGCGCATGTCGACATACTCGACGTCACCGGCGGAAATGACGTCTCCGGGACGAAGGGGCTCCTTCAGCACCGGCACACGGCCTATCGGGTAAAAACGCCCGCTGACCTCCTTTTTCATGTCCGGGAACGCCGACGGAGAGACGACGGCTTTAAACAGACCCTTGACGGCGTCCGTGGTCAGCCCGTTGACGGACACCGTCCTGTCCGCAGCTTCCGGAACGAGGAAACGAAGGGAACGGTCGAACAGTTCCATGTCGAATTTCTGCCCCCTCATCTTCTCCGCCAGCCGGGCCTGCAAAGCCGCCTGAATGTCGTAAAGGTCGATTTCGCCGGAAGACCTGCGGATCACCACCTGCCGATGGTTTCCGTCCGGAGTCCAGCCAAGGCTGAGAGCTTCCGAAATGCGGATCAGGTCGTTGACGTTCAGCGTCACGGTCCTGCCAGGAGCCGGAGCCGGAGCGAGATAATAATCCGCGTTCTCCGTCACGCCGTCAAAGACATCCCCCAGCGTGATCCGGTCATTCAGAACGGCGCTCTCCGCCCTCGGCGTGACCGCGAAAGCAGGGCTCGCGACAGAAGCCGCCAGCGCTGCCGCCAGCATCAGCCGTTTCAGATTTGGCCTTTTTCCGGTTTCGTGTTTTTTCATGTCATAAGCTCCCGTTTCCCCGTTCCTTCACCCTTAACGAAGCTGCGTGATCGTGTTCAGCATCTGGTCTCCCGCCTGGATGACCTTGGAGTTCATCTCGTAGGCGCGCTGCGCCTGGATGAGGGACGTGATCTCCGACACCACGTTGACGTTGGAAGCCTCGAGAGCGCCCTGTTGCAAGCTGCCGTAGCCTGGCGATCCGGGATTGCCGACGATGGCGGCGCCGGAGGCTTCCGTGATGATGGCAAGGTTGTTCCCCAGAGCCTCAAGCCCGGCGTCGTTCGGGAAGAGCACGGTCTGTATCTGCCCGACGTTGCTCATATTGGTCTGCCCCTCGATCTTGACCAGAACCTGCCCGCTGGCATTGATGGTCACATCGACGGCGGCGCTCGGTATCGTGATTCCGGGCTGCAGGAGATACCCCAGCGAATTCACCATCTGCCCGCTCTGGTTCATCTGGAAGGATCCGTCGCGGGTGTACGCCGTCTCGCCGGACGGCAGCGTGATCTGGAAGTACCCCTGCCCCATGACGGCAAGGTCGAACTTATTGGAGGTCATCTGCAGGGCGCCCTGCTCGTTGATGCGGTAAACCGACCCCGCGCGCACGCCCAGGCCCTGCTGAATCCCCGAAGGCACCGTCGTCGCCGCATCCGAGGACGCCGAGCCGGGGCGCACCTTGGTCTGATAGAGCAGGTCCTGAAACTCCGCCCTCTGGCGCTTGAACCCCGTCGTCGTCATGTTGGCGATGTTGTTCGAGATCGTGTCCACGTTCAGTTGCTGCGCGAGCATCCCGGTCGCGCCGATGTCGAGTGTGAGTGACATGTCCGTCTCCTCTTCCTGTTTCGTTAAACCCTGGTCAGCCTCTGTATCGCGCCGCGCATCCGCTCATGGTCCGTGATGAGCATGTTTTGCGCGGACTGGTACATGCGCATAAGTTCGATCATCCTGTTCATTTCAAGAAGCGGCTGGACATTCGAGTTTTCCAGCATGCCCTGTTCCACCGACGCTTTATCCGCCGGCTTTTCCTGAGCGTTGTCGGCATCGTAAAGGCCGCCGCCGATGGGCGTGAGCAACTGCGGAGCGTTGAACATCACCACCTTCATCTTGCCGACGGCTCCCTTTTCGGTGCTGACGCTGCCGTCACGCGAAATCGTGATCCGGGCGGCATCCGCAGGGAGGACAAGCGGATTGTTGCTGTCGCTCATCACCCGGAACCCGTCCCTGGTGACGATTTCGCGATTGTTGTTGAGGCTGAAAGTTCCCGCGCGGGTATAACGGATGCCATTGACGTCCTGCACCGCGAAAAATCCGTCGCCCTGAATGGCGAGGTCGAGCTCGTTGGACGTCCGGGTCAGGGTTCCCTGGCCGAGATCGCGGTACGTTCCGTAGTCCTGCACCTGGGAAATTGTTTCGCCGCCGGTCTGAGCCTTGTTGAGATATTCCCTGAACAGCACGTTCTGGGACTTGAAGCCCGGCGTGTTCATGTTCGCCATGTTATTGGCGGTCACGTCCATCAGATGATGCAAGGCCATTTGCTGCGACAGGCCGATATAGGAAATGTTTTCCATCGTTCACCACCTCTGTTCTTTTTCCGGCACGCGCCTGTTTTTGTTTTTTGCGCAGGTCGAATGCCGTCAACCCGTAATGGTGTGATGCAGGAACCATGCCATTTATGATTTATTCCTGTTTTCAATGAGTTGCATGTAATAACCCGGCTACAGGCCTGTAAACCGCTCTTAAATATTTATGAAATTATGAAGCTTCCTGCCGGAAGGCATATTGTGCCACCGTGGGTTTGTGCAGGGCTTCAGTTCGAATCTGCTGTTCAGTCCAAAAATACATAGGCTTTCCGAAAAGTCTGCACAGGATTTTCATGCGTCCGAAATTATGTCAACGATTTTTCCGGATTTTCCAGTGACCGGCTTGTTTCCCCGTGCTAGGCTCCTTGAAAGGCGACTGACCTAAAGATAACCTGACTTCCTGGAGTACCCTCAAAATGGCCACTCATGCCCACCTTGCCGCTAAACTTCTGCGCGATGCCGCGACCTTTTTTAAGAATGTCGGCGATCAGAACCTGCCCCTGAAGGAGCAGATGGATGATAACGCCGCCGTCTACGAACAGGTCGCCGATCTGGTTGAAAGCGACCCGATGGGTGTTCTCGATCTCGAAGAAGACGGCGGCGCGCCGAGAAAATAGGTCCCTGCGCCCTCTCCGTCCGCTACGACCGAGGTTCCCCCGGGACCGGAAATGCGCTAATATGCCCGAAGGGAGAAACCGGAATACCGATGGCCTTTTTTTCACGCCCCTCTTCGCGCAGGTTCAGAGTCAAAAAGCCGGGTCGCATGCCTCTGCTGCCGGTTTCCCTGCAAAGTTTCATCGCGCACCGCCTGACCGATCTTTGCGGCATCTGGTTTGCCACCACAGGAATCTGCCTGTCCCTGATCCTGTTCACGTTCAACGTCAATGACCCCTCCTTCAACACGGCCTCTTCCGGAGGGAAAATCCACAACGCCTTCGGCGGCTTCGGCTCCTGCATGGCCGACATCCTCCTGCAAACGCTGGGATTGTCCTCCTGGCTTTTCGCCCTTGCCTTCATCGTCTGGGGATACCGCATTCTCGCCCGCAAATCGCTTGGCCCTCTGGACAGAAGGATATTCCTGCTGGTCGTGGCCGTCCTTGCCGGAGCCGTCGCGCTCTCCCGCTTCCCCTCGTCGGAATCCTGGGGGATCGGCCCCACCTTGGGCGGCAGCGTCGGAGCCGGGCTTTTCAAGGCCATAAGCGGCCCTCTGCAGGACTGGCTCGGCGGCGGCGCATTTACGTTCGTGGAAATCTCGACATTGGGAATTTTCGCCCTCAGCTGCCTTCTGGCGCTTGGCGTCGAATTCAGGGAATGGGCGTCGGGAATGGGTCGGGTTCGCGGCGGAGCGGCAGCCCTCTCCGCCGCTGCGGCGAATTCCCTGGAGCGTTTCAGGGAATGGCACAGCCTGCACGCCTCCGTCAATCCGGCGCTCCTGCAAAAGCCCAGAATCCGGTTCCTCGAAGACGCCGCTCCCGGATCCGGGACGACGGGCGCGGAAACCGGCGGCGTCCTGTCCTCCCTGTCCGCCGCACGCCGCAAGCCTGTCGTGACCCCGCGCCAGGAAAAATCAGGCCCGGCGGGAGACAGGAAAGACCGGCAGAAACAACTCAACCTGCGGACGTCCGACGATGAATGGCAACTGCCTTCCCTCGACCTCCTCGAGGACCGCGCCAATGCCCCCGGCATCCGGCTGGACGAGGCCTCCCTCCAGAAAAACGCCGGGATGCTGCAATCCACCCTCCATGATTTCGGCGTCGAGGGAGACATTTTAAAAGTCAGCCCCGGCCCCATCGTCACCCTCTACGAGATGGAGCCGGCTCCCGGCACCAAGACGTCCCGCGTCATCGGCCTCGCTGACGACATCGCCCGGTCGATGAGCGCGGTTTCCGTCCGCGTCGCCGTCGTGCCGGGCAAGAACGCCATCGGCATGGAATTGCCCAACGCGAAACGCGAAACGGTTTTCCTCAAGGAAATGCTCGCCTCCCGCGACTATCAGAAAACGGCATGCCGTCTGCCGCTGGCGCTCGGCAAGAACATCGCCGGAGACCCCGTCATCGCCGACCTGACGCGGATGCCGCACCTGCTCGTCGCCGGCACGACGGGTTCGGGGAAATCCGTCGCCCTCAACACCATGATCCTGTCGCTGCTCTACCGCCTGTCGCCGGAGCGGTGCCGGTTCATCATGATCGACCCGAAGATGCTGGAGCTGTCCGTCTATGACGACATCCCCCACCTGCTGACGCCGGTCGTGACGGAGTCGCACCGCACCATCACCGCGCTCAAGTGGGCCGTGCGCGAGATGGAGGACCGCTACCGCGCCATGTCGAAGCTGGGCGTGCGCAACATCGACGGCTTCAACGAGCGCCTCCGCGACGCCCTCGCCAAAGGCGAAGTCCTGATGCATAAAATCCAGACCGGGTTCGATTCCGACACCGGCAAGCCCATTTTCGAGGAACAGCCAATCTCGCTGGCGGAGTTGCCCTACATCGTCATCATCGTCGATGAATTCGCCGACCTGATGCTCGTCGCAGGCAAGGACGTCGAGAACGCGATCCAGCGCCTCGCGCAGATGGCGCGGGCGGCGGGCATCCACCTCATCATGGCGACGCAGCGCCCCTCCGTGGACGTCATCACCGGCGTCATCAAGGCGAATTTCCCGACGCGGATCAGCTTTCAGGTCACCAGCAAGATCGACAGCCGCACCATTCTGGGCGAAGGCGGCGCCGAGCAGCTTCTGGGTCAGGGCGACATGCTCTACATGGCGGCGGGCGGGCGCATCACGCGCGTGCACGGGCCTTTCGTCGGCGACGGCGAAGTCGAAAAGATCGTCAAATGCCTCCGCGCCCAGGGCGTCCCGGACTACATCGACGGCGTCACGGACGACGAGGAAGAGGACGCCGGAGAGACCGGCGACACGGGCGGGATATCCGACGACCTGTACGATCAGGCCGTCCAGATCGTCCTGCGCGAGCGGAAGGCTTCCACCAGCTTCATCCAGCGTCATTTGCAGATCGGCTACAACCGCGCCGCCCGCATTATCGACCGCATGGAAAAAGAAGGGCTTATCAGCGCAGCCAACCATGTCGGAAAACGCGAAATCTTGTCAGAAAACTATGGGACGTGAAAAACATGAAAAAACTCGCAACAGGACTGTCTTTCCTCGCAATCATCGCCGGCCTCGCCTTCTCCGCGACGGCGCTCGCCGCAAAGAAACCGATCGATTACCGCCGGACGCTCTTCGTGCCCGTCGGACAGAAAACGCTGATGCTGGAAGCACCGCAGGGCATGTGCTTCCTTGACCAGACGTCGTCCTCCGAAGGCCTGATCCACAAAACCTTCTCGGACCTGATCCAGAAGAAAGGCGACCAGGTTCTTCTGGCCGTTTTCGCGGACTGCAACAGCCTCGCAAACTACGGAGGGACGGTCGGCCTCAGCGAAATCCTGTTCAACACCGGCGTCGTCACCTGGATGAACCCCTCCATCGGGGAATCGACACCGATGTCGCGGCAGGATTATCTGGACATGCGTGAAGCCTCCTTCCGCCAGTATGCAGAAAACGGCGCGGGCGGCCTCGGCATCCGGCTCGATGAAAACACGCACCGGACGGAAAGCAACGTGTCCCTTGGCATGTCAGGCGAGGTGGTGACGCCGTTCGAGAAATTCAACAGCACCGGCGTGCTCGCCACCACCACGCTCCGGCACATTCCGATAGAAGTGATGCTCCGGTTCACCCGCAAGGATCCGCCCCCGATTGAAAGCCTCTATCCCCTGATGGACAAGTTCATGGCGCAGCAAATCGCCCTGAACGAATAGATGTCCATGCGGCGAGGAGCGTTCATTTTCATCTTTCTCGGGTTGCTCCTGTCCCCGGCCCTCGCGGGCGCGGCGCCGGAGCCGTTGCGGGAAGCCGGGGCGGTCGAAGCGTATCTCAACGGCATCTCGACGCTCCGGGCGCGTTTCGTCCAGACCGCCGGAGACGGCCGGCAGGCCGGCGGCACCTTTCTGCTGAAGCGCCCGGGCAGGATGCGCTTTGAATACGCCCACCCCCTCACGGACTTCATCGTGGCCGATGGCCTGTTCATCTATTACTACGACGGGCAGATGAAACAGCAGAGCAATGTTCCCATCGGCGAATCCCTGGCCGGGTTTTTTCTGAGGCCTGACCTGAAACTTTCAGGGGATATCGGTGTCTCCGGCATCAAGCGCGACGGCGGCCTGCTGCGGGTGACGCTGGTTCAGTCCGAAGATCCTCTGGCGGGCTCGCTCACCCTGGCGCTCACGGAGCATCCGCTGCGGCTCAAAAAATGGATCGTCGTGGATGCGCAGGGGCTGATCACGGAGGTGGAGTTGTTTGATGTCGAGTCGGGAGTCAAACTTGACGATGATGCGTTTCATTATTACGACCCGGAACGCAAAAACCCCTCCTATAATAGAAATTAACCCTTTATTAATAAATAGATAAGGATTTCTGCCTATGAGCCAAAAATAACCCAAAAATAAGGTTTCTTGCAATTTTCCAAAAATGTTGATACAATCCGGTAGTGGCAGGTTTTCGTCTGCGAGATGCGTTTGGTGCCGTGAGTAGGCTCCGGATTTGTGCTGCGGCGAATTTGTTTTTGTGTGAACTTTATGGAGATTTTCATGAGTGATCTTGTGCAGGGACAGCATAAAACCGAGTACGACAGAATATCCACGGAAATAAACTCGGCAAACGATCCGGAGGCGCTCAGGAAGTTGCAACACGATGTGTACGTCCTCAGCAGTGCAATCCTCGCCAAAGATCCCGGCATAGAAAAAAGCATAGAAAAAAGCGAGGCTCTGCGCACGTCCATGTACGTTCTCCTTAACAGGATCGACAGCAGGATCGAAGACGTGTCCCCGGTCAGCATCAGCACCCGGACGTCTACGATTGTTTCTCAGAAACAGGAGGACATTCCGACAGAGAGAATCGAGGCTGTTGCTTCTCCGCCTGCCCCTACCGCCGCCGCCCCGCCCGTGAGGACGGCACCCCTTCCGCCGCCTGTCGAAGCGCCCGGGGAGGCCCCTGACGTCTTCCACCCCGGAAGAGGGACAAAACTGTTTGAAGAAATTAAAAAGCACTGGGGTGATGAAAACTATTCCTCGTCCATGTACCGCCGGAACGGCAGGATAAAATACGCAAGCTATGACGACCTCATGAATTATGTGGATCCGGACAGCGCGGAAAACAACAACATGAAAGATCTGAAGGACGGATTTAATCTGTTCCTTACAGGGAGCGGCCATAAAATCGGCTGGAACACTCATGAGGTGGCGACCAGTGACGGAAAGGTGAGCGTTGAAGAGATTACAGGCCCCGAGAAGGACTTCGGGCAGAGGGATGCCTACGCGATGGTGGCGCTGGCAAGGATGCGCGGATGGAAAGAGATCACCGTGCAGGGAACCACCGAACAAAAGGAAATGCTCTGGCTTGCCGTGCAGAAAATGAACTGGAAAGAGGAAAGGCTCTTCGACTACAGAAAAGAAAAAGGGGAAATCGCCCCGGAAGCTCAATATTCTCCGGCCTATGTCAGAAACTTTAGAGTGGAGGACGGTTCCGCGATCGCTAACATGTGGTTGACAGAGATGGCGGGGCTTGAACGCCTGTATCCCAGGTCTGCTCCGACTGCTCCTGCTCCGGCTGCTCCGGCTGCTGCTCCGACTGCTCCGACTGCTCCGGCTGCTGCTCCGACTGCTGCTCCGACTGCTCCGACTGCTCCGACTGCTCCGGTGGCTGCGAAAGAAACACTGGAAAATAGAATCGGAAAGGCCGATAAGGAACTACAGGATATCCTCAACGACAAATTTTCCGACCATCAAGAAAAGGTTAGTCGGCTCCAGACATTGAGAAACAATGTGGTCAACCTCCAGAAAGAAGCAGAGGCCGATCCGAATATCAGTAAAGTACCCAGCGTATTCAAAAAAGGAACCCGTGAGTTAACTCCATACGAACACGTTAATTATCTCGATAAGAGGGTCAACGACGAGCTTAACGACGAGTTTAACAAGGTGTTTCGACGTCCGGCTGCTGCTGCCCCGATAACTGGCGCTGATACTCCGGATTCTCCGGCAGCCCGCGCCGCGCCTTCTGCTTATGCTGCTCTGGCGAAGGATGCCGTCAAGAATGTCAAAATCGGCGATGATACTCCGGATTCTCCGGCTGCCCGCGCCGCACCTTCTGCTTATGCTGCTCTGGCGAAGGATGCCGTCAAAAATGACAAAATCAGTTTTTTTGAGGCCAATAAGGGTGACTTTGAAAGGAAACTTGCCGCTGACACTCCGTCCAGGCGCATGCCTGATAAGGACGGTTACTATCATATGGAACCCGGAACGACAATAAACATTCCCGGTGGAGCGAAGAAAAAACCTCCCAAGGGGCCATAGGCAGTCCCGCCTCTCCGGCGGTTCAGGGATATCCAGGAGCTCGCATGTTTAGAGATTGGAAAATCTTCCCCTGATCGCTATACTCCGGGGCATGATTGGAATAGAGATCGAGCACCTGATTAAACTGATTTCCCGGCTTCCAGGTCTTGGCCCGCGCTCGGCGCGCCGCGCCGTTCTGCATCTGCTGAAAAACCGCGAGAGCCTCATGCAGCCTCTGTCTCAGGCTCTCAGGGAAGCTGCGGAGATCATAGAGGAATGCCCGCACTGCCATAATCTGGATACCATCAGCCCCTGCTCCCTCTGCGCCGATCCGGGGCGGGACGCCGCGACGCTCTGCATCGTCGAGGATATCTCCGACCTCTGGGCTATCGAGAAGACAGGCTCCTTCAGGGGCTATTATCATGTGCTGGGCGGAACCCTCTCCGCGCTGGACGGCATCGGCCCCGAAGACCTGTCCATCCCGCATCTTCTGCGCCGCGCCAGGGACCCGGAGGTGAAAGAAGTCATCGTCGCGCTCAACGCGACCATCGACGGGCAGACGACCGCGCATTACCTGTCGGATTGCCTGCGGCATTGCGGCGTCTCCACCACCCAGCTCGCCCACGGCGTACCGATCGGCGGACAGATCGACTACATGGACGACGGCACCCTCACCACGGCTCTGAAATCACGAAAGACAGTCTGATGAATTCCCTCCCGCCCATCGACACCTGGCTGATCGACCTCGATCATACCATTTATGACGCCGACAAGGGCGTGATCGCCAGAATGAGCCGCCTCATGGCGATCTTCATCTCCGACCTGCTGCATATCCCCATGGAAGAAGCCGACGTCCTCCGTAAGGACTACTGGGAAAAATACGGCTCCACCCTGCACGGCCTGATGACCGAGCACAAGGTCGATCCCCGCGCCTTTCTCGAATACACCCATGACTTCGACATTTCCGACGTGGCGTCCTGCCCCACCCTCCGGGAATCCCTTGAACGCCTGCCGGGCAAGAAAATTATTTTCACCACCGCCCCCCGCGCCTTTGCGGAGCGCATGACAAAGCATCTTGGAATCGAACATTGCTTCGACCACATTTTCACGATTGAGGACTCCTTCTACGTCCCCAAGCCGTATCCGGAGCCGTATCTGACCATCATTGAAAAATTCCGGTTCGACCCGCGGCGAGCCTGCATGATCGACGACAAGGAGGAAAACCTGAAGGAGGCGGACAGGCTCGGCATGACCACGGTCTGGATCACCGGCAAGGACAAAGATCACGCCAGACAAAACCTTCCGCACGTCCATCACAGAGCCGAAACCCTGGCCGACTGGCTGCAATCCGTAATTTAAGGGATTTTGGCCCTAATGCAGCACGGCTCCCGAGCCCGTGACGATGATGATGATGTACGCAAGGTGCGTCAGGTTGTGCGCTTCCTGATCGAGGCCGAACGTCCACCAGTAGAAAGTATCCTTGTACGTCCAGCCCATCTTGTTGGTGATGATCGCCTTGCCTTTGTCAACGAGAGCATGGACGACGAGATCCACGATCCCGAGCCACCAGAATTCCGGAGCAAAAACCAGCGTCAGGAGAAACGTGAAAGAGGCGTGAATGCCGGAGTGCAGGAACAACGCCCTGGCTCCTCCCTCGCTGAAGGGACGGCACTTGGCGACATACATCCACGAGGTCTGCAGGAAAAAGTCGCAGACAACCTGCTTGGCCCGGAACGCCAGATAAAGGAAAAATATGTCGGCCAGGCCCATAAGCACCCCAAACTTCCACATCACCATTCTAAAGTTTTGTATGCGGATGACCAGAAATAAATGTTTCCTGCATTGCAATTATTTTACAGACCGTTAACTCTTCTTTCACCCGCCTGATATACCATACGCCTTGTGGTGTATGGTCGGTGGTCATGAAGGATTCCGCGAGAAAAATCTTCAAGAAGGACGCAATCCTGATCCGCGAAGGTGACCGCGACGGGTGCGCGTATATCGTCGAATCAGGCAGCGTCGAAATTCTCGTGCAACGCGAGGGCAAGCTGATCCAGATCGGCACGCGCGGCGCGGGCTCCCTCATCGGAGAAATGGCCATGATCGACGACAAGCCGAGAATGGCCACCGTCCGCGCCATCGAGGATTGCGAGGTCATGGAAATCTCGCGTGACGATTTTTCCCGCCGTATCGAAGCCGCCGACCCTGTTTTAAAAATGGTGATCCGCGTCATCATGACCCGCTACCGCGACGTCATCGGCCGCTCGCGCTCCCTCCAGATTTCCTCCCGTTTCTCGGATTCCGCAGAAGATGCGGAAAACAGCGGCGCGCTCCATGACGTCGCCATCGGCAGCATTAAAGTCCATAACGACCTGAAGGCCGCCTGCGACAGGGACGAGATGCTGCTGTACTACCAGCCCATCATCGACCTGCAAAACATGAAGATCGCGGGATTCGAGGCGCTGATGCGCTGGAAGCATCCGGAAAAAGGCATGATCTCCCCCGGTGTCTTTATTCCGGTCGCCGAGGAAACCGGGCTGATCGTAAGGCTCTCGCGCATGGCGCTCAGCGTTTCCTGCGATGCGTCCAAGGCCATTCTTCAGGCGGCGGATCCGGAATTGCTCGGCCCCAATCCGATGTTCGTCAGCGTCAACTTCTCCGTCAAGGATTTCTCGAACGGCGGCTTTTTCGACCAGATTCAATCGACCCTTCATGACAAAAAAACGGACCCTTCCCAGATTCATCTGGAAATCACAGAAAGCCTTTTGATGGAGGAGCCCGGCGCCGCCAAAGAGGCCCTTGAAAAATGCCGGGCGCATGGCGTCTCCGTCTCCATCGACGATTTCGGCACCGGCTATTCATCTCTGGGGTACCTGCACAAATTTCCCATCGACACGCTCAAAATCGACCAGAGCTTCATCCGTTCCATGACCACCCAACCCTCAAGCCTCGTTCTGGTCAAGTCCATCATCGGCCTGGCGCGCAATCTGGGGATGAAAATAATTGCCGAGGGCATTGAAACCGAACAGGAGGCCATCATCATCCGGGATCTCGGCTGCGAAGAATGTCAGGGGTTCTGGTTCGCCAGACCCATGCCGCTCGAAGACGCCCTGAAGTTCGTCCGAAGCTGGAAACCCCCGATACTCCGCTAAAACGCACCCGGCCGCGTCCCTCAGTGCCCATCAGGTTGAGGGATCCGGTGGTAGCGAGGGGGAGATTTGTTCAATACCCCCAATCTCTAACCCCTTCAATTATCTATATATTTGAAGCTGAGGGAAAAACGGCATAAAAAACAGCCCAGGACTGTACCAGCCCTCATATATCCCAATGGGATATATTTTCCCTTGCAAAAAGTAACCCATTGGGCTACCATGAAATATGAGCAATGAGCGTTATACAGTCATAGAACACCATGGCTACTTCAGGAAAGCACAAAAACTGCTGACTGAAGGACAGATGAATGATATTGCCGACACCGTGTCCAGAACCCCGGAGATAGGGGAAGTCGTGGCAGGCACGGGAGACGTTCGGAAGTTCCGCTACGCCGCAAAGGAAGGGCGCGGCAAAAGTGGCGGGGCCAGAGTGATATATCTGGCCGTCATCAAAAAAGGCGTCATTCACCTGATCGATATTTTCGGCAAGAACGAGAAAACAAATCTGACCAAAGCGGAGAAAAACACCATCGCAAAATTATCTCAGGTATTGAAAGGAGAATGAACATGAAAAAGAAGAAAATGACGGCTGGAGAGTCGATCATCAACGGGCTTAAAGAGGCTATCGCCTACGAAAAAGGCGAGAAAACGGCTGCTCGCGTGCATCATTTTAATGCAGCGGACGTTACCGGCATCCGGAAGAAAACAGGGCTGACGCAACAGGAATTCTCAAGAGCCTTCGATATACCGCTATCGACGCTCAGAAAATGGGAGCAGGGCAACCGTATTCCGCACGGCCCTGCAGGAGCCTTGCTGAAGGTGATCGAGTATAATCCGAAGGCCGTCATGCAAGCCTTGCATGTATCATCACTGCTGTCCGGTTAAGAGTGGGCAGATTTACAAGTAATGCCCACCACACAAGGTTTTTTTGATCGAATATTTTGGTGGCACCTTGAACTGATTTTTGGTTTTTCTGGTAACTTCTCCCCTGATTTTGTTTATGAGTCA
>JAZDGQ010000010.1:0-11809 GCA_043806835.1 Pseudomonadota bacterium | reverse complement strand
AGCCGGCCTGAACATCGCTTGCGACATCGACTGGGGGCGTTATCAGAAAGGCATCAGGATCCCGAAAACGGCTCTCAAAAATATCAACATTCGGTATGATGCCTTTCACGGCGACTGGAACTACACCATCGCGCCACTCGCCAAACGAACCATCGAGACTCTTTGGGACGCTATCGGAGACGCTCTCGACCTTTTCCCTCCTGCCGAGTGCACAAACTACTTCCTGAACTCAGGATACCATCAACCTTTTAGGGAATTGCTCTATCGGAGACGCTCTCGACCTTTTCCCTCCTGCCGAGTGCACAAACTACTTCCTGAACTCAGGATACCATCAACCTTTTAGGGAATTGCTCTAACATCCACATAGCGATCTTGTCTGAACCGCCAGAAATAATTGCGCCGGTGCGGGTATCATAATAATCAAACCCCATGACCTCGACCTGATATTTTCCCTTATCGCCGCCCTTATCGAGGGCATGCAGCTTTACATCAGGCTGCCCTATCAACCAGAAACTTTCATTGCTTGCACGTTTTTTCTTCAAGTCTTCCGTCAGGAGATCGGCATTCACGTTGCCGAGCAGAGTGCCGAGATATCATCCGCAACATAAAGTTTGCGCGCACGTTTGATTAAAATGGTGGCCAGATCGAACCATATGCGCCAGTCGCGCAGCTCGTTGGCATCGGCCAACGTCGATTTTGCGACGGGCTCACGCAACCCCATGCTGCATAATTTTGATGGCTGCGCGCCAAGGCAGGCTTCGATGTCGCGCAAGCTCTCGCGATACGTGACTTGCGCAAAGGCCATAACACGAAAATGTTCCGTGCACCGCAGCGTTCGGACGCGAACATCGCCGCCATACTTCCGAACAATGCGATCAAAACTTGTCCATGGGACAAAATCCATGACTTGTGAAAAAAGAGTTCGGCCTTCGTACATGGTATCCACCCTGACTCATAAACAAAATCAGGGGAGAAGTTACCAGAAAAACCAAAAATCAGTTCAAGGTGCCACCAAAATATTCGATCAAAAAAACCTTGTGTGGTGGGCATTACTTGTAAATCTGCCCACTCTTAACCGGACAGCAGTGTATTCAAACTGAGACACCACCCGAATATCTCCTGTATTGACCCCTGTATCCCCAAGAGGTAGAGTTCGGGCAGTTTCTTCAAAAAAGGTGTTTTATGTCCAAAACAGTCCCGACCGTTCCGGCACTTTCGGCATTCAACGGCACACGCCGCGTTCCCCAGCCCGTCAATGACCCCAATAAATCCTATGCTCCCGGCTCTCCCGAGCGCGCCGCGCTGAAGGCGCGCCTCAAGACGATGGCCGCCGAGACGCCCGACATTCCTCTGGTGATCGGCGGCAGGGAAATCCGCACGGGCAAGACGGCAAAATCCGTGATGCCGCACAACCACAGGCATGTGCTGGCCAACTATCATCTTGCGGGACCTGAACAGGTGCAGCAGGCCATTGCCGCCGCAGCCGAGGCGCGGAAGGAATGGGGAAGCTGGGCTTGGGAAGACCGCGCCGCCGTGATGCTGCGCGCCGCCGAGCTGCTGACCACCACGTGGCGCCAGACGCTGAACGCCTCCACGATGCTGGGACAGTCCAAGACCGCGTTTCAGGCCGAAATCGATTCCGCGTGCGAACTGATCGACTTCTGGCGCTTCAACGCGGCTTTCGCGCAGGAGCTTTATGCGGAACAGCCCGCCAGCAGCCCCGGCATGTGGAACCAGATGGAATACCGCCCGCTGGAGGGCTTCGTCTATGCCGTATCGCCGTTCAACTTCACGGCCATCGCCGGAAACCTGATGACGGCCCCGGCGCTCATGGGCAATACCGTTGTGTGGAAGCCGGCGTCAAGCTCCGTGCTGAGCGGCTATTACCTCCTCAGGCTCCTTGAGGCGGCGGGGATGCCACCGGGCGTCATCAACTTCGTTCCCGGCGAATCGCGCCAGATCAGCAGCGCGCTGCTCGACTCCCCCGATCTGGCCGGCATCCACTTCACCGGCAGCACCGACGTCTTCAACGGCATGTGGAAGACGGTCGGCCAGAATATAGGCCGCTACCGCAGCTATCCCCGCCTCGTCGGGGAAACGGGCGGCAAGGATTTCATCGTCATTCACCCCTCCGCCGACCCGCAGGAGGCGGCGGTCGCGATCGTGCGCGGAGGATTCGAGTATCAGGGGCAGAAATGCTCGGCGGCCAGCCGCGTCTACGCGCCGCAATCGCTCTGGAAGGAAGTGCGCGACCGGGCCGTCGCGATGATGGAGCAGATCAAGGTCGGCGACGTGACGGACTTCACGAATTTCATGGGCGCGGTGATTGACGAAAAGGCCTTTACCCGGATCAGCGAATATCTGGCAGATGCCCGGAAAAACGCCAAAATCCTGTCGGGCGGCGGCGCGCGCGGGGAGGAGGGCTATTTCATCGAGCCCACCCTCGTCGAAGCGCCCGCTCCCGACTATCGCCTGATGTGCGAGGAGATCTTCGGCCCCGTCGTGACGGCTTACGTCTATCCGGACGACCAGTGGGAGGAGATCCTGAAGGTTATCGACAGAACCTCGCCCTACGCGCTGACCGGCGCGGTCTTTTCCCGCGACCGCGTGGCCGTCAGGCAGGCTCTGAGCGCCCTCAGGAATGCCGCCGGAAACTTCTACATCAACGACAAACCGACCGGCGCCGTCGTCGGCCAGCAGCCTTTCGGCGGCGCGCGCGGAAGCGGCACCAACGACAAGGCGGGGTCGAAGCAGAACCTTGTCCGGTGGGTCAATGCGCGGACGGTCAAGGAAACCTTCGTCCCCCCCCGCGACTTCGTCTATCCGTTCATGGGGGAGAAGTAATACCAACACTCCACAGTGCACGGCTCATTTTCTCTCATAATATCCCCCTGTTTTGATGCAGACACCTGAACAGGATGGGGTGTTGGGTCGTGATGGCGGGTCCTGCGATGCAACGGCGGCGTCAAGGACAGCCGGAAGACACGAAAAAGCATGAAGATACAAATTCAATGGGGTTTTCTTCAGGCTGCTTGTTGAAAACGCCATATTTGCCATCCACAACATCATATGTCCTACTTCACAACGTAAGAAATTTCCGGCACAACGTAAATGAGCTTATCCCCTTCCTTTACATGTGCTTGCAAGCGGTATTTGCCACGCGTCATCTGCCAGAGATATTTGTCATTTGAGGCTGTAATGCTTTCCCCATTCAGAACCCATTCCACGGTCTGTTCCGGCTTCAACCCGCTCATGGTGAAAAGCAGTTTCTGATGATTCTGCGGAATGCGCGGATCCATGGCCATTTGCAAGCCATCCGTCGGTTTAATGATTTCAAAACGCTGTTTTTCTTTCATGACTGACTGCGTTCCCGGCTCGGTTCCTGGCCTGAAATACTCAGAGCGCATATAACAACGGCCGGCGTCGTGCGGATCATCGATACAGATGTCTTTCTGCACAAGTTTCGGAGACAGCCATAATGGTTGCGGAGTGTCACCCTTGCCGAGTTCATTAAAGATGCTGCGTAATGCCAGTGCCGGGCCGGTCGAACCCGTCACACCATCCGTTGGCGTATGGTCGAGATTTCCCATCCAGATACCGACGACATATCTGTGATTGAACCCCACAGCCCAAGCATCCCTGTAATCGGTCGAAGTTCCCGTTTTGACCGCCGTCTGCACAGGCAGGTTCAACACGCTGTTGTTGCCGAATTCCAATCGCCGCGCCCAGCCATCGGATAAAATATTACCGATGAGAGAGGCGGCTTCCGGTGAATAAACCTGCTCCTCTGCACCGTTGTCGCCTCCCTCCGTCACAAAACGCAGCGCGCGGAATGTGCCACGATTGGCCAAAGCCGCATAGCCCTGTACCAGTTCCAGCAAGGTTACCTCGCCATTGCCGAGCGCCAGACCCTCGTCATATATTTCCGCACCTCTGTCGAGGCTTTCAAAGCCAAGGCGATGCAGCATGTTCAGGTATTTTTCCGTGCCCACATGGTTGATGGTCAACAGCGCCGGAATATTGAGGGAATTGGCAAGCGCCTCGCGCAGCGTAATCCTGCCGTAATAAATATTGCTGTAGTTTTTGAAGTTGTGAAGACCGGCGCCGATAGCCCCGGACAGCGCCGCATCATCAATCAGCGTTGCGGGCGTCCACCCTGAATCGAGGGCCGCCGCATACAATAAAGGCTTCAATGCCGACCCCGGCTGACGCGGCACCGTCACGGCATCTATCTGGTTTGCGGGAACGCCGGGATCGCCCGCTCCCGCAGCCACCCACGCGAGGATTTCCCCTGTCGTATGGTCCGCAACGAGCACTGCCGCGTTATGCAGGTTTTTGCGGGAAAGAAAACGCACACGATCGTCAATAATGGCCTGTACACGCGACTGCAAACCAGAATCAAGCGTGGAATGGATTGAATTACCGCCAGCCTGCATATGATCCCTGATATAGCCCGCAAAATGCCCTGCATTCACGGGCAGGGAAGGCTGTGCCAGCGTAAAAGTCTGCGCTTTTATCTGTGCAACATCATCTGCCGATAAAGCGCTGTATTTTAAAAGGTTCCCCGCAAGACGGTTTGTGGCGGCGGTTATTTTATCGCCACCCTTATAAAGGTCATAGCCGGAAGGGGCGCGCGCCAGAACAACCAGCGCCAGCATTTCCTTCGGCGTCAGCGTCGGAAGATCGCGGTCAAAATAGTAATGCGCGGCCTGCACGACGCCACGGCGATTTGCCGCATAGGGGATCTGATTAAGATAAAACTCGAAAATTTCGGCTTTTGAATACACCCGCTCCAGCAATGCGGCTTCAATTCCCTCCACCCACTTTGACCATAGCGTGCGCGAACGCGGATTAATCATGCGCACAACCTGTTCGGTGATCGTGCTTGCGCCCCGCACTGTACGAAGAGATTTCCAGTTCTGCAATAAAGCGACGCCACGCGCCTGCCAGTCCACGCCGCCATGATCGAAAAACCGTTTGTCTTCCGAGACGATAAAGGCCCGCTGCAATAAGTCAGGAATGGCGTAAAGCGGCAGGTTATCGTAGACGTTCCAGCGGTTCTGATAGGTGATCGTCAGCGGCTTTCCGGCGCGGTCGATAATTTGCAGGGTTTGGGCGTCCGACTGCAGCGCCCGCAGGGAAGACCTGACAGGAACAACGGCAACGCAGGTGGCGAGAGCGATGCCAGATACCGCCGCAATCCCCGCATAAACGATATGTTTTCGCCTAGGGAGTTTTAACATCCAGTTCTCCCGTCACATCCTTGCCGTAGACGTCCGGATCATACATTTCTTCCGCGAGCGGCGGCATTATCATGAAACGGCCCTCGGCAATCGCCTGCGCGGCATAACTGAGATGATAGTTTCCGGGCGGCAGATAATCGGAGTAAAAACGCACGGAATCATGGCGTATCTCCTGATGATAGAAGCTCCAGCGGGAGACATTATAGCCCAGCCAGTCGCCGAACCTGAAGAACCACGAGCCCTCCGCCGCGACAAACGCGCCCTTGTCGGCATCGACTTTTGAAGTATTGGCAAGCTCTCGATTGACGGCCTCAAGACCGCCGGGAACAGGGTCGTTCAAAACGACAAAATTCCGCGCCGCCGGAAGCGACAGGTAAAGATCAACACGCACAAGATCGCCGCGTCTGATCTCATCCTTGTTTTTCAGCAGTTCCCACTTACCGTCCTTTTCAAGGCTGTATTCGCGGTGCACGTCGATCCCTGCGTTGACAGGTTTGCTGAAATCGGCTCTCGGCGCATAGCGCAGGCGGGTGGCGTAATAGAGCCTGCCATCCCCCTCTTTTTCGATAACCACCGTTGTTTTTGTCCCCACATCGGCGGGCCGGATTTGCCTTTCCAGCGTCACCTGTTTATCACGCAGATCCTTGAAGGCCGTATCGCCAAATTTCCTGTCATTGAGGCTGGCGGTGATCTTCATATCGGGCTTCACATTCTCATAAATTTTGCTGTAGTCGATTAGCGCATTCATGCAGAACATGTTTTCCTGCGTGTTTTCCCAATGGTCGCGGTTCTGGCGCGTCTGCGTGATCGTGCGCACGAGCTTGAACGGCACATCCCCCACCAGTTCAGCGCCTTCTTTCTTTTCACCGTAGGCGACAAAAGTATCCAGTATGGCACAGTTCTCGCGCAAAGGGCTGGAGAGGATGCGCAGGTAACTGTCATCCAGGGTTTCATTAAAAATGAACTTCCCTCCTGTCTGGCTGGAGGCGGAAAGGATAAGGTTTGCAACCCCTTTCGCCATATCCATAGCCCCCTCCACCTTGAGAGCTGCCTGCATGAAGTGCGTTTTGCCGAACAGACTCATCTGCGGTACATGCGGTCTATAACGCTCCAGATCAGCCTTGGTAATTTTACCGTCTTCAGCAAGAGCCGCAAGAGCCACGGCACGGACGGTCGAGCTCATACCTGCGTCATAAAATGACGGCAGAACATCATTTTTCAACAGGTTCAATAGATACCCCTGCAGTTTGTTTTCCACGACTCCGGGAATTTTATAACCGGCATGGCGCAGCCAGTTGAAAGCAAGAGCCGTATAAGCGCTGAGGTAGGGATCCACGTATTCATCCCGTGGCAGGAAATAAGCCATCCCGCCGTTGGGTGCCTGAAAGCTTGCGGCGATATCAAGGGATGCCTGCGGCAGTTTTTCGCTGTCCTTCCATTCAAAACTTTCGGGCATATATTGTTTCAGGTTCTGGTAATGCGAAGCCATCACACCTTTAGTTAAAATCTGCTCCCAGCAGATGTAAGTATAATTCTTTATATACTTAAAAGCCCCTTCGACCGCGCCAATGACGCTGGGCGCCAGCACGACGCTCACACTGCCGATATCCGGGTAAATATTATTGGGAAACTGGATTGTCTCCGTCGCTCTGGCCTCCGTTGTGGTGCCGTAATTGGCGGCTGTTTCGAGCGAGCGCATTTTATTGACGGGCAGGGTTTGCACCATGCCGTCGCCGTCAATTTTATCGGAAGCGCGAACTTCAAATTTAATCCCGCCTTGCGGCTCGTCCCGCGTTTCAGGAACGGCCTCCGTCTGCACCGGCATATAAACCGTCGTACGTTTATAAGGGTCCAGCCTGACGATCTCTTTATAGGTATCAGGCGTTTTTGACGTATCGATAAGACCCGTCGCCTTGATCGTGACGTTAATCGCGCGCGGTTTATCGGTACGATTCATCACACTGAATCCAGCCTTGAAATTATCACGCTCCGTCACCTGATTGGGCATGACGGGCCGGATCTCGGTGGGCCTGTTGACCTTGAAGTTTCCCTGCCCCAGCCCCATGCGGTCGGAAGGAGTCACAGCCAGTGCCAATACACGCCAGCCCGTTAAATTGTCGGGCGCGTCAAAAGCAATGGACGCATCTCCGTTATCATCCGTTTTCAGCGATGGATTCCAGTAAGCCACGAACTTGAACAGATCGCGCATTTTCAGGTCCGCGCCGCCGTCGCCACCGGGGTTAGCGCCCTTTTTCTCGAACTTCTGGCGGCCAATGAGCCGCGTCAGCAGGCTGTAATTGCGCAGGTCAAGACCTTCCAGCATGTAAAAACCGTTATAGGGATCGAAATTGGCCTCGCCGCCCGTCACAAGATCAAACACGGATTCGTCCAGAACGGCGATGGCCAGTTCTATAGGCTCCTGTTTTTCCTTTACGCGCGGCTCAGCGTGTAATTTAACATTCACTTTATCCCGCGGGCGATAAACTTCCTGCTCGGCTTTAACCGTGACCATCATTTCTTTATATTTATCTTTAACCGGTACAGTCACATACCCCATGCGGAACGTGGGCTTGCCGAGATCGACCTGCCCGTCTTCCAGAGGTTTGTCCACGCGCGGGGAAACGATCAGTACGGAGAGAAAAAATCCGGGCAGATAATCCGGCTTGATATTGAACTCGATCACAGGCGTACTGCCGTCCAGCGTCTGCACGAATTTGTCGATGATGC
The DNA here is from genome assembly GCA_043806835.1 of Pseudomonadota bacterium. GTDB lineage: Bacteria > Pseudomonadota > Alphaproteobacteria > Micavibrionales > UBA2020 > PALSA-926. The sequence goes on along the minus strand of JAZDGQ010000010.1, from coordinate 3,839 downwards.
CATAGCGCTCGATCGTGATAAGCGCTTTTGCGCCCGGATAGGGGTTTTTGACGAGATAACGCGCGGTATCGCCGACATGGTACGATGTTTTTTCAGGAATAATCGGCAGCAGTACGTCGCTTGCATTATTCCAGACCACATAATCCCTGCCTGTCACCCAGAATTCGATGCCGGAGGAATGCTCACGGCCTTGCGTATCGTTAATTTTTGCAATCGCGCGGTATGACCCCGCCTGATCCGGCGTGAAGGTGCATGTCAATGCATCCGCTCCCGAGACATCGTCACAACTGCCCGCAGGTTTCCACTCGCTCGTATAATTGGTGAGATAGGCGTTGCCAGCGCCTTTGACGCGTGCGGCGTTGGTCTCCATGCGTTCAAGGGAGATTTTTATCCGGGTATCTTTTGCGGGAGCGCCTTTTTCATCCACAACGATATATTTCAGGTTAACCGGTTTTTTTGCCTCATAGGCCCATTGCGTCGATTTCATGCCGACGAACCGATCCACGCCCACATAATCCGCGCCGCTTTCCGCAGCAACATATTTGCCCCGGTCGTCCTGCACCGCGCTTTCGACGGTCAGGCGGCCATAGGCGTACGCCTGCCTTGAAATCGTGAATTTTGTGGTCAATTCCCCCTTGGCGTTCAGAGGTTCGATCTTTTGAAAAACCTGCCTGCTGCCGTGCGTCCGGTAATCCGGCAGGGTGAAGATGAAATCCGCCGCAAGAGGATGTTTTGATGTGAAGGCAACTTCCTCGAGAATCGCCGTCGTCCGGCTGGAAGCGTCGGTATAAGGCCCGCCGGAATGCAGCTTTGCATCCGACTGCGCTTCCACCTCCTGTTCCGCATGGAACAGGTCGCCGTTCAGCTGGTTTGTGACCTTGAAAGGCACAGGCGTAAAATCGCTGACAAGAACGCGCAGGGGATACCATGTGCCTGCCTTCTGGTATTCTCCGGAGTCCTCGTCGTATTCGCCGCCCTCATTGCCTTCATCTTTATTGTCGATGAAAGAACCGGTCAGGCGGAAACGATACCAGCCGACAGCCGCTTCCTTTGCCACCTTGAATTCGCCCGTATAAGCGCCAAATTCATTCAGCTTCAGGTCGTCCACCGTTTCAGCCACCTTGCCCATCGGATCGACGATTTCAAGCTTGTAACCGGACTCCGGCGCCGACAAAAGGGTCTGGTCGTTCTGGTTGCGCACATAGAATTTGTATTGAATGGTGTCGCCCGCGCGGTAAATGCCCTGCGCCGTCGTTCCCCAGGCACGGATATGCCCGAATTTCTTTCTATTGACGGAGCCAATGCTCTCGTTCGAGGCACGCCATGTATCAATTAAAAAGTCAGAATTCAGAGGCATCACGGCCAGATCGGAATTCTTGTCCACGCGCACAAAAATCTTTGGCGCGCTGTCATCCCATCCACGGTTGAGTTCCAGTTTCGGATCGACCTTTTCTGTACCCGGCAACGTAGCAAGGCCGTTTTCATCCGTTATGGCGGTACCCAGAATATCCCTAGGCGCGGACAATGAAGACAAAGCATCCTTATAAACCGTAACTTTGGCGTCCCTCACAGGGTTGCCACTTGCCATGTCGGTCACCCAGACGAGCGTGGAGAAATGCCCCAGCTTCACATGCATCTGGTAGGGCGTGACCACGGCGAAAAGACGGTATTCCCTGTCACCGCCCTTGTTCACGGCTGGCGTTGTATCCAGATGTCCGTAAACCGCGCCTGTTTTACCTTTCAATATCTCACGCACACCGAAGGGTATGGCGTATTGCACATCCTGCACTTTCGGCTGCGCCCGTTCGTATCTTCCACTTTCCTGCGCGCCCTCTGCCGTCACGCTGCGGAAATTGAATGCTGTCTTATTGATATTGTTAATGTACAACGGCACATCGCTGTCGGTGGCTTTCTCCAGAACGGCTTCATGGTGATCAAGTTCGAAATTAGGCTTGCGGTGGTCGGTTGCGAAAATAAGGGTTGTCGGTTTTATAAGCTTGCGCGCGAATTCGTCCTCAAGCTTCGTCATCGGCATCTTAGCCCACTGCGCTATACCCGCAAAACCCTCTGGCGCCCAGCCCTTCACCGTCACCTTATATTCCTGTGCTGCCTTCAGCCCATAAGGCAGGCTTACGTCATAGGACCTCCCTTTGACATGCGGGTTGCGGAGATGCGAATACTCATAGGACATGTCTCCCCAAACACCGTCCTGCACCTCAGGGTTTCCGAGGGCAGGAAAAAATTCAAAATTCTTCTTTACCTGAGAACGCTGTACGGGAGCACTGAAAGAAATGGAAATGGGCGCCATCGGGTTACAGAGCTTGTCCCCATAACGCTCACCCGGCTTCACCAGAATTTCCGCATCTCCATTGGTGCGGCAGCGTATCCCCAGAATTTCCAATTCCGGATAAGTGTCAAAAGAGACAACATCCCGTCTGGCGATACTCAGCTCTGGTCCCTGCGCGGAAACAAGACCCGGCTCCAGCTTCAGGATAACATTTGCATCGAGGGGTAATTCCCTGACGGGCTCGACAAGCCAGATACGACGCGCTTCCTCACCGTTTTTCACGGTCAACTGGTCATCCGCCTTGCGTTTTTCCTGTCTGCCGAAATAGAGCCAGCCCTTATCGAAGGGCACGAAAGCCGGCGCCTCGCGATCATCGGGGTCAGGCCTGACGATGAGGCGAAACACGCTTTTGTCCTCTCCGGCAAGGTAAAGATGTTTTTCAGCTGACGTCTTTGTCACGGACTGATTGAACGTCAGGCGGATGACGGGTGTGCCCGGCGAACGCCATGTATTGAAAGAGGCATATCCTACATCCGCTCGTTGCGTGATGAAGCTGCTTTTATAGGGTTCGGCAATCGTTGCGCCGTCTTCGGCCCTGATACCGGGATTGACGACGATATCGTATTTCGTCGATTGTCCCAGCTGCGTCCTGTCGGTGAGCTGGCAGGCGAGTGAAGACGTATTGATCCACCGCCACTCGCAACTCACTTCCGGCGTGATGCTGACAGGGATTTCATCCTTGCTGCGCTCCATCCTGCCAAGCGGCGCCGCCGGACGATTGAAAGTAATGACAATCTGCCGTTCTGCAGACACATCATCGCCTGTGGGCGTAACGCGGATGATGCGAAGATCTTTTTGCTGCACCGATGCCACAGAATCAAAAGCCGCTTCCGCCTGTCCACAGCCCAAAGAGAGAACAAAAATAAAAATCAGCAATATAATCCGCATATTATTCCCCATATAAATATCAATATCCAACTGAGCATGCTCTATAAATGTTAGGAGTAAGTAAACAACAGATTTGGATATACAGCTACCTTAGTTCTCTGCCGGATATCCGCTGGAAATGTCGAAATCGTCCGTGTTGTTCACGGCATGCGCAATCTTTTTGCTTTGTCGTAAACTGTTGAAAATATAGTTTAGACGGGAAATGGCCACCCGCGAAAACGCCTCATAAATTACCACCGACATTCAGTCATTGTGACGGGGACGACATCAGAATACACTTTCTCCAAACAGGACAAACCCCGCCCGAATAACGGCTGGACGCTGGTTTATCCTGTTATATCATGGAGTTAAGTGGCGCGCCCGGAGAGAGTCGAACTCCCAACCTTCTGATCCGTAGTTTGTCGGTACCACTGGACAACCCTTCTCAGCAATCCTCAGTATTATTAAATATCAATGAGTTACTGTCTGATTAGGCACTTTAGACAGGTTATGCTATTTTTAGCTTATGCCGGAAGGGACGCGCTATACAGAGATGAGTTTGCTTGGTTTTCAGGATAAATTTCCGACGGAACAGGTGTGCTGGGATTATCTGGTCAAGATGAGG
>JAZDGQ010000009.1:0-2678 GCA_043806835.1 Pseudomonadota bacterium | reverse complement strand
AAATGGCGAGCACGAGAACAATCATCACAATTTCGGAGCAGGAAAAACGGTGGCTGGCCGCGTACAGCGGGCTCCACGGCGTTTCCCTGGCGGCGGCCGTTCGTAGGGCCATTGCCTGCCTGAAAGCGGCGGAAGGTCATGACGCATACCGAAAATTGGTACAGGATACCGGGGGTATCTGGAGCCGGGGCGATGCCCTGCGTTACCAGGAAGAAATCCGCTCGGAATGGGGAAAGTCGTCATGTTAGATCGGCTGCTGGATTCCGTTATCCTCATCGACCACCTCAACAGCGTCCCACAGGCGACGGAATTTCTCATTGCTTTGGATCCGGAGAAGACGGCTATTTCGGTGATCAGCTATGCCGAGATTCTGACGGGACTGGACGAGGAGGGAGCGAAGAAAGCCGGGCCGCTTCTTTGCAGCTACGAGATGCTGGAAATAGACGCCGCTGTGGCCGAGAAGGCCGCCGCGATGAGGTGGCAGTTCGGCTGGAAGCTGCCCGATGCTTTTCAGGTTGCCATTGCCATACTTCACGGCCTCAAGTTGTGTACGCGCAATACCAAAGACTTTGATCCGCAGAAACATCCCTTCATCGAAATCCCCTATCTTTTAAGATGAGGATGGGTGACCCCTTACTTCCCCATTTGTTTCAGATACAACAAGCCTTGACAAGCCCATATGCGTAGTGTAATATAATACAGGAGGTGAATAACATGAGAACCGTTTTATCTGTCAGTCTGCCGGGGAAAATAGCGGAAGAACTGAACGCCTTTGCCAGCGAAACGGGGCGAAATAAAAGCGACGTGGTCAAGGAATCGCTGAATTTATTCCTCTGGGAAGCAAAACTCCACAAGGCCCAAAAGATGCTATTCTCCAGGGCGAAAGCGCAGGGAATCGTCACGGAAGAAGATGTTTTCCGGGAAATCTCATGAAGGCTGCCCTTGATACGAACGTATTAATTTCTGCCTTTCTGACGGACGGCGTCTGCGCCCGGATCCTGCGACGTGCCCGTAACAGGGAATTTGATTTTGTTCTGTGCAGTTCTGTCCTCGAAGAATTCCGAAGAATTCTCAGGGAGAAATTCCTGTTTGAAGACGGAGATGTTGCCTTTTTTACTGCTATCGTTTCCGAAGCGACAAGTGAAATCCGTCAACCTGAAAAACCATTGCCTGGAATCTGTCGCGACGCAGACGATGAAGCGATCCGTGTCTGCGCCGCGGAAGCAGACTTTCTGGTAACGGGCGACGACGACTTACTCATCCTGGAATCTCACGGAAAAGCAAAGATTATACGCCCGCGTGTCTTCGAGCTGTTGTTCCGTGATTGATATCAATTCGTCTTGCTACTTCACTATCCGCAGGGATTCGACGAACAGGATCTTGTCGAAGGTTCGGTTCAGGGTCTTGCTGTGGAACTTTTCCATCGGCGGGGAGTCGGGGAACTCGACCGTGTCGCCTTTGGCCGCTTTGACTTTCAGGGCGGCGACCCAGAGCTTCTTCCCCTTTTCTTCCACCTCGACGTAGATGTAGCTCCCCGCCTCCATTACCTGCAGGACTTTTCCCTTATGTCCCGTCCCGGCGGCCATCTCCTTCAGCTTCAAGCCGGCATGGGGATCGCCGCCGACAGGGATTCCCGCAACAGCCTGCGGCGCCGCAGCTTGCGGTGCGACAGAGGGATGTCCTGGCGGCGGGACGGCAGGGGGAACGGCGGCCGGCAGGGCGATGGAGCGCGCGGCAACCTGAGGGGCTACCACCTTGCCGGCCTCTTCACTCTTTTTACAGCCGACAGCGGAGACCATCACTGCGGCAAGAACGATAACAACGGTTTTCTTCACGACGAACCTCCTAATTAATTTTGGCGCCTTCTATCATGGAATCGAATTTCTTATCAATGAGGTAATTGCAAAACTCAATAAAAGGTGTCACCCTCGCGAAAGCGGGGGTCCAGAAGTCCTTGAAAGGAATGGATTCCCGCTTTCGCGGGAATGACAATATCGGACTTTTGCAATTGGCTCCAATGATAAAATAAGAGCTTTGAAAAATACCCCCACTGCCGAATTTCAGGAGTAATTCAAGCTCTCAAAATGATATTACGTCGACCGGATCTCCTGCCGCATGAAGACCGCGTAGCAGATCCCGAAGCAGATGAAGGTGATCGCAATCAGGGATATCAGGAAGGGCGCCACGCTCACGACGCTCTGCAGCAGCGGGAGCGGGTTCTGGAAGCGCGAGAGGGAGATCCTCTCCATCGGCCCCATCAGCACGAAGGAGCGCGGCGTCTTGCGGAGCGGGTCGAGAATCGTCGAGGTTGCGTCCCCGTAGAGCGTCGCCGGGGAGAGCAGCGAGGCGGCGCGCTGGACCTCCGCATTCTTCACGAAGGAGTCCTGCGCCTGCGCCATGTCGGCCGTCTGGTTCATCGGGGCGATCGCATCGGCAAGCAGGCTGCCCCCGAGGCCGATGAAGAAGGAGAGGCCGATCCAGACGGCCAGCGACGCCAGCGCCGAGGTGGCCGTGCTCCTAAAGACGACGGAGAAAAGGATCGCCGCCCCCAGCCAGAACGAGATGTAGAGAATGCTGAGGACGAGATAGATCAGAAGCCGCCCGATCTCCTCTGCGCCCGGAACCACGCCGATCAGCCGGATGCCCAGGCCCGCAATGATGAGCACGAGCGATACCAT
>JAZDGQ010000008.1:0-2521 GCA_043806835.1 Pseudomonadota bacterium | reverse complement strand
GCCCTCTCCGCCGAAACGCTTCGGAACAACAATCAGACCTTCCTTGAACTGGCCAAAGCGACACTGGACGGGTACCAGGAAGGCGCCCGGACTGACCTGACGTCGCGCCAGCGGGCGATCGACGAGCTCGTAAAACCGCTGAAGGAATCTCTGGAAAAGGTGGACGGTCGTATCCGCGAGATCGAACAGGTCCGCACAACCGCCTATGCCACCCTGACCGAACAGCTCAAATCGCTGGCCCTGACCCAGGGCCGTCTGGAGGGTGAAACGGCCAACCTCGTCCGGGCCCTCCGGACGCCCTCCGTCCGCGGTCGCTGGGGAGAGATCCAGCTCCAACGGGTTGTAGAAATGGCGGGGATGGTCGAGTACTGCGACTTCGCCCAGCAGGAATCGGCGACGGGCGAAAGCGGCCGGCTCCGGCCCGACATGATCATCCGCCTTCCCAACGAAAAGAACATCGTCATCGACGCCAAGGCGCCGCTCCAGGCCTATCTGGAATCTTTGGAAGCCACCGATGAGGCGACACGGACGGCAAAACTCAAGGACCATGCCCGGCAGATCCGCGTCCATCTGCAGGCCCTCGGAGCGAAGGCCTACTGGGAGCAATTCAAGCCGGCTCCCGAATTTGCCATTCTGTTTCTCCCCGGAGAGACGTTTTTCAGCGCCGCCCTGGAGCAGGACCCCGCGCTGATCGAGTACGGCGTCGACCAACGGGTGATCCTGGCGACCCCGACCACGCTCATCGCCCTCCTCAAGGCAGTTGCCTACGGATGGCGCCAGGAGAAAATCGCCGAAAACGCCGAGGAGATCAGCCGCCTGGGGCGGATGCTCTACGAGCGCATCGCCACCATGACCGGACACCTCGCCGGCCTCGGAAAGAGCCTGGAGAACGCCGTGGAAGCCTACAATAAAACCGTCGGTTCCTTTGAAAACCGCGTTCTCGTGACGGCTCGCAAGTTTCGGGAGCTCGGCGCTTCGACAAACGGTGAGATCGATCCGTTAGTGGGGGTTGATAAGACATCACGGCCGCTCCTTAACGCGCTGACCGACGATGAGTCAGGAAAACTCCAGGAAGGAAACCGCCGATAAAAAAACGGCGCTTGCCTCACGATAACCTTCTGGTGAGGAAAGCGCCGTCCCTATAGAAATGCGCCCCGTAAGATCGAGGGTGAAGTGATACCGTCATCACTCACAGACAGATCGCAACAGGCGCTTCACGTCTCCAATGGACTAAAAGGGGGGATATTCACCATCCCGCCCCGGACGGGCGTTAATACCTGCTGCCGCCGCTTCGCCCTCCTCTGAAACCGCCGCCGCGGTTTTCGTCCCGGCGCGGGCCGCTCGATTCCGTCTTCGGTCGGGCTTCGTTCACGGTAATCGTCTTGCCGTCAAGATCGCCGCCATTGAATTTTTTGATCGCCTCCTGGGCGCCTTCTTCCGTTTCCATCTCTACAAAGCCGAAGCCCCGCGACACGCCGGAAAATTTGTCCTTGATGACCGATACCGTTTTAACCGCTCCCGCCTCGGAAAAATTCTTCCGCAGGTCGTCCTCCGTCACCTTCTGCGAAAGATTCCCCACATACAAATTCTTATTCATTTTTTGCCTCCTCCTTGATTGCGAAACACCGTTCCGTTTTCCCCCGACAAGGAGAAGAAACGGATCGAGGTCAAGTTCATGCCGCGCAGCATCCTGCCGAGGCATGAAGGTTCAACACCGAAAAAAACCGCCGAGACTCTGAAGAGTCCGGCGGTTTACCTTACGCTTCAAAACGTCTATCTTCGGCCACTGTCAGCCGATCCAAGCACCCGCCCCGAATCCCTTCGGCATTTGTGTGATTCGTACGCTGAACGGCAAGAGAAGTCAAGGCATTTCTCCGGACAGCCTGGGAAAATGGCTGCGACCCGAGGCATAAAAAATCCTTGACTTTGAATCACAGGCGTCGTACAGCGAAGTCAACAATAAGTTTGGATGAAGACATTATGATGGATCAAAGCGGCCGCCAAGCTTTTTGTGAGTTTCGGCGGCTTTTCTGCTTTCTGTCATTGTGCGAATCCGGCTTAAGGATTGATTATGAAAGGAGGATGCGAACGATGCCAGAAGGTAAAGTGAAGTGGTTCAATGAGCAGAAGGGCTTCGGATTCATCGAAAAGGATGAAGGCGGCGATGTGTTTGTTCATCACAGTGCGATTCAGGCCGTCGGCTTTAAGACGTTGGCCGAGGGTCAGCGGGTCAGCTTCGAAGTCAAGCAGGGGCCTAAAGGCCCGGCGGCGGAAAATGTAAAACCCCTCTAATCCCATCTGAAATCAAAAGGGGCGTCCCTGCCCATGGGAACCATGGAGGGATGCCCCTTTTGCCTTATTCCATTTGACATCTCCATGAGTATTCGATAACGTTTGAACGGCCAGATACGTCTCATAGACTATCCGTCTTTCTTTTCAGCCGGCACTGTTTGTCATTGCAGGGGGGCAGCAGATGAAAGATCCATCCGGGACCAATCAAGAACTGATCAAAGAGAACTCC
>JAZDGQ010000007.1:0-67117 GCA_043806835.1 Pseudomonadota bacterium | reverse complement strand
ACGGCATCGAAGCGGGGACGCCTTACATAAATCTGAAAGATTTCCTCGGCGGCGTCGGCATTGTCTTTCCGGCGTACGGGCTGGATTTTGTTTCGGAACTGACGAACGTGACGGACACCGCCATGCTGGCGAACGCCATTCTTGACCTTGCGGATCTGCTGGCGCCGGGGGTGGGGGGCATACTGAGCTGGCCGACGGTGCCTGCATTCCCGCCGGGCACGCCCACGGCCGTCATCATCGGCGCCATGTAGCCGCCGGCAATTCCTGTTTTACAGGGTCGCCTTGTCTGTTATAGCTCTTTCACATGAAAAAAGACTCCCAGAAAAGCGCTGACAAAACAGAGCAACGCTCCCTTGGCCGCCGGGTGAAGCGCTATGCGGAAGTGTCTTCCGCCATGACCGGCCTGGCAGCGAGGCTCGCGGGGCAGAAATATCTGGGTTTCGAGATCAACAGGCCCGCGCACGCGAAGCGTCTGATGGAATCCCTGGGAGATCTTAAGGGCCCCCTGCTTAAGGTCGCCCAGCTTCTCGCCACCATTCCCGAGGCTCTTCCCAAGGAGTACGCGCTGGAGATGCAGAAGCTCCAGTCGCAGGCGCCGCCGATGGGCTGGCCGTTCGTGCGGCGGCGGATGATTGCGGAGCTGGGGCCGCAATGGGAAAGGAAATTCCGTTCCTTCGACAGGGAAGCGGCGGCGGCGGCGTCCCTCGGCCAGGTGCACAGGGCCGTGACGCTTGATGGCCGTGACGTCGCCTGCAAGCTGCAATATCCGGAAATGATCTCGACGGTCGAGGCGGATCTGAAGCAGTTGAAAATGCTTCTCGGCTTTTTCGAGAAATACGATCATTCCATCGTCACGTCGGAGATTCAGAAGGAAATCGCCGCGCGCCTGTATGAGGAGCTGGATTACCGCCTCGAAGCCCGTCACACCGCCCTTTACGGTTTTATGCTCAGGGACGAAAAAGCCGTGCATGTGCCGGAGACGATGCCGGAGCTTTCCACAGGCCGTCTGCTGACAGCGGCATGGCTGGAAGGCGAGGGAATACTGAAATTCACCTCCGCCCGGCAGGCCCAGCGTAACCGACTCGCGCTCAATCTGTTCCGGGCATGGTATGTACCCCTGTATTATTATGGGGTGGTTCACGGCGACCCGCATTTTGGAAACTATACGGTGCGGAAAGACGATTCGATCAATCTGCTGGATTTCGGGTGCGTCCGCATCTTCCAGCCGAAATTCGTTCAGGGCGTCATCACGTTGTACCGGGCTCTGCAAAAGAATGACAACAGCCTGGCAGTTGAGGCTTACGAGAGCTGGGGTTTCAAAAATCTCGACAAGAGAACCATCAATGTCCTGAACATGTGGGCGCGATTCCTGTACGGGCCGATTCTGGAGAACAAGGTGCGTGCGATTGGCGTCGTCACCAAGGGGATATACGGACACGAAGTCGCGCACGAGGTTCATAAGGAATTACGCGAGATCGGCGGCGTGAAGCTGCCGCGCGAATTTGTTTTTATGGATAGGGCGGCGCTGGGGCTGGGTTCCGTTTTCCTGCATTTGAGAGCGGAAGTGAACTGGTACAAATTGTTCAACGAGCTGATTGAGGATTTTGACGCCGGGGAACTCGGAAAGCGTCAGAAAACCATCCTTCAGAAATTTGATATTTCGACGACATCGGTGTTGCCAAGCTCCTCCAAATGAGGCATCCTCCCCATCAGAATCTTTTAGGGAGGGCAAGACATGAAAATCGCAATTGCCAGAGACAAGCTGGCAGCAGAAAAGCGCGTGGCCGCATCGCCGGAAACCGTCAGGAAACTGATGGCTCTGGGGGCGGAAGTGTTCGTCGTGACGGGCGCCGGGACGGCGGCCTCGATGACGGACGACATGTACCGCGCCGCAGGGGCGCAGGTCGTTTCGGAGGACGAAGCTTACAGGGATGCCGATGTTGTGTTGCGTGTCCGCCATCCTTCCGCGGAAGAGCTCGGAAAAATGAAAAAGGGCGCGTTGATGATCGGCATGCTGTCCCCCTATCAGGAAAAGGAACTGGTCAGGGCCTATGCCGCGCAGGGGATCACCGCGATGGCGATGGAACTGGTGCCGCGCATCACCCGCGCCCAGACGATGGACGTGCTGTCCAGCCAGGCGAATCTGGCCGGATACCGCGCCGTTCTGGAGGCTTCCGTCGAGTTTGGCCGCAGCTTCCCCCTGATGATGACGGCGGCGGGCACGGTGCCTGCGGCGAAAGTTTTTGTCATGGGGGTCGGCGTGGCGGGACTGCAGGCGATTGCCACGGCAAGACGCCTCGGTGCGCAGGTGTCGGCGACCGATGTGCGTCCGGCGGTGCGTGAGCAGGTGCAGAGCCTTGGCGCAACGTTCGTGATGGTGGAGAGCGAAGAGACGAAGGCGGCTGAAACGTCCGGCGGCTATGCCAAGGAAATGAGCGACGACTACAAGCAAAAGCAGGCTGTCCTCGTCGCCGAAACGATCAAGAAGCAGGATATCGTCATCACGACCGCGCTGATCCCCGGCAAGAAAGCACCGGTGCTGGTCAACGACGACATGGTGAAATCGATGAAGACGGGCTCCGTGATCGTCGACATGGCCGTTGAGCAGGGCGGCAACTGCACGCTGTCCAGGCCCGGGGAGGTCGTGGAGGTGAACGGGGTCAGGATCGTCGGGCACCTGAACATGCCGAGCCGGATCGCGGTGGATTCCTCGGCGCTCTACGCCCGCAACCTGCTGAGTTTCCTGACGCCTCTCATCGACAAGGAGGCCAAGTCGCTCAAAATCAACTGGGAGGACGAGATCGTCAAGGCGAGCATGCTCACCCGCGACGGTAGCGTCGTCCATCCGAATTTCGCATAAAGGAGTTTGATCCATGCCAGATACCACGAAACTCATCGATCAGGCGGCCAGTGTCGCGTCGTCGGCTGAAGCCCTCTCCAATCAGGCCTCCGGCCTCGCCCTGCAGATCAGCCAGACCATCTCGCCGGACATGGCGGGCGGCGCGCCCTTCTTCATCATCGGCCTGACGGTTTTCGTTCTGGCCTGCTTCGTCGGCTATTACGTCGTCTGGCGCGTCACGCCGGCGCTGCATTCCCCTCTGATGGCCATTACAAACGCCATTTCGTCCGTGATTATCGTCGGTGCGCTGATCGCGGCGGGGCCTGATGCGTACACCACATCCAAATGGATGGGATTTGCCGCTATCGTCCTTGCTTCCGTCAACATCTTCGGCGGATTCATCGTGACGCGGCGGATGCTGCAAATGTTTTCGAAGAAAAAGAAGTAAGGGAGCGAGAAAATTATGCCTATTACAGTCTCTTTATTCTCCTATCTGGTGTCCTCGGTCTGCTGCATCATGGCGTTGCGCGGGCTCTCCGGACCTCAGACCGCCCAGAACGGGATGCGCTTCGGCGTTGCTGGAATGGCTCTCGCCATCCTGACCACGCTGATGCTGAAGGACGTCCATTCCTACGGGCTGATCGCCGTCGGCATCCTCATCGGCGGCTCCATCGGCGCCGTGATCGCCCAGAAGATCGAAATGACCGCCCTGCCGCAACTGGTCGCGGCGTTTCACAGCCTGGTCGGCCTTGCCGCCGTCCTGATCGCGGGCGCGGCGTTCCACAATCCCGAAGCCTACGGCATCGGCAGCGAAGGCCATATTCACGTCGGCAGCCTGATCGAAATGAGCCTCGGCGTGGCGATCGGCGCGGTGACGTTCACCGGTTCGATCATCGCCTTCGGCAAACTGCAGGGCGTCATCACCGGCGCGCCCATCATTTTCAAAAGACAGCATATGCTTAACGCGGCTCTGGGCGCGATTCTGGTGCTGCTGATCGTGCTGCTGTGCCTGACGGAATCGGCGGTCGTATTCTGGTCCATCGTGGCGCTGGCGCTGGCCATCGGCATCCTCATCATCATCCCGATCGGCGGCGCCGACATGCCTGTGATCGTCTCCATGCTCAACAGCTATTCCGGATGGGCGGCGGCGGGCATCGGCTTCACGCTGCAAAACAACCTGCTTATCATCGTGGGGGCTCTGGTGGGCGCTTCGGGCGCGATCCTGAGCTATATCATGTGCAAGGGCATGAACCGCTCCTTCTTCAACGTCATCCTCGGCGGCTTCGGCGGGGAAGTCGCGGCGGGCGCCGCGGCGACGGGCGGCGACAAGCAGGTCAAGATCGGCGCTGCGGAAGACGCGGCCTTCATCCTCAAGAACGCCTCCAGCGTGATTATCGTCCCCGGCTACGGCATGGCCGTCGCGCAGGCGCAGCACGCCCTGAGGGAAATGGCGGACGTCCTGAAGAAAGAAGGCGTGAAGGTGCGCTACGCCATCCACCCGGTCGCCGGGCGGATGCCGGGCCACATGAACGTACTTCTGGCCGAAGCGAACGTGCCATACGAAGACGTGCTGGAGCTGGACGAGATCAACCGCGACTTCAGCCAGACGGACGTGGCCTTCGTGATCGGAGCGAACGACATCGTTAACCCGGCGGCGAAAAAAGACCCGGCCTCCCCCATCTACGGGATGCCGATCTTCGATGTTGAGAGCGCGGGCACCGTGATGTTCATCAAGCGCACTCTCGGCAGCGGCTACGCCGGCATCGACAACGAGCTGTTCTTCTACCCCAACACCATGATGCTCCTCGGCGACGCCAAGAAAATGTGCGAAGGCATCATCAAGGCGTTCGAGCACTAAGGGCTTGGGACAAAATAACAGCGTCAGTTTAACATTAAACATAAGGCAGAAATTCCTTATCCTACGTTTCTACCCTGCGGTGGATTCTTTATATTCCGATTCTGTTATTTTGTCCCAAGCCCTAACCAAGACTCCGTCTGACCGCGTGGCAGTGTCAGGGGTGTCGGACTGTCCGATCGCGCTGCTCTGAGCACCCGTTCTTTTGCAATTTGCCTGATATTCAGATACGATTATGGAGTATAAGAAAAAACCGGAGTTACCCATGTCTCAAAACGGAAAGCGTCGTTCAGGCTGGCTCAGAGACAAATTTATACTTGCCGCGGACCCGAAGCAGACGGACGCCTATGCTTTCGATGTCGACGGGCTGATAGAACGGCTGGACAATAAGCTTCACAAGGAAAGCGACGTAGCCATTTGCGAACATGCGAATGCCAAGCCGTGGCTCCGGAAGAAAGCGAAGTTATGGGTCGGCGCAGACCGTCCCTTTGAGACAAAGGATCTCTCCGTGGTTTTCCCCAAGATCATAGGGGAGATTTATAAAAGGGAGAAAGACAAGGAGAACCTGCCAAGCCTGGAAAAGTATTACAGGAAGATATACTGCGTTGACGACTATGCCAAAATCGCGGAGAACCGGCGTCTCGTGGAAGGTATCCTCCGGCTGGAGGAAAACGGCGCGAGGGTTCTTTTCTACACGAATGGCCTGAGATGGAATGTCCGGAAAATCCTGAAGCAGGTCGGCTTTGACGATGCTTTTATCGAAAGATCAAAGCAGAACATGTATGACGTCATCGATGGAGTCCGGGACGGGTATGTGAAGCCGAGCAGGGAAGGGTTCCAAAAATTTTTAAACCGCTTCGGAATTGAAGACCCCAAGAGGGTGGCCTTCTTTGATGACGGCATTAAAAACATGGCCGAGCCCGTTAAACTGGGCGTCCAGTGCTTCCAGGTCTGGACGACGCACGAGTTTCGCACTAAAGGGAATATCGAAAAGGCGGAGAAGCTGGGAATTCCCTGCCTCTCCAGCGCCGCGCATGCCGTGGAAACGATTGCGGATTTTCGCAAAAAGCTGTCCCTCCCGGGGATGAAAAAATAACGAGGGCGGCCTGTAGAGAAAAAGCCGCCGCCTACGGCTTCCGTGGCGGCGTTTCCATGCCGGGCGGGTGGTCGAGCATGATATCGGCGGTGATATTCCCGGGCTTGCCGACGAGGACGGTGGTCAGATTTTCCGGTTTCAGAAGACGGGCGGCGACGCGCCTGACGTCTGCGGCGGTCACGGCGTCGATCAGGGCGTTGCGTTGGTTGATGTAGTTGTAATCGAGTCCGTCGCGCTGCAATCCGTTGAGCGTTCCGGAGATGTCGTCCGTTGAGGTCAGTTCCAGCAATAAGGAACCCGTCAGGTAGGACTTGGCGTCCTGCACTTCCTGTGCGGTCGGGCCTTCTTTCGCCATTTTCGTCCATTCATGACGGAGGAGTTTCAGGGCTTCCCCGGCCTTCCCGTTGCCGGTGGAAAGACTGGCCTGAAGAATGGCTGCATGTTTCATGCTGGTCAGGGACGTGTAGACGCCGTAGGTGAGGCCGCGTTTTTCCCTGAGTTCCTTCATCAGCCGCGCGTTGAAGCCGCCGCCGAGAATATAATTCAGGATGACGGCGGCGTGCCAGTCCTTGTCTTCGCGCCTGATGCCGGCCTCCCCGACTGAGATATACGTTTGCGGCGCGTCCAGTTTCAGCAGGATTGTTTTTCCGGCGTAATTGAACTTCGCTTCCGTGGCGGCGGTTTTCTCCCGCCGGGCGGGCAGGTCTCCGAAAACGGCGTCGATGACGCCCGCCGCTTCCTCTCTGGTGATGTCGCCGGCTATCGCCACCCTGAGGGCGTCTTTGGCGAACTGGGCATGGACGAAATTCAGCAGATCGTCGCGGGTGATCCGTGTCATGCTTTCAGACGTACCGAAGCCGGGGCGGGCGTATTCATGCCCCTCGAAGACCATGCCGTTGAAAGTGCGCGCGATGAGCCAGCCGGGGTTGCCCATGTCGTCTTTGATTTGGGAAGTATTGGAGTTTTGCATCCGCTCGATGGCATCAGCGTCGAAACGCGGCTTGTTCAGCGCCAGACGCAGCAGATCAAAGGCCAGCGTCTTATTGGATTTCAGGGTCTTGAGCTGTCCATAGAAAGCATCGCGCCCCGCCGTGAAGCCCATATTGACGGCGTTGTCGCTGAGCAGGGACTGGAATTCCTGACTCTTCATCTGATCCGCGCCCTCGTCCAGCAGGATGGACACGAGCCGCCCGACGCCCGGCTTGCCCTCCGGATCGTACGCCAGTCCGCCTTCGAAGGAAAAGCTCATGGAAATGACGGGAACGGTTTTGTCCTCCACGATCCATGCTTCGATCCCGCCGGGGGTCGTCAGCTTCTGCACGTTCAGGATTTTTCCGCCGTCGGCAAGGGCGGGATGAAAAGGGGCGAGAAAGACCAGCAAGGCGAGAATAAAATATTTCATTGTTTTCCCCCCCCGCTTTCAGGTTTCTTCTGCGGGAGAAGGATGCCGGTAACGGGAAGATTGTCTCCGGAAAACACGGCGCGGGCAGACTTGTTCACGTCGTCGATGCTCAGTTTCCCGACGCGCCCGTTCCAGTTTTCAAGGTAATCCATGTCAAATCCGCCGGTCAGGGCGCGGCCAAACAGCATGGCGGGTCCCTGCAGACTGTCGAGATAATAGGTCAGGCTGGCTTTTTTCCGGCCTTTGGCGCTCCTGAGTTCCTTCAGGGTGACGCCTTTCTCCGTGAGTTTTCTGACCTCCGCGTCCAGCGCGGCCTCCAGTTGCGGCAGGGGCGTGTCGGGAGTAGGGCTGGCAGTGAGAGTGAGCGTCGCGTCGTTCAGGCTGATCGGGTTGTAATCGGCGCCGGCTGAAACGGCCAGTTTCCGGTCCACGACCAGAACCCTGTAAAGGCGCGATGTCGGAGAACCGCCGAAAATTTCGGTCAGGATTTCCAGCGCGTCGCTGCCGCGCGGCGCACGATAGACTTTTATGATGACGGGGGGGCCGATGCGCGGATCTTCCAGAGTGAGCCGGTGCTGCGCGACAATCGGAGCCGGTTTCGGCCTGATGCGCTCCGGCAGAACGGAGGGCTTGATCCCGCCGTAATACTTCTCCGCCATTGGCCTGAGTTCCGCCGCCGTGATGTCACCCGAAACGACCAGGACGGCGTTATTGGGCGCATACCATCTGCCATAGCTCTCCAGCGCGTCCTCCCGCGTCAGTTCTTTAATTTCACGCATCCAGCCGATGACGGGGATTCCGTAGGCATGATTGACGAACAGGGCGCTCGTCATCTGCTCCTGAAACTTCGCCTGTGGCTGGTTGTCGGTGCGCTGGCGGCGCTCTTCGACGATCACCTGACGCTCGGAGGCGACTTCGCTCTCCTTCAGGGTCAGGTTTTTCATGCGGTCGGCCTCCATCTCCATGACGCGGCCGAGGGAAGCTCTTGCGATGTTCTGATAGAAGGCGGTGGCGTCGTGCGTGGTGAAGGCGTTGTCGTCGCCGCCGAGTTTCTTGACGGTGATGGAAAACTGTCCGCCGGGGACGTCCGGCGTGCCCTTGAACATCATGTGCTCAAGGAAGTGCGCGATGCCGGATTTCCCAGGGGTTCCGTCTCCGCCGCCGAATTTGTACCAGATCATGTGCGTCACGACGGGAGCGCGGTGGTTGGGAATGACCACCACCTGCAAGCCGTTCTCCAGCGTGAAGGATTCCGCGTTGAAATCCCCGGCCTCGGCCCCGGAAACGACGAACATCAGCCCGAACATGAAAAGTGCTATTATTTTTATAAAGGGCATGGTGTATGCTACCACTTGTTTCAGGGATCATTATTATAGAGATAAATCATGAAAGAAAGCGATCAAGAACGCGCCGCAAAACTCCTGAAGTCTTTCCGGAAGCAGATAGACGATCTGGACATCCGGATTCTGAAATTATTGGGCGCACGCTTCCGTGTGGTCAGAAAAGTCGCCGGCATCAAAAATACACACGATATCCCGTCATTTTTGCAAGGTAGGGTGGTGGAGGTGCGGGATCGCTGTGTAAAGGCAGGAAAGAAATATGGAATTGATCCGGCGTTCGTCTATATCCTTTACTCCGCGATCATCTACCAGTCCTGCGCGACGGAGGACGAGATCAAGAAGAAGCTGAAAAAGAGGAAATAATACCCTACACGATTTCGCAGAGGGGCAGTTTTTTGGCATCCTGGGGCGTTTTCAGGACGGGATCGATGATCGCCCCCGAGATATAGGCAAATCCGGCCTGTGCCGCCGCCGCCATTATTTTTTTGTCGGCGACGGACCGGATATACGTCTTCACGCCGAATCCGGCGTAATGTTCGGCGTATTTTTTTATCAGCCGCAGCTTTTCATCCTCCGGAAGATTGCCTTCCGCAGCGTTGAATCCGCACGCGTGAACCTTCGGGAAATTCCTGCGGTGGTCGAAGTACGCAAGAAGCCCCGTTTCAAAGATGCAGGCCCGGCTTGAGAAGCCGAGTGTTTCAATCGTCGCCCTGAGCGTCGCGGGGATAGTGTCTTTCGGAAGGTTCCTTATTTCAAAAATGATGTTTCTCTTGATCCTGGAATCGAGACGGCGTAGAAACGCCAGATACAGCTCAACGAAATTTTTGTCGTTCAGGCTGGTCGCGCGCATCGGGATCACGATCAGCGACTGCACGTTTTTCGACTGCATGGAATAGAGATGAAAGCAGGAGCCGAACAGGGCCGCCAGATCCTGTCGCAGCAATTCTCCTGTGGCGTATTGATGGACGGGGACAGGGCTTCGGACGGCGCACAGAGACCCGATGACGGCCTGAGAGGAAGCGTTCCAGAGAGCCTGGTAGGAAATATCGGACTTTACCGCCAGATCGGCCATCTCCTTCAGCAGGGGAATTTTCTGTGTGCTGATCGTCAGGTTCTGCAGGACCCGCGGCATCCAGATCGTCAGCATTTCCAGGGTGGGATTGTTCCCCAGACCCTCCTTTATCAGGCGAGAGAGGGCCGTTTCAGCAGGTTGCTGCTGTTCGTTTTTGTCGGGAGATGCGTCTTTTTCGGCAATTGACGGCTGATCGGGATCCGTTCTTCCTTTTTGCGCATCTCCGAGCAGCGCAAGCATCCTGTCCTTGAGAAGGGCGATCTTCGCCCTGCCCAGGGCGGGAGTCAGTTCGTGGAAATAAACCAGGATTTCTCCGCCGCCCTTGTGATGGTAAACGCCCCGGTTTTCGGAGAGCGTGTCATCCATGGAGCGCCGCCAGATTCTTTCGATGGAATGGGGGATACGATCCGATTTTCCCAGAAAATCCGGCAGGGATTCCTTTAGGTTGAAATTCAGCGTTTCTCCCGAACCGGCTATTTCCCCGAATTTTTCGAAAGTGACCTCAAACCGGCCTGAGGGTGTGTTCGACGTCGTCTGTGCATCGCCGTCCATACTAATTGCCCTGACTGATATTTGTTCACCGCAAGTTGCAGTTTATTACGGGTGCGTCCCTGTGACAATTCATTTATTTCCGCATGCGGAGCGGACATCGAGCGGCGCTGGATACGCCTTTTCCGGTGTGACATACTGGGGCATGAAGAAAAAGGTGTCATCTCCGAAAAGCCCTCTTGCGGGCGATCTGACCGGCGCGTTCGCGGACGGCGCGATATTGTTTCCATTGCTTGCGGCGCTGGCGATTCAGACGGGCATGAACGGCGCAATGCTGCTGGCGACCGCCGGCGCGGCTTATATCTCCGCCGGATTTGTTTTCCGCGTGCCGATGTCCGTCCAGCCCCTGAAGTCGGTTGTCGTGTCGGCGCTGGCGCTGGGAGCCGGTGCGGCGGAAATCGGCTGGAGCGGTTTTGCCGTGGGCGTCGCCTGCCTGGCTCTTTCTTTTTGCCGCGCCGACCGGCTCGCGGCGATGGCGCCGAGGCATCTGGTTCACGGGCTGCAGGCGGCGCTGGGCATCATGCTGATGACGAAGGGCGTTCAGGGGGGATTTTCCGGCGCAGACATGCATATGCAGGAGGCTCTGCCGGAACATGCCGTTCGCGCAAAGATCGTTCTCGCGCTCGTCCTTCCGCAACTGGCGCTGACGCTGACCAACTCGGTCGTCGGGACGCATGACGCGGCGCGGCGGTATTTCGGCGATAAGGCTGCGCTCGTCACGCCTGCGCGCCTCCTGCGTTCCATCGGCATCGGGAATATTCTTGTCGCTCCGCTGGGCGGATTGCCGTTCTGCCACGGCGCGGGCGGCGTGACGGCGCATGTGAAGGGCGGCGCGCAAAGCTGGCGCATGAACATGATTATCGGCGGGGCGCTGCTGGGACTCGCCGCCGCGTCCCTGCTGCTGCCGGTTCCCCTGATCCCGGCCTACCCGAAAATCCTGATGGCTGCGTTGCTGTTTGCCACGGGCTGGTTTCATCTGTATCTTGCAGTACCCAGCTGGAAACAGGCGGAACTGCGCTGGAGCCTTGTCGCCATGGGGATCGTCGCCCTTGTCACGCAAAATATGCTGTGGGTTCTGGGGGCGGGGATCTTCTGCGAGGCGTTCCGGAAGCTGAGACAAAAATACATGACGGAGGGAACATGATTTCATACGGCGCGGCTCTCGTTATCCTCCGGACGGAAGGAAAAAAGAAACTCCTGAAAACCGAGACGGTTCCTTTGGCCGACATTTCCGGACGCATCTCTGCGGAAAAGATCAGCGCGCCCGTCGCCAACCCGCCGTTCGACAATTCCGCGATGGACGGCTTCGCGCTCAGGGCGGAGGATATCGCAAACGCCCCCGTCGCATTGAAATCGGCGGGGCATATTGCGGCAGGAGATAAACCGGAAAAATTTGCACTTGCACAGAGGCAGTGCTGCGAGATCATGACGGGCGCGCCCCTGCCGCCGGGGTGCGATGCCGTCGTTCCGGTGGAAAAGACGGAAAAGAATGATAATGGCCGCATCCTGTTTCGGGAGCCGGCGCAGATGGGCGACAATATCCGTCGCGCCGGAGCCGATTTTGCCGTCGGCGACGACGTGCTGGACTTCGGCGTGCTGATGCAGGCGGGTCACGTTCTGACGCTCGCCGCGCTGGGGATCGGATCGGCAAAGGTTCTGCGAAGGCCGAAGGCGGGGCTGATTTCCACGGGTTCCGAGGTGGTGGATGACCTTGGAGCGAAACTGAAGGGAGGTCAGATATACAATTCGACGGGGCATTACCTTCATGCTGCACTTCCTTCTATGGGCATGGAGCCGGTCTCTTTCGGAACGGTCTCCGACGATGCCGCGCTCTATAAATCAAAACTGATGAGGGCGGCGGAGGACGGCTGCGACATTATTCTTTCGACCGGAGCGGTTTCCATGGGCGTGCACGATTTCGTGCCCGCCGCACTGAAGGAGATGGGGGTGGAGGTTTTCTTTCACAAAGTCGCCGTTCGTCCCGGCAAGCCGCTGTTGTTTGCAAAATTGCCGAAAGGATCGTTCTTTTTCGGGCTTCCCGGAAATCCGGCGGCGACGGCGGCGTGCTTGCGGTTTTTCGTCTGCCCCCTGCTGCGGGCGATGCAGGGCTTGCCGCCCGAACGTCCGGAGCACGGCGTTCTTGCGGAGGACTACGTTCGGGACAAATCCGGCCTGCGCCTGTTCCTCCGGGCGGCGCTGCGAGACAATGACAGGGGATTCAATGAAATTCACATCATCCGGGAACAGCCGTCGTTCATGGTCAACCCGTTCGTAAGGTCGGATGTCTGGGCGGTCGTGCCGGAGCCTGCTTCAACGCTTAAGGCAGGGGATATTGTTCAATTCTACCGATCCGTCTTGATTTAAACAGGAGAATATCCATACTGAATGCCGCATAACTAAAAACTCCGAGCCGCGCAGCCTAAGTTCCTCTGGGATATGGCCGCGCAGCCGGGGTCGAAGGGGAAACGCTTCGGCCTTCCGACTTTGAAAAGGGGTGAACTTGGAAACGAACATCGAAGACGGCTTCGGCCGTCGCTTCCCGTATTTGCGCCTGTCGGTGACGGAGGCCTGCAACTTCCGTTGCAGCTATTGCTTACCGGAGGGGTACCGGAAAACGCATGGGGATTCTTTTTTAAGCGTGCCCGAGATCCGCCGCCTCGTCGAAGCCTTTGCGGGCTTAGGGTGCTGGAAAGTCCGCCTGACGGGGGGAGAGCCGACGGTCAGGAAGGATTTTTGCGACATTGCAAAAATGGTTGCTGGCGTTCTCGGCATCCGCCGCCTTGCCTTCACGACCAATGGTTACGGGCTGGCCGGGAGGGCGCGGGGCTATCATGCGGCGGGTCTGCGGGCGGTCAATATCAGCATCGATTCTCTCGATCCCCGCAGGTACTGCGACATCACGGGGCATGACCGTCTGGTTGAAGTCGTTGAAGGCGTGCAGGCCGCGCTGGACGTCGGCTTCGACGCCGTCAAGATCAATGCCGTTTTGCTGAAAGGGCTGAACGACGACGAACTGGAAGGGTTCCTCGACTTTATCGCGGACAGATCCGTTTCGCTGAGATTTATCGAACTGATGGAGACCGGAGACAATGCGGATTATTTCCGCAGACATCACGTTCCTGCCGCCGTCGTCCGCGAAAAGCTGGCGGCGCAAGGCTGGCGTCTTCTGGAGCGCGGGGAGGGGCAGGGTCCAGCCGTCGAAT
The DNA here is from genome assembly GCA_043806835.1 of Pseudomonadota bacterium. Classification (GTDB taxonomy): domain Bacteria; phylum Pseudomonadota; class Alphaproteobacteria; order Micavibrionales; family UBA2020; genus PALSA-926. The sequence continues at coordinate 53,761 of JAZDGQ010000007.1, read as the reverse complement.
ACGCGCATTCCGGCTACAGGGGGCGCGTCGGCATCATCGCGCCTTATTCGAAAGGTTTCTGCGCGGTGTGCAACCGCCTGCGCGTTTCGGCGCGGGGAGACCTGCACTTGTGCCTGTTCGGGACGGGCGGTCATTCCCTGCGGCCTCTGTTACAGGAGGACGGGCAGAAAGAGGAGCTTCAGGAAACAGTCCTGCGACTGATGCGCGTCAAGAAAATCTCGCATTTCCTGAACGAGGGGGATACGGGCGCGCGGCAAAATCTGGCATCGACGGGAGGATAGAAATGACGACGGAACCCCTTTTTCGCATGATCGACGTCGGGCGAAAGCGCGTGACGCGCCGCCGCGCCGTCGCCTCCGGCACCATCACGGTGGGCACGCTCGCCTTCAAAAAGATCGTGGAAAAAACGCTGCCCAAGGGCGACGTGTTGGCTCTGGCCGAGATTGCGGGCATCATGGGCGCGAAGAAAACGCCGGAATTCATTCCGTTGTGCCATCCCCTGCTCCTCGATCAGGTCAGCGTCCGCTGCGTTCCCGAAGCGCCGGATTGCGTGACGGTCTACGGGCAGGTCGCCGCCCATGCCAAAACCGGCGTGGAAATGGAAGCGGTCATGGCCGTGCAGGCGGCGCTCGCCACGATCTGGGATCTGGTCAAGGGAACGGAACCCGCCCTGAGCATCGGCAACGTGAAACTGCTGGTGAAGGAAGGCGGCAAAAGCGGCCTCTGGGTCAATCCGGAGGGCGTGCCGGACTGGCTTCTGGCGCAGTTGCCGGATCAAAAGCCCCTGAAAGGGCTGAACGCTGCAATCGTCGTTATGAGCGACCGCGCCGCGAAAGGCGTTTACGAAGACAAGTCCGGGACTGTGTTGAAGGATATCCTCCTGCGCTTCGGCGCGCGGATCGCGGATGTCGTCATCCTGCCGGACGAGGCGGATATGCTTGCGGCGCACCTTAAAAAAATCGTCAGGGAACTCAGGCCGGATTTTGTCGTGACCTCCGGAGGCACGGGTCTGTCGAAGCGCGACGTGACTCCCGACACGCTGGAAAAGATATGCGACAGGATGGCGCCGGGGTTCGGGGAGCTTCTCCGCAAGGACGGAGCGCAGATGACGGACATGGCATGGCTGTCGCGCAGCGCGGCGGGCGTGATGGGCGATACGCTGATCGTGACTCTCCCCGGCAGCCCGAAAGCCGTGCGGGAGGGGATGGAAGCCTTGCTTCCCATTCTGCCGCACGCTTTGTCGATGATACGCGGAGGGCAGCATCATGACTGATATCACCGTTACCGTGCGCCTGTTCGGCGCGTTCAGAAAATACGGGGAAAACGCGACGTTTACCGTTCCTTCAGGCATCACGATAACGGGAGTGAAGGAAAAACTGGCCGACGTTTTGAACCTTCCGGACAGAACCCTTGTCCGGGACTCCGCGATGGCCAACGACGACGAAATCATCGACGGCGACGCTATCCTGACGAAAGACAGCCGCCTCGCCATCCTGCCGCCGGTTTGCGGAGGATAGGCATGTCCGGTAAAATCCACGTCAGCATCACGGAGCAGCCTATCGACATTGCGGCGGCGCATGATTTCGTGGCCGATCCCGCGCATGGGGCGGTCAGCAGCTTTATCGGCGTTGTGCGCCGGAGCAATCAGGGCAGGGATGTCGTCGGCATCAGCTATGACGTCTTCGAGCCTCTGGCTTCAACAATCCTGCGGCAGTTATGCGAAAAAGTCCGCGCCGCCCACGGCGGGGAAATAAACATCAGCGTGACCCATTTCAGGGGGCGTCTGGAGGCCGGCGGCGTCAGCGTCGTGATCGCCGTCAGCACGCCGCACCGCGCGGAAAGTTTCGAGGCCTGCCGCGCCCTGATCGAGGAGATCAAACAGTGCGCCCCGATCTGGAAGCAGGAGCATTACGCCGACGGCGACAGCGGCTGGATTCAGGGGTACGCCTTGTGCCGTAATCTCTAAACCCTCCCGCGCCAGAACGACTTGACGATCTCCAGCGCGGCCAGCAGCAGCGCCCCGGACAGGACGGCGATCATCACGTCGAAGCCGTGCAGGGGGCCGAAACGGAAGAGCGTCTGCGCGGGCGGCCAGAACATCAGGACGCCGAGGATGCCCGCGACGGCGGCCATGACTTTCCACAGAACCGGATTGGGTCTCCGGAAGGCCGAAACGAGGGATGTGCTGAAGGAACGGCTCGCCAGGACAAGCGCCAGGCTTATCATGACGAGAGTCGCAAAAACGAGGGAGCGCACTTCCGCCTCCGGAAGACCCCGTTTTTGAGCGAAAATCCATACTCCCACCGCCAGGACGAGAGCCAATGCCCCTTGCGTCACTCCCAGCCCGAGAATGCGGGCGGTGAGGATGCGGGCGTTCGGGTCGCGCGGCGGGCGGGACATGACGTCTTTCTCTTCCCTCTCCGCCTCCAGCACGATGGAGCAGGTGGGATCGATGATCATTTCCAGCAGGGCGATCAGCAGAGGCGTCAGGATCAGTGGCTTGCCGAGCGCCGCCGGAATCAGGGCGAGTCCCGCTATCGGGACATGCACGGCGATGATGTACAGGAACGCCTTTCTCAGGTTGTCGTAGATGCGTCGCCCCAGACGGATGGTGCCGACGAGGGAGCTGAAATCGTCGTCCAGCAGGACGATGGAGGACGCTTCGCGGGCGACGTCCGTCCCCCGGCTGCCCATGGCGATTCCGATGTGCGCGGCTTTCAGGGAAGGGGCGTCGTTCACGCCGTCGCCCGTCATCGCCACGACTTCGCCTGCGGCCTTCAGCGCGTTCACGATGCGGAGCTTCTGCTCGGGCATGATGCGGGCGAAGACGGAGGTTTCCTTCACCGCGAGGCGCAAGGCGTCCTCCGTCATTTTTTCGAGCGCCTCTCCCGTGACGACTTTTTCCGCCGTGATTCCAGCCTGTTCCGCGATGGTTTTCGCCGTCGCCGGGTAGTCGCCGGTGATCATGATGACTCGTATTCCGGCGGCGCGCGCCTCCCGGACGGAATCCGGCACCGCCGGGCGCAGGGGATCCGCGAAACCGGCCAGCCCCAGAAATTCAAAATGGAATCCTTCTGGCGTTTCCGGCAGGGAGCCGTCGCCCGCCGTCACGGCCTTCGCGACGCCCAGCACCCGAAGGCCGTGCGCCGCCATGTCAGCGACGGCTTTGTGCAGCTTGTCCATTTGCGCCGCGTCGAACCGGCATATTTTTCCGATGGCTTCCGGAGCGCCTTTGGCCGCAACCGAATACCGGCCGTCGATGTCATGGACGTTCGCCATGACCAGAAGCCCCGCGCCGAGACCGTAATGACGCACGGGCTCCGCCTTCTCCGGCGCCTGTTTTTCCGCGAGGGCGGTGGCGAAGGCCATATCCATCGGGTCGTACGAGTCTTTCGGGCAGGCCATGACGCCGGTTGCGACGATTTCCGCGAGGGCAGGGGGGATCGGCGCGGAGGCTCCGGCATTCCATGAAACATCCTCCCGCTGAAGGCGGACGATGGACATTTTGTTCTGCGTCAGCGTTCCGGTCTTGTCCGTGCAGAGGACGGTGGCCGATCCCAGCGTCTCGATGGCGGCGGCGCGGCGCGTCAGGACACGCGCCTTCGATATGCGCCACGCCCCCATGACCATGAAGACGGACAGGACGAGGGGGAATTCCTCGGGCAGGAGGGACATGCCGAGCGCGATGCCTCCCAGGAAAGCCGAAAGCCAGTTCCCGTGCAGGAGACCGTTGATAAGCACGAGGGCGGTGCTGAGTACGAGCGCGCCCGTCGCGAAGACGCGCACGATATGGCGCGTCTGCTCCCGCAGGCGGGGCTGTTCCGTTTCGATGGTGGACAGCGCCTGCCCGATCTTTCCGATCTCGCTGCGGACTCCCGTCGCGACGACGACGGCGCGCCCGTTGCCCCGGACGATCAGAGTTCCCGCGTAGACGGCGGGCAGGTCGTCGCCGCCAGGACGGCCGGGAGCCGTTGCAGCGTTCTGGGAAGGCTTCTTCCGCACCGCCACGGACTCTCCGGTCAGCAGGGATTCGTCCGTCAGGATGTCGTTGCCGGAAACGACGATTGCGTCGGCGGGGATGCGATCTCCCTCGTTCAAAATCAGCAGGTCTCCCCGGACGACCTCCCGCCCGGCGATGCGGACGGGCTGGCCGTCGCGGACGACGAGGGCGCGGGGGCTGGTGAGATCCCGCAGGGCGTCCAGCACGCGCTCGCTGCGGATCTCCTGCACCACGGTGATGAGCACGGAGAGCATCGCGAAGCACAGGAGCACCAGCGCTTCCAGGAGGTCTCCCAGCAGCAGATAGATGAATCCCGCGCCCAGAAGCAGCGCGAACATCGGCTCCGTGATGACGCCGATGATGATTTTCCACGGCGTGCGCCTGCCCGCCACGGGAAGTTCGTTGGCGCCCTCGGCTTTCAGCCGCGCCGCCGCTTCCTGCCGTGATAGCCCGTGATTGTCCATACTTTGCCTCTCTTTTAGCCCATCTTCCCCCTCTCCCACAATGGGAGAAGGGAAATGGACAGTCAGGTGTTTTTCATCAACGCCGCCTGCGCCGCCGCCAGCCGCGCGATCGGCACGCGGTAGGGCGAGCAGGAAACGTAATCCAGTCCGGCTTTTTCGAAGAACATGATGGAGGCGGGGTCTCCGCCGTGCTCTCCGCAGATGCCGACCTTGAGGTCTTTGCGGGTCTTGCGCCCGCGCTCCACCGCGATTTTGACGAGTTCGCCCACGCCGTCTATGTCGATGGAGGCGAAAGGGTCGGCGGCGAAGATGCCGCGCTTCTGGTAGTCGGGCAGGAAGGAGCCGGCGTCGTCGCGGCTGATGCCGAAGGTGGTCTGCGTCAGGTCGTTGGTGCCGAAGCTGAAGAACCTGGCGGTCTCCGCAATAGCTCCCGCCTGTAGCGCCGCCCTTGGCAGTTCTATCATCGTGCCGACGATGTAATCCGTTTTTTCCATGGAAGCGGCGATCTTGTCGATCATGTCCTTCAGGATGTCCATTTCCTTTTTCGTGCTGATGAGGGGCACCATGATTTCAAGGAGGACGGTGTCGCCGGTCTTTTTCTTGACGGCGAGGGCGGCCTCGAAAATCGCCCGGATCTGCGTTTCGTAGATTTCGGGATAGACGATCCCGAGCCGCGCCCCGCGAAGTCCCAGCATCGGGTTGGCTTCGTGGAGGCGGTTGATGCGCTGATGGACTTTTTCGACGGGGAGCGACAGGGCTTCCGCCAGTTCCCGGATTTCAGGGGACTCATGCGGCAGGAATTCGTGCAGCGGCGGATCGAGCAGGCGGATGGTCACCGGCAGACCGTTCATGATCTTGAACAGCCTGATGAAATCCTCCCGCTGGAACGGCTCGATCTTGTCTAAAGCTTTGCTTCGTTCCTCCGGCGTTTCCGCCAGAATCATCTGGCGCACATACAGGATGCGGGACGGGTCGAAGAACATGTGCTCCGTCCGGCACAGGCCGATGCCCTCCGCCCCGAATTTGCGGGCGGTTTCGGCGTCGAGCGCGGTTTCGGCGTTGGCGCGCACCTTGAGGCGGCGCACGTTGTCCGCCCATTGCATCAGAGTTGAGAAGTGCTCCGTCATGGCGGGCTGGAGCATGCCGACTTCGCCGAGGATGATTTCTCCGGTGGAGCCGTCGATCGTGATTTTATCTCCGGGCTTCAGGGTCTTTCCGTTCGCCGTCAGGGTTTGCGCCCTGTAATCGATCATGACGTCTCCGGCTCCGGCGACGCAGGGTTTCCCCATGCCGCGCGCGACGACAGCCGCGTGGCTGGTCATCCCGCCGCGCGACGTCAGGATGCCTTTCGCCGCGTGCATCCCGTGAATGTCCTCCGGGCTGGTTTCGGTGCGGCAGAGAATCACTTTTTTTCCGTCGGCGGCCAGTTTCTCGGCTTCGTCGGGGTCGAACGTGATCGCGCCTGTCGCCGCGCCGGGAGAGGCGGGAAGCCCGTGGGCGAGAACGGCCTTCGCCGCCCTGGGGTCGATGGTCGGGTGGAGCATCTGATCGAGGGAGGCCGGCGGAACGCGGAGGATGGCCTGCTCCTTCGTAATCAGTCCTTCCGTCACCATCTCCACCGCGACGCGCAGCGCGGCGTGCGCGGTGCGCTTGCCGGTGCGGGTTTGCAGCATATACAGCTTTTTGCTCTGGATGGTGAATTCGATGTCCTGCATGTCCGTGTAGTGTTTTTCGAGCGTCAGGCGGACGGCGTCCAGCTCTTTGTAAACGTCCGGCATGGTTTTTTTCATGTCGGACAGCGGCAGCGGCGTGCGGATGCCCGCCACCACGTCCTCGCCCTGCGCGTTGACGAGGTATTCCCCGTAGAAAAGATTTTCGCCGGTGGAGGGGTTGCGGGTGAAGGCGACGCCCGTGGCGCAGTCGTCGCCCATGTTGCCGAACACGACCGCCTGCACGCTGACGGCGGTTCCCCAGTCCTCGGGGATGCCGTTGATCCGGCGGTAGGTGACGGCGCGGGGGGTCATCCATGAGTTGAACACGGCTCCGATGGCTCCCCACATCTGCTCCTGCGGGTTCTGTGGGAAGGGCTTTCCGGTTTCTTTCTGCACGACCGCCTTGAACTGTGCGACGATCTCCTTCCAGCCGGAAGCATCGATATCGGTATCGACGTTCAGGCCGTTGCGGCGTTTATAGGTGTCGAGAATATCCTCGAAACGGTCGTGACCGACCCCCATCACGACGTCGCCGTACATCTGGATCAGGCGGCGGTAGCAGTCAAAAGCGAATCGCTCGTTGTTGCTGAACGCGGCAAGTCCCGCGACGGTCGCGTCGTTCAGGCCGATATTCAGAATCGTATCCATCATCCCCGGCATGGAGACCCGCGCGCCGGAACGGACGGCCAGCAGCAGAGGTTTTCCGGCATCTCCGAAAAGCATCCCGGTTTCCTTTTCGATTTGCTTCAGACCCGCAACCGCCTGAAGTTCGATGTCGGCGGGATAGGTATTGTTGTTCCGGTAGAAAAAGGTGCAGACTTCGGTGGACAATATAAATCCGGGAGGGACGGGAAGGCCGATGCGGCTCATCTCCGCGAGGTTGGCGCCCTTGCCGCCGAGCAGGTTTTTCCGGGAGGCGTCGCCCTCGCACAGCCCCCGTCCGAAGCTGTAGACCCATTTCGGATGTTCCGGCTCCGTTTGAGCCGTCAGATTTGCCGCCATTGGGGCTCCATTATGTATGTTGTGAAACTGGGCGCAATGCTATAGCATTTAACAGCTTCAATCAAGATAATAGCTGAAAAAAGGGCAACGTGCAGGCTGTGGAACAGGAAAAAATGGACACCCCCGAAAAGGTTTCGATGGACGAACTGGTGGCTCTGTGCAAGCGGCGGGGATTCATCTTTCCCGCCTCGGATATTTATGAAGGCATCAACGGCTTCTGGGATTTCGGGCCGCTCGGCGTGCTCCTGAAAAACAACCTGCGGGATCGCTGGTGGAACGACATGGTGATCGCCCCCCCCATCGGCCCGGACGGGGAGCCTTTGCAGATCGTCGGCCTCGATTCCGCCATCATCCAGAACCCGAAGGTATGGGAGGCGTCGGGACACGTCGCGGGCTTCAGCGACCCGATGGTGGATTGCAAGGAAACTAAATTGCGGTATAGAGCCGATCATCTAAAAGTTTTCTTTCCAGAGGAGATTACGAAGGCTTTTCCTAAGCAGGTTAATTCGAATCAGGAAATGGCAGCCTTTATTAAGCATGTCGAAGAAGTTTTTTCTAAAGAAGAATTTTTGCTGTCCGCCCAAAACTTGGAGGAATTAGAAGACGCACATAGGAAGATTATCAAAAAGAATAACCTGACATTCAAAGACGGCGATTGGACACAAATGGTTTCCCAAATTTCCAACGAAAATTTGGGAAAGGTTTGGGCTCCGGGTTCAAGTAAACCCGGCACATTGACCAACCCCCGCGCCTTCAACCTGATGTTTAAAACCTACGTCGGCGCGACGGCAACGGAAGCCGACATCGCCTACCTCCGCCCCGAAACGGCGCAGGGGTGCTTCACCAATCATAAGAACGTCCTCGACAGCATGCGCGTCCGTGTGCCGTTCGGCATCGCGCAGATCGGCAAGGCGTTCCGCAACGAGGTGACGCCGCGCAACTTCATCTACCGCTCGCGGGAGTTCGAGCAGATGGAAATGGAGTGGTTCTGCCACCCGGACGAAGCCCGGCTGTGGTTCGATTTCTGGAAGGACACGCGCAAAAAATGGTGGGAGGCCGTCGGCGTTTCCCCCAATAACCTGCAACTCCGCCAGCATGAACGCGACGAATTGTCCCACTACGCGAAAGCGGGGGTGGGAACGGTTGACATCGAATACCGGTTCCCGTTCACCGCGCCCGGCTTTGGCGAGCTGGAAGGCGTCGCGCACCGCTGCGACTTTGACCTGACCCAGCACGAAAAATATTCCGGCAAGAAAATGGAATACTTCGATGATTCCGTCCAGCCGCCGCGCCGGTTTCTCCCGCACGTCATCGAACCCGCCGCCGGTCTGACGCGGGGCGTGCTGGCGCTTCTGGCGGAGGCCTATACCGCCGATCCGTCGCGCCCGAGCAAGATGTACCTGAAATTCAAGCCGAGCATGGCCCCGGTGAAGGCGGCGGTGCTGCCTTTGGTGAACAAGGACGGCCTGCCGGAAATCGCGCAGAAGCTGTATTATTCCATGCGCGCGAAGTTCATGACCGAGTACGACGCGAAGTCGAACATCGGCAAGCGCTACGCCCGCCATGACGAAATCGGCACGCCGTTCTGCATCACCGTGGATACGGATACCCCGAAGGATCAGGCGGCGACGATTCGCTTCCGCGATACGATGGCGCAGGAGCGCGTGGCGCTCGACAAGGTCGGAGAATTCGTGCAGGAAGCCCTGAAAGAGTAATTTTTGGGGATAAATAATGAAAAAACAGCCTAAAAGGGCGTTTTTTTACAAAATTGTTGTTGCGCGCCCCTGTGAATCTGTCATGAATCATATATGGGCGAATTCGAGGTGTGATTCTGGGGACGGCTGATTTTAAAGGCATAACCCGCGCATTTTGAGCGCCGATGTTCAACCGCCTAACTTAACAAGTGAGAGTTCAAAAAATGGCAAAATCGACAACACCAGCGGCACCAACCGTCACCCTGAAAAACATTGGCACGGATCTTGCTGAAAAGCATTCGATGACCAAAAAAGCGATGAACACCATTCTGGACGACCTTGTCGCCTCCCTCGTCAAGAACCTGAAAAAAGGCAACCGCGTCCGCATGGCCGGCCTCGGCATCCTGCAAGTCCGCAAACGCGCCGCCCGCATGGGCCGCAACCCCGCAACCGGCGAAGCGATCAAAATCCCCGCGAAAAAGAAGATCGCCTTCCGCGCTTCCAAAGAACTGAAAGAAGCGGTCGGCAAATAATCAGAACGCTGAATCCTGAAGCCGGAAGTCAGAGAATATCTGATTTCCGGCTTCTGATTTCCGGCTTCCGGCCTACTTGTAGGCCACGTTCAGCACTTCGTAAGTCTTGACCCCTTTCGGGGTTTTCACTTCGACCGTGTCGCCGACGGTTTTTCCGATCAGGGCGCGGGAGAGAGGCGCGGTGAAGGCCAGCTTGCCGTTTTCAAAACTGGCTTCGTATTCCCCGACGATCTGATAGATGTGCTCCTCCCGGGAATCTTCGTCCGTGATTTTCACCGTTGCGCCGAAACGGATGATATTTCCTGACATTTTCGAGGGGTCGATGACGTCAATTCTGGAGAGGTTGCCTTCCAGTTCGCCCAGGCGGCCCTCGATGAAGCTCTGGCGTTCGCGGGCGGCGTGGTATTCCGCATTCTCTGACAAATCGCCATGATCGCGTGCGTCCGAAATCGCCTGTATCACGGCGGGGCGGTCGACGGTTTTAAGAATTCTTATCTCTTCCTGAAGCTGGTCAAAGCCAGCCAGGGTTATCGGTACTTTTGCTGCCATCTTAAGAACCCTTGGTTTGCTACGCTGTCTTCAAATATTCTTGCAGCGTTTTCACATCGAAAGGCTCCGTCTGCCTCAAAGCCACTATCGCATCGACAGCCGCTTTGGCACCGGAGATCGTCGTGTAGTAAGTTATTTTATTCTGCAATGCCGCCCGACGCAAGTTAAAGCTGTCAGCGACAGCCTGCGGGCCTTCGGTCGTGTTCAGCATCAGATCTATGTCCCCGTTTATCATGGCGTCCACGACATGGGGCTGGCCTTCGTGCACCTTGTTGACCTTATGGGCGCGGATTCCGGCCTCCACGAGATGTCTGGCGGTGCCGCCGGTGGCGACGATCCTGAAGCCCATATCGGAAAGCCGTGCGGCCAGCGGGATAATCGCATTTTTGTCAGAATCCCTGACGGAAATAAAGACAGTGCCGGAAAGGGGGAGTTTGGAGTCCGCCCCGATGCGGGCCTTGGCGAGGGCGCGGCGGAAGTCCCGGTCGATTCCCATGACCTCTCCGGTCGATTTCATTTCGGGACCCAGGATGACGTCCACCTTCGGAAAGCGTTCGAAGGGAAAGACGGGGGCTTTCACCGCCACATGGCTGAATGTCCGGTGATGAAGCACGCCTCCGGAGAGAAGCTCCGGAATTTTCTCGCCGGTCATCAGGCGCGTCGCGGCCCTGACCACGGGAAGACCCGTCGCTTTCGCCACAAAGGGCACCGTGCGCGAGGCGCGCGGATTGACCTCCAGAACGTAGATTTCGTAATGGTCGAGATTGGACGGGTCGCGGCTCTGCCTGACGGCGAACTGCACGTTCATCAGCCCTACGACGTTCAGCGCCCTGGCCAGCGCCGCCGTCTGTTCCCTCAGGCCGGTGACGATCTCCGGGCGCAGCGAATAGGGTGGCAGCGAGCAGGTGCTGTCCCCGGAATGGATGCCCGCCTCCTCGATATGCTCCATCACTCCGGCGATGAAGACGTCCTTGCCGTCGCAGAGCGCATCGACGTCCACCTCGATGCAGTTTTGCAGGTATTGGTCGATGAGCAGCGGGGTCGCGCCGGAAACCTGTATGGCGGTTTTGATGTAGCGCCTGAGCGCCTGCATGTCATGGACGATTTCCATTCCGCGCCCGCCGAGGACGTAGGAGGGGCGGAGCACGATGGGAAAGCCTATCTTTGCGGCGATCTCCTCCGCTTCCCCGGCGGTGAGGGCGACGCCGTTGACGGGCTGTTTCAGCTTTATTTTGCGGATCAGTTCTGAAAAGCGTTCCCGGTCCTCGGCGAGGTCGATGGCGTCGGGGCTGGTGCCGAGGATTTTGACGCCCGCGTCTTCAAGCTCCCGGCAGAGCTTGAGAGGGGTCTGGCCGCCGAACTGCACGATGACGCCGAGCATATCGCCGTTCGCCTGTTCGGCATGGATGATGTCCAGCACCTTTTCGGCGGTGATGGGTTCGAAGTAAAGCCGGTCGGATGTGTCGTAGTCGGTGGACACCGTTTCCGGATTGCAGTTGATCATGATGCTTTCGATGCCTTTTTCGCGCAGTGCGAAGGAGGCATGGACGCAGCAGTAATCGAACTCGATCCCCTGGCCGATGCGGTTGGGGCCGGAGCCGATGATGATCGCTTTTTTGTTCGCGGAGGGGCGGCATTCGTCGGAAGAATCCCCCTCACCCCGCCCCTCTCCCGCGAGGGGAGAGGGAGAAGAGGCTTTCTGTCCCTTCTCCCCTTGCGGGAGAAGGTTAGGATGAGGGGTAGCCTGCCGGGGAGACACACAGGGAAACTCATACGTCGAATACATATAGGCCGTGTTGGAGGCGAATTCGCCCGCGCAGGTGTCCACGCGCTTGAAAACGGGGGTTGCGCCCGCCTTGCGCCGATGCCCGGCAACATCCCGTTCGCTCTTGTGCGTGAGTTCCCCGATGCGCGCGTCAGAGAATCCAAGTTGCTTGGTTTCCATCCAGTCATAGTAAGTTTTCGGAAGACCCTTTTCCTTCAGCTTCTCCTCGTGAACGACGAGGGTCTGGATGCGCTCCAGAAACCATCGGTCGAACTTGCTGGCGTCATGTATTTCTTCTGTCGAGAAGCCGTGGCGGAGTGCCTGCGCGATCACGAGAATGCGGTCCGGGCGCGGCTGGGACAGGGCTGCCAGAATATACTGTGGATGGAATTCCTTGCCCTCCGGGACGAGGTTCATCTCCTTCAGCCCTGTCAGCCCGGTTTCCAGCGAGCAGAGCGCCTTCTGCAGGGATTCCTCGAACGTGCGGCCTATCGCCATCACCTCCCCGACGGATTTCATGGAGGTGGTCAGGCGTTCCTCGGTGCCCGGGAACTTCTCGAAGTTGAAGCGCGGGATTTTCGTGACGACGTAATCGATGGAGGGTTCGAAGGAGGCGGGGGTCGCGCCGGTAATGTCGTTCTGCAGTTCGTCGAGCGTGTATCCGACGGCCAGTTTCGCCGCCACTTTCGCGATAGGGAAGCCGACGGCCTTGGAGGCCAGCGCGGAGGAGCGGCTGACGCGGGGGTTCATTTCGATGACGACGATCTGCCCGTTGGCGGGATTGACGGCGAACTGCACGTTGGAGCCGCCGGTTTCGACGCCGATCCCGCGCAGGATGGACATCGAGGCGTTCCTCATCGCCTGATATTCCTTGTCGGTGAGGGTGAGCGCGGGCGCGACGGTGACGCTGTCGCCCGTGTGGATGCCCATCGGGTCGATGGTCTCGATGGAGCAGACGACGATGCAGTTGACGTCCTTGTCGCGCATGACCTCCATCTCGTACTCTGTCCAGCCGATGACGGATTCCTCGACGAGGATCTGCCGGGCGGGAGAGGCCTGCAGGCCGGATTTGACGATGGATTCGAATTCGTCGCGGTTATAGGCGATCCCCCCGCCGGTGCCGCCGAGCGTGAAAGAGGGGCGGATGATCGCGGGAAGTCCCGTGAGCTCCAGGGCCTCCAGCGCCGCAGAGAGACTTTTCGCCGCCTTGCTCTTCGGGCATTCCAGACCGAGTTTCTTCATGGTCTCCCTGAAGAGTTCGCGGTCTTCGGCCAGCTCTATGGCCTCTTTCTTTGCGCCGATCAGCTCGATGCCGAGCCTGTCCAGCGTGCCGTCCGTGCTCAGCGCCAGCGCGATATTGAGCGCCGTCTGCCCGCCCATCGTGGGCAGGAGCGCGTCCGGCCTCTCTTTTTCGAGTATCTTCGCCACAATTTCCGGCGTGAGGGGCTCGATGTAGGTCGCGTCGGCGAAGTCCGGATCGGTCATGATGGTGGCGGGGTTGGAATTGACGAGGATCACCCGGTATCCCTCGTCCTTCAGAGCCTTGCAGGCCTGCGTTCCGGAGTAGTCGAATTCGCAGGCCTGGCCGATGATGATGGGGCCCGCGCCGATGATGACGATGGATTTTATGTCGGTGCGTTTCGGCATGCGTGCTTCCCCTCCTGAAAATCCATGACGTCCGCGATGTACCGGCTGAATTGCCCGAAAAGGGGACGGCTGTCCTGCGGCCCCGGAGAGGCTTCCGGGTGGTACTGCACGGAAAAGACCGGGCGTCCCTTCAGGCGGAGACCCTCGTTCGTGCCGTCGAACAGGCTTGTGTGCGTGATCTCGACGGTGTCCGGAAGACTGGCGGGAAGGACGTGGAAGCCGTGATTCTGGCTGGTGATCTCTATCTTTCCGGTCTCCAGATTTTTGACCGGATGATTGGCGCCGCGATGACCGAATGGAAGCTTGGCCGTCCTGCCGCCGAGCGCCAGCGCCAGAAGCTGATGGCCGAGGCAGATGCCGAACAGGGGCAGCCCGGATTCCAGGAGTTTCCGGATAGCGGGGACGGCGTAAACGCCGGTGGCCGCCGGATCGCCGGGGCCGTTGGAAAGGAATATCCCGTCCGGGCGCAGCGTCAGAATTTCGTCGGCGGGCGTGGTGCAGGGAACGACCGTCAGCCTGAGCCCCTCTGCGGCGAGGCAGTGCAGGATGCTGCGCTTGACGCCGTAGTCGAGGACGACGACATGGCCTTTTACCGGGGAGGGCTGTTCGTGCCACTGATAGATTTTTCCGGTCGAAACGGTTCTGGCGATGTCGATCCCGTCCATGCCCGGCCAGTTTTTGGCCTGCGCGGTAAGTTCTTCCGGATTGAATTTCCGTCCGGAAGAAAAGCAGATCACGCCGTTTTGCGCGCCGTGATCGCGCAGACGCCGCGTCAGCGCCCGCGTGTCGATCCCGCAGATGCCCGTCAGTTTGCGTTCCTTCAGCCAGAGGTCGAAAGGCTGTTCCGACCGGTGGTTGGAGGGGGCTGTGATGCCGGTGCGGAGGATCAGTCCTTTCACGAAGGGTCTGGCCGATTCATTGTCACGGTCGTTCGCACCGGTATTGCCGATATGCGGGAAGGTGAATGTGATGATCTGCCCTGCGTAGGAAGGGTCGGTCAGGGCTTCCTGGTATCCGGTCATGGAGGTGTTGAAGCAAACTTCGCCGCCGGTGACGCCTTCCGCCCCGACGCCCTTTCCCCAGAATACCGTTCCGTCTGCGAGCGCCAGCAGCGCGGAGGCATGGGGAGGGAGATGAGGCAAGGACATTGCGATCCTTCGGGGATTGTAATTACGACGCTTCTCTGTATGATGACCTCCATGAAATAGCATATAAAAAACAAAGGGGATACCTGAAAAATGTCATTAAGAGCGAAGTTTACCGAAAACATGAAAGACGCGATGCGTGCGAAGGACGAAGTCGTTTTGGCGACATTACGTTTAATCATCTCCGCCGTGAAGGACAAGGACATCGCCGCCCGCACCGCCGAGAGCCGCGAGGGAATCAAGGACGAGCAGATTCTCTCCCTGCTGCAATCGATGGTCAAGCAGCGGCAGGAATCGATTAAGTTATATCTGCAAGGCGGCCGCCCCGAGTTGGCGGAGCGCGAAGCCGCCGAAATCAGGATCATAGAGGGCTATCTTCCCAAGCAGCTTTCGGAAGACGAGATGAAGTCTGTCGTTCAGCAGGCCATCGTTGCTGTCGGCGCGACCGGCATCAAGGATATGGGCAGGGTCATGGCCGAACTCAAATCCAAATACTCCGGCCAGATGGATTTCTCCAAAGCCGGCGGACTGGTGAAGGAAAAACTGGCGGGGTAGGTTCCGGCACCGTCATTCCGGCGACTAAATTTCAAAATAATTTTTCTTTCTTGCCCTGTCAGGGTTTCTCGCCGAGAATGAACGGCGAAGGGGTTCCATGCGTCACTTTTTTATATTTTTTGCGGGCATGATGCTGGCCGCAGTACTGGCCGTTTTTCCGGCAGGGGCGGGGGAAGCCCCCGCGCCGGACGAGGCGCAGCGGCTTTATCAGGCTTATGGCGATGCTGTGTATCAGGTGCAGGTCATCGATCTGACCTCCGGTAAAAAGACCAGCATCGGCTCCGGGTTTCAGTTCACGGAGGACGGCCTGATCGCGACCAACTATCACGTCGTCGCCGAAGCCCTTCAGCGCGCCGGGAGCAACCGTATCGAGTTCCTGCATGACAAGGGCGGGGAAGGGAGCTTGAGAGTCCTGACGGCGGATGTGGTGCATGATCTGGCCATCGTGAAGATGGATCGTCCCGGCAGGACATGGCTGTCGCTCGGCACGTCGAAACAGGAGAAGGGAGCCAGACTATATGCGCTGGGCAATCCGCGTGACATCGGGTTCACCATCATCGAAGGCACCTACAGCGGCCTGTCGAAAGAGAGCTTTACCGACAAGATACATTTTTCCGGCGCGCTCAATCCGGGGATGAGCGGAGGGCCCGCCATCGGCCATGACGGCAGCGTCGCCGGAATCAACGTCGCCACCGCCGGAAACCAGATCAGCTTTCTCGTTCCCGTCGAGCCGCTGCGCCGGCTGCTGGCCGACTATCTCCGGCAGCCCGCTGGCTACGATTTTATCAACCATGCAGACGACCATATTCAGGATCAGCTGCTGGCCGGTCAGGAACGCAATATCAGCGCCCTGCTGAAGAAAAAATGGGAGAGCGTGCCCTTCGGCCCCGTGACGGCGCCGGGGCGCATCCATGATGTGCTGAAATGCTGGGGAGGCATCAATCACAAGGAGAAAGACCCCTATCAGTATTTTTTCTCCACATGCTCCAGTCAGGATCGTATGTATCTCGACAACGATTTTGAGACGGGCGTTCTCCTCTACCGCTATGACTATACGGTGGGCAAGGAGACTCTCAATCCGGTGCGTTTTTACAATTTTTATCAGGGATTGTTCGGATACTTCCTCGGGGATTTTCAAAACGCCAAGGAAGGGAACGTCACAAATTTCGACTGCAACAGCCGCTTCGTCGATATCGCGGGTTTCCGATGGAAATCCAGCTTCTGCGTCCGCCAGTATAAAAAATATCCGAAGATTTTCGACATGAATCTGCATATGGCGATGGTGGGCGCGGGCAAAAAGGGGTTCATCGCGACCCTGACGGCGCAGGGGGTTTCGAAACAGAACGCGCTGGCTCTGGCGCGAAAATTCATGAGCGAGATCAGGCCGCGTCCGGCCGGTGCCGCAGGCAGGGAAGGAGGAACCGCCCTTGAAGCTCATCCTTGAAATCCGGGCACAGGCCAACGACGGGCATGTGTCTTACCGCGTTGTCGAAAAATTTCCTTTCACAGTCGGACGCGGATTCTGCAACGACGTGATCCTGAACGACCCACACGTCAGCCCGCAGGAACTCCGGATCGAATGCGACAGCGGGTGTTTTTTCGTCCATGATCTGGGCAGCGAAAACGGTTTCATCGTCAACGGAATGTTGCAGCACGGCCAGCGCGCGCCTCTCCGGTCGGGAGACACGCTCTGCCTCGGCCAGACGGAAGTGCGCGTTTACGCTCCGGAGCATCCTGTTTCCGCCACGATCCGGCTGCAGAAGACAAATTCTGTTTTTTTGTGGCTGTCGCGCGCGCCCAACGTCTGGGCGAGTTTTCTTCTGGCTCTGGCGCTTGCACTTGGCTGGGCGTATCTGGAAGTCTGGACGGAGGATATCGGACTGGCTCTGGCGGGTGCCGGTGCCGGAACCGTCGGCGTCATCGTTCTCTGGTCGGCGATATGGTCGGTCGCCGGACGTCTGACCAGGCATAAGGCGTATTTCAGGAGCCATGCGGCCATGGTATGTCTGTACACGATTGCGGGAACGCTTGCCTGGTATGTGGAATCGTATGTCGATTTCCTGACCAATGAAAACTGGGTCGCCCTTCTGACGACCTATGGAATCAATTTCATCCTGCTGGCCTTCCTGCTTTACGGCAGCCTGACGCTGGCCACGCTGATGACCGAACGGCGGCGGCTGGTTTCGGCGGGGTTTTTCGCGGCGGGCGTGATGGGCGGGGTCTTCGCGCTCAGCCTTATCAGCGCCAAAAATTTCAGCCAGCAGCCTCTCTATCCCTCGACGCTCGAGCCTTATCTGTCACGACTGGCGCCGGCGGATACGGTGGAGGAATTCATGGCGGGCAACGGGGATCTTTTCTCCTCGGAGGAGTTTAGCGGTTTGCGGAAAAAACCCTGATTGTCATTTCGCGCAGGGTGTGCAGTTTTCGCTTGTTTTTCGCAGGGTTTCGCTTCAGTTTGACTCTAAGGGATATTTGATGAACGGGGACAAAAGTTTAACATATAAATCCGATGATGAAGGAGAAATCATCCTTCACGGCGCGGAGGATTTCGACGGGATGCGGAAGGCGGGAAGGCTTGCCGCGGAAGTGCTCGACTTCATCACGCCGCATGTGCAGGTGGGCGTGACGACGGAGCGCCTCGACAAGCTCTGCCATGACTTCATCCTCGACCATAACGCCATTCCGGCGCCTCTCGATTACAGGGGCTTTCCGAAGTCTATCTGCACCTCGATCAACCACGTCGTCTGCCACGGCATCCCGTGCGACAGGAAACTGGAAGAGGGGGACATCGTCAATATCGACGTGACGGCCATTCTGGAAGGATGGCATGGCGACACCAGCCGCATGTATTACGCGGGAGAGAAAATCCCGGCCAAGGCCAGATTGCTGGTGGACGCCACCTATGAAGCGACGATGCAGGGCATCCGGGCGGTGAAGCCGGGCGCGACGCTGGGCGATGTCGGCCACGCCATCCAGAGCTACGCCGAGAGCAAAAGATTTTCCGTCGTGCGCGATTTCTGCGGCCACGGCCTCGGCAGGACGTTTCATTGCCCCCCCTCCGTCCTGCACTTCGGCAAGGCCGGGGAGGGAATGCCCCTGCAAAAGGGGATGTTTTTCACGATCGAGCCGATGATTAACGCCGGCGGCTGGGAGACCAGGGTTCTGAACGACGGCTGGACGGCGGTGACGAAAGACCGGTCCCTGTCCGCGCAGTTCGAGCACACGCTGGCCGTGACCGAAACCGGGTTTGAGATTTTCACCCTCTCGCCCAACGGGTACATGAAGCCGCCCTATGCCTGAAACTTCCGCAAAACCAGAGCTTCCCCATTCCGGCCACCGCGACCGGCTGCGGCAGCGTTTTCTGAAATCCGGCGCTGACGGGTTCCAGGACTATGAACTGCTGGAAATGTTTTTGTTCGCCGCCGTTCCTCGCCGCGACGTCAAGCCTTTGGCCAAGCAATTGCTGAAAGAGTTTGGCGGCCTCTCCGGCGTGATGGGCGCAAGCCTGGCCGATCTGAAGAAAGTGAATGGCCTGAGCGAAAATTCGGCGGTGGTTTTAAAGACGGTGCATGCGCTCACCCGCCGGATGCTTCGGAATGACATCGAGAAAAAGCCGATGCTGAGTTCATGGCAGAAGCTGATTGATTATTGTCATGTCTCCATGGCGCACGAAAAGCGCGAGCATTTCCGCGTCCTGTTTCTCAACCGCAAAAACCAGCTGATGGCCGATGAAGTGCAGCAGATGGGCACCGTCGATCATACGCCCGTCTATCCCCGTGAAATCGTCAGGCGCGCGCTGGAACTGGGGGCGACGGCGATGATCCTCGTCCACAACCATCCGAGCGGCGATCCCAATCCCAGCGATTCCGATATCGCCATGACGGAGGAAGTCATCAAGGCCGCCGCTGCGCTGGACATCCTCGTCCACGATCACCTGATTATTTCTCAAAACGGCCATATCAGCTTCAAATCGCTGGGGTTGCTGAGTTTTACGGGGTAGTCGTCATTTCTGCGCGGGTTTTTCAGGGAGCCTTGACCAGTTTCAGCCGGTTTTCCTCGATGGCCAGCGCCAGTTTGCCTTCGCGCAGCTCCAGAGCCTCCCTGCCGAAGAGCTTGAACCGCCAGCCGGACATGGCGGGAACCTCGGCTTTGTCACCGTAGGCGGCAATGAGTTCGATGTCCTCCGCCTTCGCGAGGAGTTTGCTGGCCACCTGTCCCTCCTCGCACTTCAGCTTCAGCAATACGCGCAGCAGGTCGATGGTGGGGGCGAGACCAGGCGGGAAGTTCGGGCGCGGGTCGCGCTTCGGCAGGTCTTTTTCGGGGAGTTCGAGGCCGCGCCGGATGGCTTCCAGAAGCTGTCCGCCTTTTTCGCTCTCGGCGAAGCCGTGCTGCATGTTCCGCATTTTTCCGAGGGCTTCCTTGGTGGGAGGGGCGTGCATGGCGAGCTCTGCCAGCGCCTCGTCCTTCAGGATGCGCCCGCGCGGCACGTCGGCTCTTTGCGCGGTCAGTTCGCGCCACATCGCGATTTCCCTGAGCACGCCGAGCGCGCGCGGCTTGTGGGTCGGAACCTTGATGCGCTCCCACGCTTCTTCCGGGCGGGAAACGTAATTTTCGCCGTCGAGCAGCTTTTTGAATTCGTCCTTGATCCACGGGGAGCGTTTCTGCGCCTCGATCTTCGCGTTCAGCTTCTCGTAAATGACGCGAAGATGCGTGACGTCGGCCAGCGCGTATTTCAGCTGCTTGGAGGTGAGGGGGCGTTGCGCCCAGTCCGTGAACCGGCTTGATTTGTCCAGTTGCTTTTTCAGGAGCGCGTTGACGAGGACTTCGTAGCTGACCTGTTCCCCGAAGCCGCAGACCATCGCCGCGATCTGGGTGTCGAAGAGGGGCGTCGGCAGGTCGCCGCCCGTTTCCTTGAAGAAAATCTCCAGGTCCTGGCGGCAGGCGTGAAAAACCTTCAGGACTTTCTTGTTCTGAAAGAGTTCGTAGAGGGGGGAGAGATCCATCCCTTCCGCCAGAGGGTCGATGGCGAAGGCGTCGTCCGGCCCCGCCACCTGTATCAGGCACAGTCGCGCCCAGTAGGTGCGCTCGCGGATGAATTCCGTATCCACGGTGATAAACTCCGCCTTTTTCAGGCGGGTGCACAGGGATTTCAGATCTTTTGCGGTTGTTATCAAAGGCATATGGTGTTGATACACGAAAAAAAAAGCAAAGTCTAATAGTTAATCACATCTGATTCTGCGGCCTTGCGTTGTGATAATATTGCGGAAAGGCAAGCTGGATCGGACAGTCCACCCCCCCGCGCTGTCAGATCGGGTCTTGAGGGGAATCCTTATCCCAGCTTGAGGTGGAGGGGAAGAACCTGTTGAGAATATTGTGTGACCCAACTTCCTCCGGCGCTTCTTCCAGAGCTTGATTTTAACTTTTCCGATGGGAGCATGCCGTTTTTTCATTGTCCATATCATTGTACGAATATAAGAAGATTCCTGTGACAGGCGAATAAACTGACTCGCTTTTTCAATTACAATATCCTAGCCTCTCAGGTATCCTGATTTTCTAACGAAACGAGTGAATACTTGGCCATGGCAGACACAAAGACAGAGCAAGAGCCGTCTATCGAGGAAATTCTGGAATCTATCCGTCAGATTATTTCCGAGGATGTTGACAGCGGGGCAAAGCCTGCAGATGTCATGCAAGCCGCACCACCACCACCACCACCACCACCTCCACCTCCACCTCCTCCGGTTGCGGTTCAAAAGCCTGTTCCAAGGCCTGCACCTGTACCGGCGGTGGATGTGGAGATTCTGGATCTGGTTGACAAGGTTGAACCGAAGCAGCCTGTGAAACCGCCGCCGCCCGCGAAGATAGAAATGATAGAAAAACCCGTGGCAGATGAAAAAGACGATCTGATATCCGCGCAAACGGCGGAGGCTGCGGCTGAAACGCTCTCGAAACTTCTGGAAGGGAATATCGCCGTCGAGGAGGCGGGGCATGTGGGAAAGGTGACCCTTGAAGAGATGACCCGTGAACTGATGAGGCCGATGATCAAAATCTGGATCGACCGGAACCTGCCCGTCATCATCGAAAAGATGGTGCAGAAGGAAATCGAGAAACTCTCCCGCCTCGCGATGGATCGCTGAGAGAGAGCCCTGCCTCGGGGGTTCCCTGAAGCGGCCTGAGTTTTCGCCCCTACATGAAATTGACCAGCGAAAGCTCGCTGACGATCTTCGTAATTTGATAGGATGCGGTGAGCTGCGTTTGCATCGTCTGCAGGGAGACGAGGGCGGTTGTCGTGTCGACGTTCTCCATCTTGTCGATCTGCGTTGTGACCATGCCCAGATCGCTGACGTGGTTCTCCCTGATGCTTTTGAGCAGGTCGAATTTGCTGGCCAGCTGCTGGGCGGTTCTGTTCATTTCCTGCACGCCGTTTGTGACGACGGAGAGAATGTTGTTGAGAATATCGTCGAACTGCGCGGGGGTCGCGACGTCCGTCGCAGGGTCCGGGTACCGGAGATTGGCGGCGAAGGCGAGGGCGCGGAGAATATCCTTGAACCCGTCCTCATCGGCCCGGATGGTGTAGTCGATGTCCATATTCTGGTCGATGTGGGCCGTTATGTTGCCGGAGGTCGCCAGCCCCGGCGCCAGCCCGAGGTTGCCGGAGGTGAATCCATCGGTCACGGCGATCAGCTGGGCATTGGTCTGTCCCCCGGCCAGCCAGACGTCCACCTGGGTTTTGAAATTGGAATTGAGGACGGTGTCGCCGATGAAGGGCGGGCTCGTCACGTCCGATCCGGCGAACAGGCAATGCCCGTCCAGGGTCTGGTTTATCAGATCTTCGACGAATTGCAGACTTTGCCGCGCCAGCTGGTTGATGGTCTCTATGCCGTCCTGCCCGCTCTGGCTCTGAACGTGGATGGCGGTGACGAGCTGGTTTCCCAGTTCGGAGATTTTCGTCATGGCCGTGTTCATCAGCTCCATGCGGGTCGAGACCTTGTCGATGTTGTCGATATAGCTCCGCAACAGGGGCTGCGAGCTTTTCAGGCGCTGCAGGGAGAAGGAGTCGGTTCCGAAGCCGCTGAAGGTTTCGTATTTTTTCTGGGTGGTGACTTGACGCTGCAGGTCGTCCATCGTGGCGCGCAGGTCATTCAGGCGGTTCGCCTGGGACATTGACTGGGCGAAGAAGGATACGTTGGCGCTGATGGTCATGGTATTGCTCCTGCGTTGTTCATTTATCGAAACGCGTTCAGCAGGTCGTCAAAAAGCTTCTGCGTCGCCGAGATCATCTTGGCGGCTGCCGCATAGGCCGACTGAATCCTGATGAGATCTGACATTTCCTGGTCGATGTTGACTCCGGATATGTTCGCATTGCGGGTTTCAAGCGTCTGCAGATAGGAATTTTCCAGGTTCTGGTTGTTCTGGTTGAGGCTGGCGTCCTCGCTCTGGGTGGCGATGAGCCCGCTGATGTAATCGCCCAGCGTGCTGTTGGCCAGAAGCCCCGTCGAGAGGGAGCCGTCAGGACCTAAGTTGTTTTGCCGGAAGGCCGTCGGGGCGACGTTTGAAAAGCTTACGCCCATCGCGGAAAGGGGGGTTCCGGATGCGTCCGTGGCCTTGAGATCGCCGCCGTCCGTCGGGATCATCACGAGCTGTCCGAGGGCGTTGAGGGAGGCCGTCAGACCCGGAATGGCATTGAGCGCCGCCAGAAGCTCGACGGCGGTGCCCGCCGGGGCAATCGATACTGTGACGGGCGGCCTGGTGCCGACCTGAACCTGAAAGGAGGGTTCGGGCTGCGGGGTGGCGCCGAAACTGAAGCCGAGGGCGGTCATGGTGGGCGCGCCGATGGTGTTGTCGGCGAGGGTGATGTCTCCCCCGTAATTGAAGGCCACCTGACCCAGCCCGTTGACGCTGGCGGTGGTGAATCCGAAGGCGGCATTGATTTTGGCGACGAGCGTGGCAGCCGTGTCCGTCGCCAGGACGGTGATGGTCTGGGTCGGGAGTGTCCCGAGGGTGATGTCGAAATCGCCAGGGAACGCCGCTCCCGGAAGAGTGCTGATGTCCGGACTGTAGGCGGCAAGATTGGTCGTGCCGGTGACGCGGTTGTTGGTCGTCAGGCCGAGGAGGGCGGTGAGGGCTCCGGCGGATATGTCCACAGTGCCGGCGGCCTGCTGGTACTGGCAGGAGCCGAAGGCGAACTGGGCGACCCGGCGGATGACCTCGTTCGATCCCGCAGGCTCTGTGTTGCCGGTGGTGCCGTTGCGAATCAGGGTCGGATCGGCAACGATGGCGTCGTTGACCTTTATCAGGGCGGAGAATCCGACATATCCGACGATCCCGGGGTCGGGGACGCTGGCGGGCACGTTGCCGCTCAGGTCGGTGAAAAGCTTCAATCCCTCGTTCTGGAAGCGTTCGGCGAGTTTCTGCGAAAATTCATCCAGTTGCGCCGTATACTGGGGCAGGGTCGTATCCCGCAGGTCAAACAGGGCGCCCAGTTGCCCGCCCAGGTTCGACTGGGTGATGTTCTCGCCGGCGGGGCCGTCAACCGTCAGTCCCGTCAGTCCCCCGCCGGGGTAGTAGCTGGAGGGCAGCATTGTGCTGGACTGAAAATAGAGGTGGTAGGCCGTGTTGTCGGCCAGGGTTCGCCCCTGTTTCGTGATGACGATGATTTGATTGTCTTGCGAAAACGTCGATATCTGCAGGTATTTGGCCACCGTTTTGACGGCTTCGTCGCGCTGGTCTTCTAGCTCCGCGGTGCTCCGCCCGGAGCCGGAATTCCTCTGGATTTCCACGTTCAGACGGGCAATGATGTCCAGGGACTGGTTGACGTCGGCGACGGCGGCCATGATTTCGGTTTCCGACTGGATGCGCAGATCCGTCAGCAGATTCGAGAAGTCGTTGATTTTTTGCGTGGTCTGTGTGGCCGCGGAAACGACCCGGCTCAGAAGGTTCTGATCATCCGGCGAAAGGGAGAGCTGCGCGAAGGTGTTGGAGAGGGCGGTGATGCAGGCCGAAAGAGCCTGTCCGGAATCCGAAGACCCGTGAAAGGTCTGAATCCGGTCAAGGTATTTCCGGCGGACATCATAACCTCCGGCGACGCTGACCTGGCGGTTCAGGTCGGCGATGAGGGCTGCGTCCACGCTGCGGGTGACGGCGTTGGTCCGTGCGCCCACGCTGACCCCGTTGATGACAAGGTTCTCCTGCGGCAAAATTTTCCGTGTATATCCCGGCGTGGAGGCATTGGAAATATTCGACGACACCACATCCAGCGCTTGCTGGGCCACTCTCAGGCCCGATATGGCCGCATCCAGGGCGATCGTCATTGTTTCCTGCTTTCCTGACCTGGTTCCTTGCCGCACTCCGGCAAAAAACACTTTTCCTCCAGAGGTACAAGCAAGAGGTGTGCCAGACAGGAATTACAATAATGAACGATTTTATTTTATGTAATTAAAGGGCAGAGGGTATTAAAAAATAAGCCTTTTTAAGCAGTTAATACTAGACGTTATTTCGCAAGTCAGTATTCTATTGAAGTCGGGATGCGCCATCTGAAAAAGGTGGAGATGTTTGTGTTGAGTTTTTTTCACCTTCTGATAATGAAGGAATAATCCGGGTTTACAAGGTCACCCAAATGGATGATATCGACGACGAGCCATCAGAGAACAAAGGGGGGGACATCCTGTCTGCGCATGTGCCAGTGCCGGAAGCCGGCGGCGCTGCGCCGGTCGAGAGCCCGTTGTCGAAACTGATAAAGTCGGCGTCCATGATTCTCGGCAGCGGCAAAAACAACTCCGCGCCCTCCAGGAATGCCGGTGCCGCCAGACCCGGGGGTGCGGCAGTTCACGGAGAACCTTCCTCCCCGAGCGGAAAAAAGATGTCCGGGGACGGTACATCCGGTGCGGCCGCTTTTTCTGCTCCCCTTGAGGTTGTTGCCGGCGGGCCGTTGATGTCTGTGGTCATACGCAATGAATTTTATCGCGACGGTTTTCGCAACATGATGCGAATCGTGATTGCCGAATCCATCATCATTGTCGTGCTGATCCTGACGTTCATCGTATATATGAATGCAGCCGCATCGCAGGATCGCTATTTCGCCACGACGGCGGACGGGCGCATCATGCAGCTGGTGCCGCTTGATCGCCCCAATATGGCCACATCCGCTCTGATGTCGTGGGCGGCGCAGTCGGCGGTCGAGGTGATGACGTTCGGGTTCCATGACTATCAGCGGCGGATGCAGAACTCCTCCCGCAACTTCACCCGGCACGGATGGGAGACGTTCACCAGCGCGCTGCAGAAGTCGCGAATCATGGAGTCGGTCGAGGCGGGGCAGCAGGTGGTGACCGCGCAGCCGCGCAGCGCCCCGATCATCAGGGAAGAAAGCATCCGCAACGGGAAATACCGCTGGGTGGTGGATTTGCCGTTGAGTGTGTCGTACCAGTCCGGAGCCGCCAGTCGCAACGACAGCCTGATGCTCAGGATGGTGATAGAACGCGTGCCGTCGCTGGAAAATCCCAACGGGGTGGGTATCGAACAATGGATAGCGATGGACAATGGATAACAATATGACAGTTTCCGTGGAGTTTAACCGGAATCAGAAAAGGAATTCTTATTACCGCGACGGCTATCGCAACATGATATGGATCGCCAACATTCAGGTGGTATTCATTCTGGTGCTGTCGGGTCTCCTTATGTTCTATGTGAGTACAAAGGATAGAGTGGATCGTCATTTTGCAGAAAGCGTTGAAGGCAGAAGTACGGAGCTGTCTGCACTCAAATCTCCGAATATGGAGAAAACAACCGTAACGAACTGGGCGGTGCAGTCTGCGGCGCAGATTATGACATTCGGATTTAATGACGTGGAGGAGCGTTTTACTTCGTCTCTGCCTCTCTTTACTCCGCAAGGATGGGCGAGTTTCAAAAAGGCTCTCGTGGGCGCCGGATTGCTAGATGATATGTATAAAAAGCAGCTGATCTTCACATCGGTTCCCTCAAAGACCCCTGTTCTGCTCAAGGAGGGGTTGGTTGTGGATAAGTACCAGTGGGAGTTTGATATTTCTCTGCTGATCACCTATCGTGCAGGCGGAAAAAGCGGGACAATACAAAAAACGGTGAATGTGGTCGTCGAAAAGGTTCCGACGCGTAGCAATCCTGCCGGGGTGGGGATAAGTGAATGGTATATCTATTAAAAAAATCGTGCGTTTTGGCGCGGTTGCGGGTATAAGTGTTAAATCAGTCAGATGGTGGGTCGCATGATTCACTCATTGGTCGCGGCGCCTTCCAGGCGGCGAAAACTCCTTAGGAGACAGGGATGGAACGTCTGCTTTTAAGTTTGTTGGCGGTGGCGCTGTTGAGTGTTTGCTGTTTTCCGGCTTTTGCCCAGAGCATGGAGGAATTTGAAAAAGAACGCAGATCATACAAGATAAGGGAGGCCACAGCCGAAAAAGGAAACGTCGGGACGAAGGAAGCGAGATCGCCGATACTCGGAAACGCCGAGTCGGACGGGCGTCCGTCGTCTGGCGTCAGTCCTCTGGGACTGGCCGCGAATCTGCCGGTGGGCAAACAGATGCCTGCCACGGCGAAGGCTCTGAACATACCGACGCCCGAAGAAATGCAGATGCAGATGCAGATGACGCTGGAGGCGGAGAGTCAGAAGAAGAAAAACGAAGAGGCGCTTTTTGATGCGGCGCTGAAGCAGCTTATGCCTCTGACCCCGGAGCAGATTCGCAGGCTGCTGGACACTTTCAGGGATAATCGTGAGTCGGCCGAGACGCCGATTGCCATGCCGGTTCCCCGGGTGGTGGTGGAAACCATTTCTCTGGATCCCAGCCAGACGCCGTCCGTCATCAAGACGTCTCCGGGCCGCGTCACCACGATCACCATTCTGGATCAGACAGGGGCTCCGTGGGCGATACAGGATGTCGGCTGGGCGGGAAAGTTCGATATAACTCCTCCTGAAGAGGGGGGGCATGTCGTTCGCGTGGTTCCCCAGTCGGCGCATGGCGTCGGCAACATCTCGATTCGGCTGGTGGACATGATCACGCCGGTCGCTTTTACGCTGCTCACGGGGCTTGACGAAGTGTATTACCGGTTCGACGCGCGGATTCCGAAGCAGGGACCTCTCGCCAAGACGCCGCTGATCGAATTCGGGGGGCTGAACGCAGTGACGGGCACCGATGAAAACCTGGTTCAGATACTGGACGGGACGCCGCCTGACCGGTCGGAGAAGCTCAAAGTAGAGGGTGTTGACGGGCGCACGAACGTATGGCGCGTGTCGGGACGCATCTATCTGCGTACGCCGCTGACGCTGCTGTCGCCGTCCTGGAATTCCAGCGTCACGTCCGCCGACGGGATGAATGTTTATACGCTGGATGATGCGCCGGTTGTCCTGCTTTCCGATGAAGGCAGGATGGTAAAGGCCTATATTGCCGCTGATGAGGGTGCCCCATGACCAACGATGATGTCAACGTGCCGGAAGATTTCGAGAAGGAAATCGTGGAAAAATCCTCCCTGAAGGAGGTCTGGGAGAATAACCCCATGCTGAAACTGGCGGCGGTCGTGCTGGCGATCGCCATTCTTGCCGGTGGTTACATGATCCTTTTCTCCGATGAGGCCGCAGAGACGACGAAAGCGACGCTGCGCGGCATTCAGACCACGGCCGTGAATCAGGTGCCGGGTCAGGAGGACCTGGATCCGGCTTATAAAGCGGCTCTGGAAGAGAAGAACAGGAGGGAAGCCGAGGAAGCTGCGCTAACAGGCAAAAGCGCGCTGCCCGTGCCGACCTCTCCCGCCAAGATCGGGGGGATCGAGGTGCCGGAGATGCCGATGATGCCGGACAGCCTCAAGACCGACGTGCTTTCGGAATGGCGTAAAGCTGCTGAAGCCAAACGGACGAGAGCCGCGCAGGAAGCTATCGAGGAGGAAAACGGCATGCTGACTCCGGAGGGGGTGCCTTTGGTGCAGCCTATTCGGCCGAAGCAGGAGATGGGCGGGGCGGCGGTGAAACAGGATACCGAGGCCACCAAGAGCCTTTCCGCGCAGATGCGGGTGATTATTGCGGCGCAGGAGCCGCTGAAGGGGTCCGTCCTCAACATCACGAAAATGGAATCCCTTTACGTGACGCAGGAGAAGGAAGAAGCGGAACTGAAAGACAAGCGAAAAAAGGAGGAGGATTCGAAAGGCGGCGGGTCGGGCAAGGACGGAAAAAGGAAGGGGGATGCCGGGCAGGTGATCGTGCCTTCGGGGTCTATCGCTTATGCCCAGTTGCTGACCGCGGTTAATTCCGACGTCAAGGGGCCGGTGCTGGCGCAGATACTGTCTGGACCATTTGCGGGCGGGCGGGCGATTGGCAAGACCGACGTGAAAGAAGAATACATAATCATCGAGTTC
This sequence comes from Pseudomonadota bacterium, assembly GCA_043806835.1. GTDB lineage: Bacteria > Pseudomonadota > Alphaproteobacteria > Micavibrionales > UBA2020 > PALSA-926. The sequence continues at coordinate 25,324 of JAZDGQ010000007.1, read as the reverse complement.
ACCCGCATCGTCAAGGATACTGTCAGTTACGAGATGAATGGCGTCGCCCTTGATGAAAACACTACGCTGGCAGGTCAGGCGACTGATGTGGATCATCACTATTTTGTGCGCGTTATTTTGCCGGCGGCGGCCAAATTCGTTGAGGGATATGGAGCGGCTGTCGCTGAAACAGGTACTACGGTGACGCAGATTGCGGGGGGCGGTCAGGCGACGGCGCAGCCGAAACCGGATGCCGAGGAAAGCCTTTACAAGGGCGTCGAGGAGGCTTCTAAGAAGGTGAGCGATATGCTGGATAAGAACTCCAACCGCGCGATCACCGTAAAGATCGCCAAAGGCACCACCATGGGGATTTTCTTTATCGATTCAGTGACAACAAAGGATGTTGAAAAATGAGCCGGTTCGACAATATCAACACGAAGGTTATTCGTACCGTTACAATTCTGGTCGTCCTGGGCGGCGGAGGGGTTTTCTTTCCGGAATCTTCCGCCGTCGGAGCCTCTCCGGGGGCTCCTGCGCCGTTTTCCCTGACGTCGCCGCAGCCGTCCGCTCCTCCTGCGGGGGCCCTGGATGAAGATTCTTTGTCCTGGGGGAGTGAAACTTCCCCTCCTGTTCCGTCGTCGGCATCGCCGGTGCCTGCCGATACGGCTTCTTTACCTCTGCCAACCCCGTCTGTGGCGGGGGCAGGGATAAAGCCGGCGGCTGTCGTTCCTGCCAGGGAGGAAACGGTCAAAAAGACGGATGACGAAGTTCCTGATAATATGGGTGCCGTCGAGGCCCCGTCGGAAAATACGCCAGCGTTTCTGGCCAGAATTGAATCTCTGGAGAGGCGCATAGGGACTCTGGAAGAGGATGTCGGCAAGTTGCGGCAGAGCAAGGCTGCGGGGGAAAATGTTTCTGGGAACGATGTCCGGGTCAAAAAGGCGTCCAGGGCAAAAAAAGTGAAGCGTGATGTGAAGACCAGTCGCAAGGCTCCGGAATGGGTTCTGAAGGCGGCCAGACCCGGGATGGCATGGGTTTCCGAAAGGGGTTCCAGCGAATTGCGTGCGGTGACGGCGGGAGAAATTCTGGAGGGAATCGGCAAAATCAACGCGATTGTGAAAGATTCCTCAGGGTATTGGGTCGTGGATGGCGTCAGCGGAAGAATCAGCCAGTAAACAAGGATAAAATTTTGGCTGAATTTGTCTCTAAATAACGGGTATCCAGGCAGGCCGGAAGTAATTAAATTTTCGTGTTATCTTTCATATAGTTACGGGAATTTCTTTGGCTTTGTCGCAGCTTTTGATTTGCCTGTACCCTGAAAAGATGGTCTAATGTAGTGATAAGCGCGTTAGTTAGAAAGGGCGGGGGTTGTCTTATGACTATTCAGCGTTTCTGCAGGTGGTTTTGCCTTTCTTTTGTCGTTCTGCTGGTCACGACATCTCCGGCGTATGCGCAGACGGTAGGAACTGTCATCAGCAATCTTACGGTGTCTTTTGCGTCGATTCCCCGGCTTTTGTCCAGCGTGGCTTACATCATGGGCTGCTTTTGGGCAGCTTGGGGCATTTATAAATTCAAAGACCATGTGGACAATCCAAGTCAGACCCCGCTCAGTGCCGGGGTCAAAAGATTTCTTGGCGGCGGGATGCTGTTTTCGATGCCTTATATGGTGGATGTTGTCAGGAGGTCTTTGTTTGGCGCGGCGGCTCTCACCCCCACCACAGGCACCCTCCGCAACCCGAATCCGCTCGGTGGCGGGATGGATCAGATGATTTTCGAACTGGTCGCGGACATTGCGGGGCCCATGACGGTTCTTTTGACCGCGTTTTCCTACATTTCCGGAGCTCTCCTTTTGCTCGTCGGAATATCCCGCATGATCAAGACGGCGCAGGACGGGCCTCGCGGCCCTACCGGGTTGGGTACGATTATGACGTTGTTTGTCGCAGGAACGCTGATTTCCGGCGCGGGCATGATAACAGCCTTCACCAGCAGCCTTTTCGGAGACGCGACGATAAGCACTTTCGCGAATATCTCTCCGGTGGTTATCGCCAACCCCCTGGATGCTGCCAAGATAGGGGCTGTGATCGAGTCGCTTATGACCTTCATCATGATTGTCGGCGTCATCGCGTTCCTCAGGGGACTGTTTGTCCTGAGAGCTTTCGCGGAAGGCGGCCAGAATGCCACCATCATGCAGGCTCTGACGTTCTTATTTGGCGGGGCTCTGGCGATTAATCTGGGAGACCTGGTGAATGTTCTGGGGACGACTGTCGGAGTGGCGGGGATTTGGTTTACCTGAGCGTCGTCTTGGCGCTTTGTTTTTTACATAACACGAGATGTCAGGTGCGTCCTGCAAAAAAAGCTTTACTAAAAATCGTATTGGGAGGTATAATTTCAGGGTTGTTAACTAGGAACTAGGAACTACACTAAGAAACTGCAGACTACACTATCGAGGACTATCTGTATTAAAGGGACTAAACATCAACGTCAAAACAAAGGAGACTAAAGATGAAAAACTTCAATGGGATCTATAGACTTTCTGCAGCGGTGACGGCTGGAGTTCTGGTAGGGCAAAGCACCTCTGCCTCTGCTTCTGCTGATCTTGGCGGTCTGACTGCCAACATCACGACATCGTCTACCTCTCTGCCAATGTTCATTTCGTCGATCGCTTACATCTGCGGCGTTGGTCTTGCTGTTGCCGGTATCTTCAAACTGAAGCAACACGTTGACAACCCGGGCCAAACGCCGATGAAAGACGGCGTTATGCGTCTTGGCGCCGGCGGTGCCCTTCTGGCGCTGCCCTTCATCGCGAACGCGATGATGCAGTCGATTGATCCGGCCAACGCAGGAAACGCTGTGACAGTTGGTCTGACGGCTGCTCCGACGGTCTAATATCAGAGAAGGCCAGTATGGCTTATTTAAGGATAGCGCCCGGCATTGGTTCTTTGACCGATGCCGGGCGTGTTCTTTCCACGGATGTCTACAAGATATCCGATGATTTGAAGAACGCTGTCTTGACCCGTGACGACCATACCTGCCGCTATTGCGGTTTTCAGTCGCGGAAGTATCAGGAGATCAATTTTATCGGCCAGACCGGTGAGGATGCCGGGCCTGACAGCTATGTGACCGCCTGCGCTTTTTGCCAGCAGTGTTTTCATCTGGAGAAAATAGACCGCATGCAATCCGGCGCCGTGATCTGGCTGCCGGAAATCGGTCAGGCATCCCTGCACCATATTTGCAGGGCGATTTATGTTGCGCGGATTTCGCGCGGACCGATGGCGGATGCCGCGCGCGATGCGATGGAGGCTCTTCTGGCGCGCAAGGAAGAGGCTGTCAGCCGACTCGGCACCGACAGCCCGAAGATACTGGCTACCATTCTGCAGGATTTTCTGGAGGGCAGCGAATACAAGGCGCGGGCCGGGAAGTTCAAGGGTTTTCGCATTCTGCCTCTGGATCGCCGCATCATCAAGGAGGGCGACCTTGAATTTAATCAGTTTCCGCAGGTTTTAGCTTTCTGGCGTTCCAAGGAGGGCCCTTTCGGGGAGCTGCCCCCCCGTAAATGGGTGGAGATGTTCTATAATCTGAAAACAGAAGTCGAAAATCAGAAGTCAGAAACCTGAAATACGGTCTATCAGAAAACGTTAAAACGGCTACAATGACCCTTGGCCTCTGGTTTCGGATTTCAGGATTCTGTTGTGAGTATTTTAGGCGGATTGCTCAGACCTTTTGTAAAGATGCTTCGGCAGCCGGTCGAGTCGTTCGTTCGACTCGAAACTTCCGATGACAAGGTTTCGTTTGCGGCGGATGACGGGTCGCTGGTTTCGCTTGTTCGCGTGGATGGCGCGCGTCAGGTCATCGGCGAAAATGAATACAAGAAAATTCTCGCGGATGCCGTCGTCAAGTTCGGGACGCGCTTTGACCGGCCCGGCCATGCGTTGCAGGTTTATTTCGTGCGCAACCCTGAACGTGTTGGTGAAGAGCTGCAGAGGCTGCTTCGCCCCAGCCAGAGGGCGGCGGGGAATATCGGGCTTGAGATCGACGATATTTTTGAGGAGCGCGCCCGGCATTTGAAGCATTACCTGGCGTGGGAAGAGATTTATTTCGTGCTGTGGACGCGCCCGTCGATCCTGACCAAGGCGGATTTTGCGCGGGAAGCCAAGCAGTCGCGTCAGCGCCAATGGGTCAGGGCGGCAGACGCGCAGTATCCTTTTGCCGCCGTTGGAGCCCTGCGGACGCGGCACAGAAGTTTTCTGACGGCGATAGTCACGGCGCTGAGGGAAATGGGCATCCAGTCCGCCGAGATGGAAGTGCATGACGCGCTGCGCGCGATTCGCGCCAACCTGTTCCAGGGATCCGCCGACAGCGGGTGGAGGGCGTGTCTGCCGGGAGACCCTATTCCCGCCCGCGCTCCGGAACACAAGAGCGATATGTCGGAGGTGCTGTGGCCGACCCTGCGGCAGCAGCTGGCCATGACCTCCGCCCGCGTCATCAACGATCATGTGGTCGAGATGGGCAAATATGTCTGGGGCGGGGTGGATATGGTGCTGGGACCGCAGGATCCTTTGCCGTTTCCTGCTCTCCTCAGCCGCCTGTCCGAAAGCAATACGCCGTTTCGCGTCTCCTTCCTTCTGGAGGGCGGCGGCAGCCAGGGGATGGGGCTGCAAACATTCCTTGTGTCGATCATGGCCGTCACGAATATCGAGAACAGGCAGATCAAGGATTCGCTCGAGGCTCTGAACGAATTGTCGCGCAGCGAACCTGTGGTCAAGCTCAGGATTTCTTTCTGCACCTGGGCGCCCAAAGACGACATTGACCTTCTGGAAGAGAGGCTGTCCAACCTGGTGCAGGGGGTGGAAAGCTGGGGGTACAGCCAGATTTCCCAGCTGACAGGAGATCCGCTGGACTGCGTCATGTCCTCGGCGCTGGGGATAGCCTGCGCTTCCACGGCTCCGGCCGGCATAGCGCCGCTCTACGAAATGATGAAGCTGCTGCCGTGGCAGCGCGCATCGAGCCCGTTCGACAGCGGATCCATCCTGTTCCGGACGCCTGACGGGCGGGTATGGCCGTATCAGACGGGAACCAACATCACGACCACCTGGTTCGATCTTGTGTTCTCCCAGCCCGGCGGCGGCAAATCGGTCTTGATGAACACGCTCAATCTCGGAACCTGTCTTGCCGTGGGGGTGACGCGCCTGCCGTTTGTGGCGGTGGTCGATATCGGCCAGTCTTCGGCGGGGCTGGTCTCGCTGATCAAGGATGCCCTGCCGCCGAACCGCCGCCATGAGGTGGCTGCGTACCGTCTGCAGATGAGTCAGCAGTTTGCCATCAATCCTTTCGATACCAAGCTTGGGATGCGTTATCCGCAGGTCACGGAACGCAGCTTTTTGATTGAGATATTGACGATCCTTTGCACGCCTCCCGGGCAGGCGGATCCCTATGACGGCATTTCCCAGCTGTCCGGGATGGTGGTGGATGAGATGTACCGCTGGCGGGACGACAAGATGGCGAACTCCGAGCCGCGCCCCTATCTGCCGCGAATCGATCAGACGGTGGATGAGGCTCTCCGCAAAAGTGAAATCGTGCTGCCGCCGAGCTGCTACTGGTGGGATGTCGTTGATATCCTGTTTGACAAGGGTCTGACTTTTGAAGCAAGCCTGGCGCAGCGCTATGCGATGCCGACGGTGGGAGATGCCGTGGCGGCGGCAAGACGTCCCCAGATACGGAACCTGCTTGATAAAACGTCCATCGGCACAAGCTCCGAAGGGGTTATTCATGCTTTCGAGCGGATGATCACGTCTTCCGTGCGCGAATTCCCGATCCTGGCGTCGGTCACGAGATTTTCTCTCAACGAGACCCGCATCTGCTCCCTGGATCTGGCGGACGTCTGTCCGCAGGGGGATGCGACGGCGGATCGCCAGACGACCATTATGTACATGCTGGCGCGTCACGCCCTTGTGACGCCGTGGTGGATCAACGAGGAGGCTCTGCTGCAGATGCCGGTGAAATACCGCGCCTTTCACGGGGCGCGGCTGCGGGACTTCGCCGAAACGCCGAAGCGCCTTTGCTACGACGAGTTTCACCGGACGAGCAGTTCGAAATCCATGCGGGGTCAGGTGGTGCGCGACGTGCGCGAAGGCCGCAAGCGCGGGATTCAGATCATCCTGGCATCGCAGATGCTGCATGATTTCGACGATGACATGGTTGATCTGGCGACCGGCATCTGGGTTCTGGGGACGGCCATTTCCGACGGCGCCGTGGATGACACGCAGAAACGCTTCGGTCTGACCGATACTGCGCGCTGGATCATCCGCCATAAGCTGACGGGACCGAAAGCCAGCGGAGGTCCCTGCCTTCTGGTTTTGGGAACGACGGAGGGTCGTTACGAACAGCATTTGATCAATACTCTTGGGCCCATCGAATTGTGGGCTTTCTCGACTTCCACGGAGGACGTGCAGATCCGCGACAGGCTTTATGCGCGCTTCGGCGCCAGCCAGGCGCGCCGGTTGCTGGCGATCAATTTCCCCGGAGGATCGGCGCGCTCGGAAATCCGCCGTCGTGTGGGGCTGCTGGCGGACAAGGGGGATGCGGAGAAATCCACGACGGGAGCCGTGATAAGCCAGCTCATCGAAGAGCTGGCGGGATCCATCAAGGTTAAGATAGATGATATACTGGAGAAGGGGCCTGAGGCTAAAGACGCTTCCGCCCCTCCTCCCGAAAAGAAACTGCCGACGTTCTGAGAATCGTCAGCCGTACATCCTTTCTTCGGGGGCTTGATCCGTGATTTCCGGGCGCAGACTCCCGGCTTCCGATTCCAGGCTTCTGACCGACAGGCAGGAGATGCCGCCGTTCGTTTTTTCGAATTCCGAAATGTTGACTTCCAGCAACGGAATCCCGAGTCGTCTGATTTTGTCCGAAGTCCCGGCATATCCGGCGGGCAGGATCAGCGTGCCGTTGGCCATCAGCGCGTTGGCGGCTCCGCGTTCCTCATGGGGAACGACGATCTTTTCGTACCCGAGAAAGGGAAAACGGAGCGCCAGCTCCTCGCGGATAAGGAGGCGATCCTTGCCGATGCAGGTTGCCGCCGTATTGAGGGGGGCGCGGAGTCTTTCCTCCGAAGCCAGCATCGTCACTTCACACCCGTATTCACGGAGGAAAAAGGCCAGTTGCGCCGCGCCTTCCTGATTGGTGCGGTCGGAGAGGCTGATATAAAAATGGTCATGGATCTGCAGCGCGTCCCTGCAATCGAGAAGGCCGGGGGCGGTGATGAATTTCAGGAATCTGCTGCTCGCCAGCGCGGAGGCAACGGTTTTTCGTTCCTCCCGCCGCGGAGTGTCGTCTGGAAAATTTCCGATGACGGCAAGGTTCCCGGCCACGAGGGCCACGCTGCCGATGAAGCAGTCGCCTGGCAATGCCGGATCGGCGGGAAGGACGGTGACCTTCACCCCGCTTTTTTCCAGCGCTTCGCAGTATTTCCGGTGCTGGAGAAGGGCGCGCTGGGGATCGGGGATCCCGACGGAAAAAGAGGAGCTGTCGGCGAAGTTTTTCCCGGGACGGAAGGCGATGGCGTGCGAAATACGGTCAGACGTTTTTTCAACCTGCATGGCCTTAACTCCTTATGAAAAATTGAAACTTATACTTACCACCCGTATATTCGTCCGGTGTGGGGGGGACGTCAAGGTTGATTATTACATATTCAAAATTATTGGAATTGATATAGGGAAATAAGGAGGTGCAGCTCTACATCTCCGCCCCCTGCGCCTGACGCTGCGCGGCGTCTTTCGGATCTCCCGGCATCGGCGTGATTCGCACGAGGCTGATCTGGTTTTTCTGCTTCCGTAGGATATCGAAACTGAAATTGAAGAAGGTATAGGTCTGCCCGACGTTCGGTATCCTCTGGCTCTCGAACAGGATAAGGCCGGCGACGGTTGAATATTCCTCGTCCGGAAGCCCCCAGCCAAGCTCGCGGTTGAGATCGCGGATCGTCATTTTTCCTTCAATGATATAGCTGCCGTCCGTCTGCGGACGCACTCCCGCCACTTCCACGTCATGCTCGTCGCTGATCTCCCCGACGATTTCCTCCAGGATGTCCTCCAGCGTCACGACCCCCATCAGGGCGCCGTATTCGTCCACCATGATGGAAAAGTGCTCTCCCCGCTTGCGGAAAGCCTGCAGCTGGTCGAACAGCGTGGTGGACTCCGGAATAAACCACGGATCCATCATCGCATTCGCGAGGATCACTTTGGAAAAATCGCCGTCGCAGCGGCGCACTTCGCGCAACAGCAGCTTGATATGGATGACGCCGATGATGTTGTCGGGGCTTTCCTTCCAGACGGGCAGGCGCGTAAAAGCGAGGTGCAGCACCTCGTCGATGATTTTCTGGACCGGCAGATCGGCGTTGATCGTGTGCACGTCCTTGCGGTGCACCATGACCTCCTCCACCTTGACGTCGGCCAGATCGAGAATGGAGCGCAGCATGGCGCCCCTCTCCTGATCTTCCCCCACGTCCATCGTCTTGTTGAACATCTGGATCGCGCCGCGCAATTCCTCCTCGTGCTCTTCCGACAGACCCTTCGCGGGCGTCATGCCGAAAAGCTGGAAAGTCCCGTGCACGCTTTTTTCAACGCTGTAGATGACGGGCGAAAATATCTTCAGGAAAAAATCAATGGCCGGAGCGATGAACAGCGACATTCTGTCCGCATGCATCATGGCGTAGGTCTTCGGCACGACTTCGCCGAAAATCAGCAGCATCGTTGAAACGATGAAAGTGGCGTAAATGACGCCTGATGCGCCGAATATCCTGATAAGGACGGAGGTCGCCAGCGCCGAAGCCGCGACATGGGACAGCGTATTGCCGAGCAAAAGCCCGCCGATCAGCCTTTCCTTCTTTTCCCGGAGACTGTTGACCAGTTTCGCCCGCAGGTTCCCGTCGCTTTCAAGCGCGTGCATCCGCGCCCTCGAAACGGCGGTCAGAGCCGTTTCGGCTCCGGCAAAAAAAGCGGACACTCCGATCAGGGCCGTATATCCCGCCAGTTCGATCCAGAAATTACTGTCCATTGTTATATCTCCTATCCGAATTTCTTTTGCAGAAACGCCGTCAGATCCGTTTCATCGATCTGGCGGGCGACGAAGGCTTTCCCGATGCCCTTCGCCAGAACGAGCGTGATCCGCCCGTCCCTGTTTTTCTTGTCGCCCCGCATGCGGTTCAGCATATCCTCTGCGGTCACCCTGAAGGGTGGTTCCATTATCAGTCCCGTTTTAAGGAGATGTTCCTGCACGCGCCCGACATCTTCCGGCGGGCACAGGTTCATATCCCGGGAAAGCTCATAAGCCAGCAGGCTCCCGATCCCCACCGCCTCCCCGTGAAGGAGACGTCCGTCATATCCTCCCAGCGCTTCCAGCGCATGGCCGAAGGTATGCCCCATGTTGAGCAGGGCGCGGACGTCCTTCTCCTCGCGCTCGTCCTGCTCCACGATCGCGGCCTTGGCGCGGCAACTGGTCTCGATGGCGTGCTTCCGGAGACCGGTGTCTCCTTTCAGAAGCGCCGTGCCGTTCAGTTCCAGCCAGTCAAAGAAAACGGGGTCGTTGACGAGCGCGTATTTCAGGACTTCGGCATATCCCGCCCTGAGCTCCCGCGCCGGAAGCGTTTTCAGCACATCGGTATCAATCAGCACAATTTCAGGCTGATGGAAAGCTCCAACCAGATTCTTGCCGCCGGACGTATTGATTCCCGTCTTGCCCCCGACGGAGCTGTCCACCTGCGACAGCAGCGTGGTGGGAACCTGCACGAACCCGATTCCGCGCATGAAAATCGCCGCAGAAAGTCCCGTAATATCGCCTACAACGCCCCCGCCCAGAGCGATCAGTGCGGACATCCTGTCTAATCCATAGCCTAAACATTTATCGATGATGTATTGTAAACATGTGAAGTTTTTTGTCGCCTCTCCTGCGGGAAGAATGACCGGCGGGCAGACGTCCAGACCTGCCTCTTCCAGCGCCTTCGTAAAATCCGCCAGATAGTATCCGGCAACGGTTTCATCGGTGACGATGCAGACTTTTTCGGAAGCAAGCACCTGCGACAAACGCGCGCCCGCCTCCGGAAGAAGTCCTCCGCCGATGACAATATCGTAAGCGTGGGTGCCTGAATCGACGCGTACGGTGCTTTTCGACATTCCCTGTATTTCTTCCCTATCTTCCGTGCGCCAGCCTGTCGAGTTCATCTTTAATGTGCAGGGCTGCATCCTGAGGCGTTTGCCGGTCGGTGACAACGGTTATATCAGCTTCAGCGTAAACAGGATACCGTGCATCCATCAACTCCCGCAGCCGTTTCGCGGGATCCACCCCCTGTAAAAGCGGGCGTCGGTTGTTACGCGAAGTGCGTTCAATCAGAGTATCAAGGTCTGCCTTCAACCATATTGAAATCGCTCTTTGTTTTATAATCCCGCGGATCTCCGGCTGAATGAACGCGCCACCGCCGGAGGCCAGCACAATCGCCCCGCCCGACAGCAGACGCCCCATGACTTGTTTTTCCAATTTGCGAAATTCCTTTTCACCGAATCTTTCAAAAATTTCCGCGACAGTGCAATTCGCGGCAAGCTCGATCTCGCGGTCCGCATCGACGAAAGGGACTTTCAGGAGACTGGCGACCTCGCGGCCTGTCCGGCTCTTGCCGGAACCCATGAGACCCACTAAAACGATAATCCGATCTGAAGTCGTCATTTTTCCCCGTTCTCTCCGACCTATAGAATTGCAATTTAATCCTTAAAAATCAAGGAGATCGAAAATTGATACTTCTGTTTAATTTTATGAATAAATTATTGTTGTCCCGAAGCCGTTGATTATGTCTAAATAGGATCCTGAGCATGCTCGATTTTGCGATGTGAAAAGAGATTATGAAGGTTTTCTTTTCCTGACCGGGAAGTTGCGCTAGGCTCCTGAGCAGTGTTCTGGAGCAGGAGAAATAGAAATTATGATATCAAGACTACTTTTTTCCCTTGTTTTACTGGCGTTTATCATGTCTGCGGGAAGCTTTATCGTTCTGGCGGTGTGGGATGTGCCCGTAGCGCAAAAGGTGGTTGAAAAACAGGTCGATGCTTCCGTATTCCTGGAAGGGAATACCTGAGTATCCGTTCCGAAACTTTTTCAGCAAAAACGGGGGTGTTTTTGCAATTCCCCGCGAGATTTTGGCAGAAAGCCTTTAAGGAACCGCAGATAAATACAGATGAACGCGGATTCAGAGTGCGGTCAAATCAGCGTTCATTTGCGTCCATCTGCGGTTTTTCCTCTTTGATCCTACAAGAAAAGTTTTTGAGACAGACACTGAGAAGAGAGCAAGATTCCCGGTCTGCGCCGAATCAGTTCATAAGTTTACTGGTTCCGAGTCGTTGAGGGAGGGGACCATTTTGATAAAGATGTTTGAAAATCATTATTTTTGAACCTTTTGAAGGGGGTAGGGGAAAGACGGCGGTGAATACGAGAAAAGCAATGAATTTCATACGGTTAAGAAAGTTATTGAATTATGGTCTTAAGGGTGTGAAATACAAAAAATCAATTTTCACATATTCCGCTTGCTTTTTTTGACAGGATGCTGTTTTATGACACCGTACGGTGATAAAGGGACTAATCGGAATTAACAGAGGAGAAAAAATCATGGCTCGTCCAGGTCGTCCAAGAATGCCGAAAGTGCCGCTTCCCGGCACTGTGGATGCATTTCTAGATATGCTCATCGCCGAACGCGGTGCAGCTCTTAACACACGTCATGCTTATGAGCGTGATCTTGCGGATGTTTGCGCTTTCCTGAAAAAGCAGGGAAAGGACATCAATACCGCTGCGACAAGCGATCTGAAGGCTTACCTTGGTGAGCTGGGGGAACGCGTGAACGTGAAAAGCAAGGGTGGCGGCAAAACGGCTGTACGCACGATTGCGCGCCGCATTTCCGCATTACGCCAATTCTTCGGATTTCTCGTTTCCGAAGGCACCCGGTCGGATGATCCGACGTCCACCATCGAAAGCCCGAAACAAACCCGCACCCTGCCGAAAATCCTGAGCGAGGATGAAGTCACCGTCCTGATCACGACGGCGCAGAAACAGGGTGGCCCGGAAAGCATCCGTCTCGTGTCTCTGCTCGAGATCCTCTATGCGACGGGTCTGCGCGTTTCCGAACTGGTCGGCCTGCCTCTGGCCTCCATCGGTCCGGAAAGCCGCTACCTGACGGTCGAAGGCAAGGGAGGCCGCGAACGCATGGCTCCCCTGTCCGAACCCGCCCAGAAAGCGATGAAGGCGTATATGGACGTCAGGACCAGGTTCCTGATGCCCGACCGCGCCGACGCGCAAAGCAAATGGCTGTTCCCGTCCCGCACGTCCGAATCCGGGCACCTGACCCGCCAGCGTTTCGCCCAGCTGCTGAAAGAGCTGTCGCGCAACGCCGGTCTCGATCCGGGCCGCGTCAGTCCGCACGTCCTGCGCCATGCTTTCGCGACCCACCTTCTGAAACACGGCGCGGATCTGCGCTCCGTCCAGAAGATGCTGGGCCATGCCGATATCGCCACGACCCAGATCTACACGCAGGTTGTCGGCGAACAGATGAAAAACGCCGTGGAAACCAAGCACCCCCTCGCCAAGGCGAACGGGGCTCCTTGATCCGGTAAACACGTAAACTCTAATAAGGGGAGCCTTTGAAAAAAGGCTCCCTTTATCTTTTTTCGGATTTCGACTATGGTTTGGCGGAAAGGTGAAACCACGAATAAGCACGAATTTTCTACTTACACCTGTCATACCGAGCGAATGCGAGGGATCTTCATTGTTGCAACCTGACAAGATTCCTCGGCTTTTCGCCTCGGAATGACAAGTATGCGAAAAAAATTAAAAGGTAACGCATGGCCTACCATCTGGAATTCGAAAAACCGATCGTTGAACTGGAAGCCAAAGCCCAGGAACTCAGGAGCATGGACAAGGGCGAGGTCAACCTGAAGGATGAAATCTCCAGAATCCAGGAAAAGGCGGATCGAATTCTGGTGCAGACTTACTCGAAGCTGACGCCGGAACAAAAGGTGCAGGTGGCGCGTCATCCGGATCGCCCCCACTTTTGCGACTATGTAAAACGAATGATTCAGGATTTCACACCCCTGGCAGGGGATCGCGCCTTCGGGGAGGATGCCGCCCTTATCGGGGGGCTGGGGCGCTTCAGAGGCCGGTCCTGCGTCGTTATGGGGCAGGAAAAGGGGCATGACACGCCAACCCGCATTATGCACAATTTCGGAATGACCAAGCCGGAAGGTTATCGCAAGGCGCAGCGCCTGATGTCTCTGGCGCACCGGTTTGGACTGCCGGTCATAACGGTGGTCGATACTGCGGGGGCTTACCCGGGGGTCGGAGCGGAGGAGCGCGGTCAGTCGGAAGCCATAGCCAAATCAATTGAATCCTGTCTGCGTACGGAGACCCCATTCGTTTCCGTCATTATCGGGGAAGGCGGCTCCGGAGGGGCGGTCGCCCTTGCCACCGCCGACCGCGTATTCATGCTGGAGCATTCCATCTACAGCGTGATCTCGCCGGAAGGGTGCGCCTCCATCCTGTGGCGCAGCTCCGAATTCGCCAAAGACGCCGCCCGCGCCCTCAAACTCACGGCGCAGGATCTAAAGCGGCTCGGCGTCATCGATACGATCATCGAGGAGCCGATGGGGGGCGCTCACCGCGAGCCGGAACGCACCATTGATGTCGTCGGGGATTATGTCGAGAAGGCGCTGAATGAACTGGGCAGACTCGACGGCGCCACCCTCAAATCCCGTCGCCGCCAGAAATTCCTCGAAATGGGGCATGCGGCGTGATTTGCAACCTGCCTTCAGGTTTGTCATTAACCTCGTTTAGTTATTGAAAGCATCAGGGCTTTCTGTTTATATATCGGCACGTTATTGATTGAATGACGACGATGTCGGACTGTAGCGCAGCCTGGTAGCGCACTTGCATGGGGTGCAAGGGGTCGAAGGTTCAAATCCTTTCAGTCCGACCATTCCCCGTTTTATAGCAAGATGACATCAGGTTGATCCATATCCTGAATTTCTGAAGTATCTTCTCATGATGGAGAAAGCGTTCAGGCTTGGAATCCTGCCTACCTCAGCATGTTCGCTCTGATAACCCACCAGTCCGGATACTGGTCTTTCAGAGTATGCGCGGCGACGTGCGCGGCCTCGGCGTTGCCGTAAATTCCAAAGCAGGTGGCGCCGCTGCCGGAGAGGCGGTGAAGGATGCATCCTGCCGTGCCCCCGATGGCGGCCAGGACGTCGCGGATCTCCGGGGTGACGGTGATGGCGGCATCGGTCAGGTCGTTGCGGTATATCCTGAGGTCGGCGATCCATTCGGCGGTGGTTTTGCGCCGCCCCGAAAACTGGAGGGGCGGGCTGAAGCGGTTGCGAAAATGCCTGAAGACTTCCGGCGTCGGCGTTTGCACCATGGGATTGGCCAGCACGAAATGGATGTCTGGCATATCGGGAAGACGTGTTATTTTTTCTCCGATGCCCTCCGACCAGACGAGTTTTTTATAAAGACAGGCGGTCACGTCGGCGCCCAGTTTTTGCGCGATCTCCGCCAGCTTGTCGGGGTCTTCCCGCAGCAGCCAGAGCTTCGCCAGCCCCAGCAGCGTTGCGGCGGCGTCCGACGATCCTCCGCCGAGACCGGAGGCGATAGGCAGGTTTTTCGTCAGATTAATTTTTGCGCGCGGGGGAACCTTATAGTGTTCGGAGAGGAGAATGGCCGCTTTGTAAACCAGATTGTCCCGGGGATTGCCAAGCGGGCTGGCAAAGGGGCCGTTCACGTCGATATACAGGCTGTCGTGCGGTCCGAACGTCAGGTCGTCGCCGACATCCACGAACCCCATCAGGCTTTGCAGCAGATGATACCCGTCCTCCCGTTTTCCCGTAATGTGCAGGAACAGGTTGACCTTGGCGGGGGCGAAAACATGAATGGTTTTATGAGGCATGTTTCATGCTGTAGCACAGTCGCCATTCCGGGAGAAGAGAAGACTGCTAAATCCCCCCGTCTGTGCGGGCGATCTGGCTGGGAACTGTGATGCCGTACCTAAATTTTTGCTGCACCAGCGTTTTGAACGAGGGATCCTGGCTCAGGTCTCCGGCGTGTCTCCATTGATAGCGCGCCTCGTTCCGCCGTCCGACCTGCCAGTAGGCGTCGCCGAGGTGGTCGAGCAGGGTGGAGTCGTTTGGGATCAGCCAGACGGCCTGTTCCAGCCATATGATTGATTCCTGGTATTGCGCCATGCGGAAAAGAGTCCAGCCGTAGCTGTCGAGAATGTAGCCGTCGTCGGGGCGGAGCGCGGCGGCGTGGCGGGCGTATTCCAGCGCCTTGTCCAGCTTGATGCCCTGATTGGCCCAGCTGTAGGCGATGAAATTCAGGATCATCGGGTTGTCGGGCTGAAACGTCAGCGCGTGCAGGAGGTCTTTTTCCGCCAGTTTCCAGAGGTTGAGGCGTTCCCTGGCGATGCCCCGCGCATAAATGATCGGCCAGTATTCCTCCGTGACGAGGGGGATTCCCGCGAGCGCCTGATCGTAGGCGGAGACGGCGTCCTCGAACCGGTCATGGCGGCGATAGACGTCGCCGAGAGAGACCAGCGCCTGAATGCGGGTCGGGGCATCCTTCGAGAGCGTGGTCAGCATCCCTATGGAGAGGTCCAGTTGCCCGCTGGCCTCGTAAACTTCCGCCACCCGGATGCGGGAGAGCCAGTAAACCGGCGACGCCGCGTCGATGGCGTTATAATTTCTGATGGCTTTGGCGTACTGGTTGTGCAGGGACGCGATGTCCCCCATCATCAGCCCGATGAAAGGGGATTCCGGCGCCAGCAACTGTACCAGGCTGCCATAGATCTGCGCGCTGTCGTAAGCGCGTTTCTCGTAGAGGAGCGTGGCGAGGTCAAAGAGGGCGAGCGCCGCGCCGTCCGCCGCCCGCGTGATGTTCGGAGTCGTCGCGCGGTCCGGATCGCGGCTTGCCAGTATCCCCATAAAAGGGCCGTAAGGATAGACCTTGTCGAGGCTTTGATAAATGCTGCGGGTGATCTCCGGCTGGCCGTCGCGCTCGAAGAAATTTCCGGTCATCACGGCGGTGTGGAGGCTGAGGCCGTTTTCCATCGCGACTCTGTAGTGTTCCGCTGCGGCTTTTGTGTTTCCGGTCATCTCCTCCATCAGACCGGCGTGCATGCGGGCGGTGGGGTCGTCCGGCTCTGAATTTTCGGCAAGAAGTTTCAGCGCCTTGCTCTTGTCTCCCTGTCCGGCGTGCGCCCAGGCCGTCAGAAGCGGCTTCGTATACTGGCCGAAGCCGTCTTCCGGAAGTTTGTCCAGAAAGGTCAGTGCCGCCGCGAAATCATCGCGTCTGAAGGCGTCGCAGCTCATGAAGATCAGCGCCAGTTCGTCGTCGCCCTGCGTCGAGGTGATTTTTTTCGCAAGCTCGCCGGCTCTCTCGAAATTGCCGGAGCCGAGCGCCAGAAGAAATGTTCTTTGAATCAACTGGTCGTTGTTTCCGTCGTGGGACAGGACGGCACCCATGTAATCCTGCGCGGTTTCCCAGTCCTGCCGGCGCTGGGCGAAGCGTCCCGCCAGATAATTGCCGGAGAGGGTCTGGGAAACGGCGGGCAGGGGCAGGGCAAGCGCTTCGGAGCTTTTCGGAGATTGATTCTGAACGCAGGCGCCAAGGGAGGCTGCAATGACGGTCAGCAGAGTCAGGGCATAAAGAAACCTGAATTCACGCACTGTACAGACCCCTTGAGCATAAAAGCTTTCATATACAGGGTCTCACAGAGTTATTAATAAACCCGTAAGCATTCCGGTAAACTGGTGAAATTTTTTGAGAGGGTAATTTTATTGCGCGAAATTGTCATTCTATTGCAAAACTCCATGATCGACGTTACCCTTGCTTCAATTCCTGCAACATGAAAATGAGGGTCCCATGAAAAAAGCTTTTGCTGTTGCGACGTTTCTGGCTCTTCTGCCGTTGCCGACGGTGGCGCATGCCACGCATGAAAACGGGATCATCTGGAATACTCCGACAGCGCCGTCCGCCGAACAGGTGACGCGGGATGTGCTGCATCGCGTTTTCAGCGAGACGGAAAAGGCCGTCATCGGGGAATATTTCGGCCAGAAAGACTCTGATGAAAATGACGAAGATCATAAAGGCGGCAAAGGGCACAAGGGTGGCAAGGGCAAAGGGCATAAGGGACTGCCTCCGGGCCTCGCCAAAAGGGATCAGCTTCCCCCCGGTCTTGCCATGCAGCTCGAAAAGAACGGCCACCTCCCGCCCGGTCTGGAAAAGCGCGACCTGCCCGACGACCTCCTGAAACGCCTGCCTGTCTGCGGAAAGCATGGCAAATGCATTATAGCGGGGGATGATGTCCTGCTTGTCGAAAAAGGCACGGAACTTATCCTCGATATTATCAGGGGGGCGGTGAGGAACTAAGGGGGTGCTGAAAAACCCTTCAATTGTCATCCCGAACGCATGTGAGGGATCTTCTCTGATGCAACGAACCAGATCCCTCGTCGCGCTTCGCGCCCCTAAATATCAATATCCCGCGCGAATTTTGCGTTTTCCTGGATGAATTCAAAACGGGCTTCCGGGTTTTTGCCCATCAGTCGCTCGATGAGAGCAGCAGTGCCGCCCTCCGCTTTTTTGAAGGCGTCGCTGCTGCGTTCGGATTCCGGCAGCACCACGCGGAGCAGGCCGCGCTTGCCCATGTCCATGGTGGTTTCCTTGAGCTGGGACGCGGGCATTTCACCAAGACCCTTGAACCGGCTCATCTCGACCTTCTTCTTGCCCTTGAAGACCGTTTTCATCAGTTCCTCTTTATGGGCGTCGTCACGGGCATAGACGCTTTCCCCCCCTGAGCTCAGGCGGTAGAGCGGCGGGAGGGCGAGATATAGAGCACCGCTTTGAATAAGCCCCCGCATCTCCTGATAGAACAGCGTGATGAGCAGGGAGGCGATATGCGCCCCGTCCACGTCGGCGTCGGTCATGATGATGACGCGCTCGTAGCGCAATTTGTCCAGATTGAAATCCTTGCCCGTGCCGCAGCCGAGGGCCTGAATGAGATCCGAGATTTCCTGATTGGCGCGGATCTTGTCGGAGGTCGCGCTGGCCACGTTCAGCACCTTGCCGCGCAGGGGCAGGATGGCCTGAAGCTCGCGGTTTCGCGCCTGCTTCGCGGAGCCGCCGGCGGAGTCCCCCTCGACGATGAATATCTCTGTGCCTTCCGACGTTTTCCGGCTGCAGTCCGAGAGCTTGCCGGGGAGGCGCAATTTGCGCGTCGCCGATTTGCGGGACGTTTCCTGCGCGTCCTTCGCACGGCGGCGTTCCTCCGCCACGTTGATGAGATAGTCGAGCAGGTATCTGCCGGAGGCCGTATCCCCCGTCAGCCAGTGCTCAAAGTTGTCCTTCACTGCGTTTTCGATCAGCCGCGTGGCATGGACGGACGTCAGTTTTTCCTTGGTCTGTCCCTGAAACTGCGGTTCGCGCATGAAGATGGACAGCAACGCCGTCGCCGAGCCGAAGATGTCGTCCGGTGTCAGGATGCCCGCTTTCTTGTTGCCTGCCATGTCGGCGTAATTTTTCAGCCCCTTTGACAAAGCCGCGCGCAGCCCCTGAACGTGCGCGCCGCCTTCGGGCGTCGGGATAGTGTTGCAGTAGGAACTGAGAAAGCCGTCATTTTCCTCTTCCGTCCAGGCAATGGCGAATTCGCACCGCCCTTCGCCGTTCGGAAATTCCGACGTTCCGTAGAAGGGCTTCGGCGTCAGGGAGGTTTTTCCCTCAACCAAAGAATGAAGATAATCCAGTATCCCGTTCGGAAATCTGATGATTTCCTCCGCCGGAACGTCTTCAACGCCTTTCAATGTTTCGGGATCGCACTTCCATTGAATCTCCACGCCGCGATAGAGGTAGGCTTTGGAGCGCGCCAGCTTGTAGACGGTCCTGGGATTGAAGGCTGCTTTCTCACCGAAAATCTCAACATCGGGGACGAAAGTGACTGTTGTTCCACGATCTTTCGTCGCGCCCAGTTTTTTCAGCTTTCCGAGGGTTTTGCCCCGGCTGTATCTTTGCTCATAGAGTTCCTTGTCCCGCGCGACCTGCACGATCAGTTCGCTCGAGAGCGCGTTCACGACGGAGGCTCCGACCCCGTGCAGACCGCCGGAGGTGTTGTAAACCTTGCCGCTGAACTTGCCGCCGGAGTGCAGAGTCGTGAAAATAACTTCCATGGCCGATATGCCGGGAAACTTCGGATGGCTGTCTACGGGGATGCCCCGGCCATTGTCCCGGATCGTGACCCTGTTGCCGGCGCCAAGGCTGATCTCGATGCGGGAAGCATAGCCGGCCACCGCCTCGTCCATTGAATTATCCAGAATCTCGCTGACCAGATGATGCATGGAGCCTTCATCGGTGCCGCCGATATACATGCCCGGACGCTTCCGGACAGGCTCAAGCCCTTCCAGAACC
The DNA here is from genome assembly GCA_043806835.1 of Pseudomonadota bacterium. Classification (GTDB taxonomy): domain Bacteria; phylum Pseudomonadota; class Alphaproteobacteria; order Micavibrionales; family UBA2020; genus PALSA-926. Next base: position 5,875 of record JAZDGQ010000007.1, on the reverse strand, counting down.
TCAATATCCGCCGCCGAATAGTCATTCTTTTTCAAAATGCCGCCAGCCATGCTTTACCTTCATATCCGTCACAGACTATGCATTTCGCGTCGCCAATGCAATATGGTAGGTTGGCAAATGGCCGGAAAGAAAAAAATATACGTTGCTTATACTGGGGGAACGATTGGTTGCATCAAAACTCTTGATGGCTTTACGCCCGCCCCGCGCGGCGAGTTTACGCGCATGGTTGAAAGGATTGCTTCCGTCCGGATGCAGGATCTTCCGGAGTATGAAATCCATGAATATAAAACCCTGATCGACAGCTCCAACGCATCTCCTGAAACATGGAAGCAGATTGCGTCCGATATCGCGGGTAAATACGATGACTACGACGGTTTCGTGGTGCTGCACGGGACGGACACGATGGCGCAGACGGCCTCCGCCCTGTCTTTCATGCTGCAAAATCTTGGCAAGCCCGTCGTCGTGACCGGCTCGCAGGTTCCTTTGTCGCAGCCAATGAACGACGCGCAGAAAAATCTGGAGAACGCGCTCTGCATCGCGGCGCGCAGCGAAATATCGGAAGTGTGCGTCTGCTTCGGCAGCAGGCTTATGCGCGGAAACCGCGTTGTGAAGGTTCACGCGAGCGACTTCGAAGCTTTCGATTCGCCGAACGCCGAACTCCTGGCGGACATATCAGGCGTGGATGTCAGGATAAACAAAGATGCCTTGCGTCCCAAGCCGCAGCAGCCCTTCACTTACAGAGCGTCGCAATCGGACGCCGACGTTGTCGTCCTCGAACTTTTTCCCGGCATAACGGCGAATTTCGTTTCCCGCGTGCTGCATCCGGCGCCGGACGGGGTCATTCTAAAATGTTACGGCCCCGGCCATGCGCCGGATAAACCCCCCGGGGTGCTCGAGGCGCTCCGGTCTGCCTCTGACAGGGGGACTGTGATTGTCGGGGTCACCCAGTGTTTGAAGGGAACAGTTGATATGGACGTCTACGCGGTAGGCACATCTTTGGCAAAAGCCGGTGTTGTAGGAGGTCGTGATATGACAACATCTGCGGCTTTCACAAAATTGCATCATCTATGCAGTCAGGGTCTGCAACCGAAGGAAATCAGGACGCTCATGCAGGAGAATATCTGCGGGGAGATTAGCTCCTGAATTCCGCCGTTCATTCCGCTTGTTTTCCCTGCTACAATGAGGCGGGTTTGCGGTGTCGGATAAGGAGATCACGTCAGATGAATTTTTTAAGAACCGGTCTGCCGGTAGCGTTGTTCCTGGCTATGGCGGGGAACCCTGGCGCGTCCGGGACGGCATGGGCGGGGTTTGAAACCCTGTTCAACAGCAGCAAGCCGCAGATGGATACGCGGTTTCCCATTCAGGATGAGGAAAGTTTCAAGGAGAACACCAAGCCCCTTCACAAACTTCCCTTCAACGACACCAAGCTTGAATTCAGTATTCTGTTGCCGAAGGACTGGACCATCGAGAATATCAATCAGGAAAAGACCTCCATTAATCAGGATCAGAGGCTTCTCGGGGACATCATCCTCTCCAGAAGCCCGGTGGTCAACGAGGCGCAGGCTATCCTCTCCATACAGTTCATTTCCCTTGATCGTGAAATTTCAGCGGAAAACTGGCTGAAAAATTATGCCAGCATGAGCAACTACTCCATTGACGGAAAGATAGACGCCGTCAGCAATAAACGAGCCAGCGCATATTTCGTTTTCATGGCCGATGGGCAGATCACCTATACCTACGCAACATTGCAGATGAACAGGAATGTTGCCGTGATGATGCAGCTCAAGCTTCCCCCGGCGCTCAGAGAACCCATGAAATTCCTGCAAAAAAGGGTCATAGACAGTTTCGGTCTGATTATGGCGACTGACGATCCGGTTGAAACGCAGAAATTCTTTTCTTTCCGCGACGCGATGCGGTTCAGTTATCCGGAATCCTGGCTTCTCTATTATCCGGATTTGAATGACATCAACAACATGTCCGTGCAAATCCATAATGTGACAAAGGCAGGGAAAGTCGAGGGGTTGATACGCTTCGTTGCAGTCCGGAGGGCACCGGGGACAAAGCTCAGGGATGAAGTGGCAAAACTGAAAAGGTATTTTGACGAGTTTCTGCTGATCGATGTCAAGAATCTCGTGTCTTCCAATACCGCCTCGGTCTATGACCGTTTTATCTTCTCGCGTTATGAAGTGTATCAGGTGAGTTTCAGGAAGCAGGGGGACAGCGTGAAAGAGCTCCGGCTTGTCATGTTGGGCGACAAGGAGTGGTATATTATGCTATTCCTGCTCGCGCCTTCTGAGGAGGAGGACTTATTTTCCTGGTCCCGCGATGTTCAGACCTTTGATCTGATTTTGGGAAACATAAGATAAAAAAGCGCCCCCTCACGGAAGAGAGGGGCTGGTCAAAATCCATAGTCGCCGGCATCAGACCGAGTAATACATCGCGTATTCGATCGGGTGCGGCATGGTTTCGTAGGCCTTCACTTCCGCGTATCTCAGTTCAAGATAGCTGTCGATGAAATCCTTGCTGAAAACGCCGCCCTTGAGCAGGAAATCGTGGTCTTCCTTCAGGGAATCCAGTGCCTCGCGCAGGGAGCCGCAGACCGTCGGGATATGCGACAATTCCTCCGGCGGCAGATCGTACAGGTTCTTGTCCATCGCGTCGCCGGGATGGATCTTCTTCTGGATGCCGTCCAGTCCCGCCATCAGCATCGCCGCAAACGAAAGGTAGGTGTTGGCCGCCGGATCGGGGAAGCGCACTTCCACGCGCTTGCCTTTCGGGCTGGCCGAGAAGGGGATGCGGCAGGAGGCCGAGCGGTTGCGCGCGGAATAGGCGAGCAGCACCGGTGCCTCATACCCCGGCACCAGACGCTTGTAGCTGTTGGTGGTCGGGTTGGTGATGGCGTTCAGCGCCCTGGCGTGCTTGATGATCCCGCCGATGTAATAGAGGCAGGTATCCGACAGGTCGGCGTAGCCCGCGCCCGCGAACAGGGGCTTCCCCGCCTTCCAGAGCGACTGGTGCACGTGCATTCCGGACCCGTTGTCGCCGTAGACCGGCTTCGGCATGAACGTCGCCGTCTTGCCGTAGGCATGCGCCACGTTGTGCACGACGTATTTGTAGAGCTGCATGTTGTCCGCGCTGTTGACGAGCGTGGAGAATTTCACGCCCAGCTCGACCTGCGCCGGAGCCACTTCGTGGTGGTGCTTTTCGACCGCCACGCCCATGCCCGCCAGCACCGTCGTCATTTCGGCGCGGAGGTCGCTGGAGCTGTCAATCGGCTGCACCGGAAAATAGCCGCCCTTCGTGCCGGGGCGGTGTCCCATGTTGCCCTGCTCGTACTGCCTGCCGGAGTTATAGGGGCCTTCCATGCTGTCTATCTCGTAACTGACGCGGTTCATCTGCACATTGATCCGCACATCGTCGAAAATGAAGAATTCCGCCTCGGGGCCGAAAAACGCCGTATCCGCGATGCCGGTGGAGTGCAGATATTTTTCGGCGGCCCTGGCGACGGATCGCGGATCGCGGTTGTAAGACTGTCCGGTGGAGGGATCGTGGACGTCGCAGAACACGTCCATCGTCGGCTGCGCCGCGAACGGGTCAAGCTGCGCCGTGGAGAGATCCGGCTGCAAAAGCATATCGGACTCGTTGATGGTTCTCCATCCGGCGATGGACGAGCCGTCGAACATGACGCCGTCCGTCAGCAGGTCTTCGTCGATGGTCGAGATATGCTGCGCCGTGTGCTGGAGCTTCCCGCGCATGTCGGTGAAGCGGAAGGCGACATACTGAATTTCGTGCTCCGCCAGCAGCTTGAAAAACGCGGCGAAGTCCTGGCCGGATTTCGGCGCTTTGACGGGGGACTTCTGTGTCTTCGTTTTTACGCCCGGTTTTGCCATGTATTCCTCCTCTGGCGGGTTGGTTTGTAAACTTCAGATAGCCTCTTTCCCGCGTTCTCCGGTGCGCACGCGAACCACGTTCTCGACGGGGATGATGAAAATTTTTCCGTCGCCGATGCGTCCCGTGCGGGCGGCGTTCTGGATCGCCTCGATCACGTCATCGACCTGCCCGTTCTCGACGACGACCTCGATCTTGACCTTGGGCAGAAAATCGACGACGTACTCGGCGCCGCGGTAAAGCTCGGTATGTCCTTTCTGCCGCCCGAACCCGCGCACTTCCGTCACGGTCATGCCCTGCACGCCGACCTCATGAAGGGCTTCCTTCACTTCATCGAGCTTGAACGGTTTGATGACGGCTTCGATTTTTTTCATGTGTCTTGTCCTTCAGGTGCGACGCCTGTCTACAGAATGCACAATACCAGAAAAAAGTACAGCATAACCTGTTGAAATGGATCATTTTTTATAAAAAAATCCTCTGACCGATGCCAACAAACAAAGCATCTGCACAAATTCAGGGCATATCTGCCGTGTCAGGGTTGTGCGTTTCCGTTTCTTCTGAAGTAAGCTGTGAAGATTGCCGGACTTGGCGATTAAACTGAAATGTCGATGTTTTTCCCGCGTCCGCCCGATGGGGAGGACTGCACCGTCTGCGCGATCATATTCACCAGAGCCTGCTCGGTCTGCGCATTGTTCTTTATGAGAGCCAGAGCAATGTTGGTTTGCAGACTGGCCTGTTGAAGAGCGAGAGCGGCAAGTTCCATGAGATTCTCCTAGCTTGTCTCCCAACCACCATCCTAGCGTTTATCTCCTAACGAAGAATTAACGCGGTATCACGTTTTTACGTTTGTAGCGGGAGACACCATTACCAGCTTTTCATACTCAGCCTTCAGCAATTTCGTGACAGGGCCGAGCTTGAAGGTTATGTCGTCGATCTTGCCGATGGGGGTGACTTCGGCGGCGGTGCCGGTGGCGAAGCATTCATCCATTGTTTTCAGCTCTTCCGGCATGATGATGCGCTCATGAACCGTGATCCCGTTTTTCTTTGCCAGATCGATAACGGTGTTGCGGGTGATGCCGGAGAGGAAGCAGCCGGGTTCCGGCGTATGGAGTTCGCCGTCCTTCACCGTGAAGAAATTGGCGGCGGTCAGCTCAGCGACGCGGCCGCGGTAGTCCAGCATCAGGGCGTCCGTATATCCCGCGTTCTCGGCAGCATGCTTGGAGAGTGTGCAGATCATGTACAGCCCGCATGCTTTCGCATGCACGGGGGCGCATTCGGCAGGCGGGCGGCGCCAGAGGGATGTCTTCAGGCTGATGCCTTTTTCGCGGTCTGCCGCGCTGAAATAGCTCGGCCATTCCCACGCTGCGACGCCGAAGTGTGTTTTGATCTGTTGCGCGGAGATGCCGATATCCTCTGTTCCGTGCCAGACGAAGGGGCGGATATAGCCGTTGGAGACTTTGTTGATCCTGACGGCTTCGAGGCAGGCGTTACTGGCCTCTTCCTCAGTGTATGGGAATCTCATATCCATAATTTTGCAACCCTCAATCAGGCGCAGGACGTGTTCCCTGAGCTTGAAGATATTGCCGTCATAGGCGCGCATTCCTTCAAACACGCCGCTTCCATAGTGGAGCGTGTGCGTGAGAAAATGCACCTTCGCCTCGCGCCAAGGGGTCATTTTTCCGTCGAGCCAGATAAATCCGTCGCGGTCGTCGTAGGGGAGCATTGCCATGACTTTGGTTTCCTGTTTAGACACGGGTTCAGATTTTCTACAGGATATTTGGTGCGGCGACAATATCCGATGTCAATAAATACGACAATGGAGAACTGATAAACAACCAATCCCTGCTTATGCGGATGTCAGCCTTCATAATTTTGAAAGCCCTTAATAAGCTTGATTTCTATAAACTTTGTATATTTATCATGTTCTCAGAGAGTTATAAACGGTATGATTTCATGAAAGTGACTTTTGAGGCTGTTTTCTCCCAAA
>JAZDGQ010000006.1:0-18632 GCA_043806835.1 Pseudomonadota bacterium | reverse complement strand
ATCTGATCTTTCATCTGGTGATGCTTTTTCAGCAGCAGCAAAAAACGCAATGGTTTACCTGTACCGCCCGATCACCGATGAAGAAAAGCGCTTGTTCTCCGCCGATTCAATTGGAATCACCTCTGTAGCCAGGGTTCGAATGAAGAAAGGGGGCGAGGAAGAAACATACATTTACACGGTAAAAACCGATGCTCCCGTGGAGGGCGTAAAGGAAGTGTGGAAGGGGCCTCCATCACTAATGAGAGAGGTGAAAGCCGGGAAAAAGTGCGGACCTTCCTGGAAGGAGACATCATGTGAGCGCTGACGGAAAAAGAATTTCCGACGTTACAAATTATCGCCCTGACAATCCTTTATTCTTTTGTATGTAGCAGAAAACTTTATGCGGATCGTGTAACTGTGCACGAGAAACTAAACATTCAGGACGAGGGGCTTCGGGTCTGTCTCAGGGAACACTATGACTTAAATCCCCTCGCGCTTGATTTTATTCCCTTGGGAATGGATTCCAACGCTGCGGTGTATCGCGTGGTAAGTGACCATGGGGTTCAGTATTTGCTCAAGGTCAGGTCCGGGCCATTTTATAAACCAGGCTGTCTCGTTCCCCGCTATCTGCAAGATCAGGGAATAGCCTCAGTGGTGGCACCCCTTCCCACAAAGAAGAATGCCTTGTGGACACAGCTCGGGGATTTGACTGTGGTCGTGTACCCTTTTATCAACGGGGATACGAGCTGGACGGGCATGCTGGATAACCAGTGGGAGGAACTGGGGACTATCTTAAAACGGATTCATCACGCCCGCCCGCCACTTTTTGGGGCACTGAAAAAAGAGGCTTTTGATCCGGCTGAATATGTTCGATGGATACATAACTTTGAGGCCAGCTCAATTCATTCGCAGCATAATGCGAGTGAATCTGTGCAAAATGTTTGTTCCTCCTGGCGGGAACAGCAGTCCACAATTCGTACGGCAGTAGCTTCCCTGGAAACGCTGGCGGCGGCGCTTCAAAAGCGCAGTCTCCCATATGTTCTCTGTCACGCGGATTTGCATCCGGCGAATCTGCTGCGGGATCAGTCTGGTCGCGTGTTTGTGATTGATTGGGATGAGGTTATGCTGGCTCCCAGGGAACGCGATTTCATCTTTATCAGAGAACCGCATGCGGATGCATTCTTTCAAGGGTACGGACAGACGGACATTGATTGGATGACGCTTGCATACTACTTGTGGGAAAGAGTAGTTCAGGATCTGATCGAATTTACGCGGGATATTTGTTTTAGAGATGACTGGAAAGAAGAAACCAGGGCCGATAACTTTAAAATTTTTCATAGGCTCTTGGTGGGGGATGATGGCACCATCGCTGCTGCCCATGCAGCAGCAGATCACCTCTCAACAAGCTGTGGTTAATCAGGGTCGTGGCTCTAAAACCCGATGCCGGTGCCCTTCTTCAGCAGGATGTTCCACATGGACTCGTTCTCGTCCAGGTTGACGTCCTGGTTTCCGTCGACGGAGGCGCGCAGGAGCCGTCCTCGCTCGAAAATCACCACAAGCTGCAGGTCATAGCCGTTCTTGTTGACCTTCAGCGAGCCGAAGCCCAGCGAACCGCTGCTCTTGATCTCGCGGTAGGGGAGGGAATATCCTTCGTACGCCAGCATCCTCTGCTTGAACTGCTCCAGTTGCTCCGGCGTTCCCTGCACCATCGAATTGCCGTAGATGCTCATCTGCACTTCCTGCGTGTTCATGCGCGAGAATTTTTCGGGAGAGATGCTGATCGTTTCGAACACGTTCCTTTTCGTCATTCCCGGCGCGAGCGCCGATACCCGCATCCTCAAATCTTCCTTGCTTTTGAAAAGCTCGGTGTTGATTTCCTGATCGCCGACCGGGATGCAGGCACTGAGGGCGAAGGCGATGCAGCTTACGGCGAGAATGCATAATTTTCTGCAAAGAGTCCTCAGGCTCATTCCGAGGGAAAGAATGTTTATGGTTTGTTCCGGCATGACACCAGCAACTCCCAAGTAAATTCAAGCGTATACCATATATAGTATCCCATAAACAGATGAAGGGATCATTAACCAGAAATTTACAAAGTCATATCAATGTCCTGCAAAGCATTCATCGACTCGGATATGAGGATTTATCGTGAATCTGGAACCGGCGCGTCTTCTGAATCCGGAGTCAGGGGAAAATTTTTGCCGCGAATGCGGCAGGGATCGTGAAAAATTCGACGAGGAGCGTTGCTATTAATTTGGTTGACGGGGAGCCGGAACTCCGTCATAAAAGAAACCTCGCTGACACACGCGGGTGTAGCTCAGTTGGTTAGAGCGCATGCCTGTCACGCATGAGGCCACGGGTTCAAGTCCCGTCACTCGCGCCACTTTTTCTTTACTCTGTTTTTGTTCCTCCGCTCCTGTATTATATCATACATTAAGATAACAAAGCTCTTTGACGCAGCGCGTCAACGGAGTAATAATGTTGCCGAGTGATTCCATTGTTTTTCATCAGGGCGCACATTGCGTCAAAGGCTTTCAGGCATGGTCACACAGCTTCTGGTACATTATTTCCCGATCATTGTTTTTCTCGGCATAGCGGCGGGTCTGGCGATGGCCATGGTTCTGGCCTCTTATATCGTGGCGAAACAGAAGCCGGACGCTTCGAAAAACTCCCCGTATGAGTGCGGATTCGGCGTTTTCGGCGATGCGCGGTCGAAGTTCGACGTGCGGTTCTATCTCGTTTCCATCCTTTTCATCATTTTCGATCTTGAAGTGGCGTTTTTGTTTCCGTGGTCGATCACGCTCGGGCAGACAGGCTTCTATGGCTTCTGGTCGATGGTGGCCTTTCTGGGCGTTCTGACGGTCGGGTTCGTTTATGAGTGGCGCAAGGGCGCCCTGGATTGGGAGTGAGCATCATGCAGCCTGTGCCTCAGAGCCGGATACAAAACACGCTCGTCAGGGAGGCGGCGGGAGAGATGCAGGACAAGTGCTTTGTCGTGGCCCGTCTGGACGATCTGCTCGACTGGGCGCGGACGGGGTCGATGTGGCCGATGACGTTCGGTCTGGCCTGCTGCGCCATAGAAATGATCCATTCCTATGTGAGCCGCTACGACCTCGACCGTTTCGGCGTCATTCCCCGCCCCAGCCCGCGCCAGGCGGACGTCATGATCGTGGCGGGGACGCTCACCAACAAAATGGCGCCCGCGCTCCGCAAGGTCTACGACCAGATGGCGGAGCCGAAGTGGGTGATCTCGATGGGATCGTGCGCCAACGGGGGCGGGTACTACCACTATTCCTACTCCGTCGTGCGGGGCTGCGACCGGATCGTGCCCGTCGATATATATGTGCCCGGCTGCCCGCCGACCGCCGAAGCTCTGGTCTACGGCATCCTGCAATTGCAGAAGAAAATCCAGCGCGAAGACACAAGGCTGGTGCGTTAGGGTCAAAACCTGTTAATTTCATGAAATTCTGTGAGGTCAAAACGATGAATGAAAAGGCGCAAACTCTGGGAGAATATATTGCAGCAATGCAGGCGCCCGCCCTTCTCAAGCGGGAGACCGTCCTAGGCGAACTGACGGTGACGGTGCGCCGCAAGGCTCTGCACGGGTTCCTCTCCTTCCTGAAAAGCGACGAAAAGTGCGCCTTCCAGATGCTCGTTGATATCTGCGGCGCGGACTATCCCGACCGCCTGGAGCGTTTCGACGTCGTCTACAACCTCCTCAGTCTGCGGCACAACCATCGCATCCGGGTCAAGGTCATGGCGGGGGAGAATGCGCAGGTTGATACCGTCACCGATCTCTACAGCTCCGCCGGATGGTTCGAGCGCGAGACGTGGGATATGTTCGGCATATTTTTCAATGGTAATCCCGACCTGCGGCGCATCCTGACCGACTATGGCTTTGAGGGTCATCCGCTCCGGAAGGACTTCCCCCTGACGGGGTTCGTCGAGCTTCGCTACGACGAGGCGGAAAAGCGTCTGGTGTACGAGCCCGTGAAATTGGCGCAGGACTTCCGCAATTTCGACTTCACCAGCCCGTGGGAGGGCATGACGGCGGTGCAGGCCGCCGGTGATGGAAAAAACTGTAAACCGAAAACGGGTGGCAAATGACCGCAAGCGCCAACGCCCTCGAGAAGAAGAAACAAACCTATACGATGAATTTCGGGCCGCAGCACCCGGCGACGCATGGCGTTTTGCGCCTCGTCCTCGAACTGGACGGGGAGGTGGTGGAGCGCGCCGACCCGCACATCGGCATGCTGCACCGGGGCACCGAAAAGCTGATCGAAAACAAGACGTACCTCCAGTCGGTTCCGTACTTCGACCGCCTCGACTATATATCTCCGATCAATCTGGAGCACGGCTTCGTGCTGGCGGTCGAGAAGCTGCTCAGGGTCAAGGCTCCCCCGCGCGCGCAGCATATCCGCGTGCTGTTTGCGGAACTTGGGCGCATCCTCAATCATATTTTCAGCATCGTCACGCACGTGATGGACTGCGGCGCCATAACCCCCGCGCTCTGGGGCTTTGAAGAGCGCGAGCGCGGCATGTCATTTTTCGAGCGCGTGAGCGGGGCGCGTTTTCACACGAATTATTTCCGCCCGGGCGGCGTGCATCAGGACCTGCCAGACGGCATGCTCGAAGAGATGTACGTCTACGCCGACACGGTTCTCAAGCTCGTCGATGACCTGCACACGCTGCTGACCGAAAACCGCATCTTCAAGCAGCGCACCGTGGGCATCGGCGTCGTCACGAAGGAACAGGCGCTTGATTGGGGTTTCACAGGACCCATGCTGCGGGGCTCCGGCGTGCCGTGGGATCTCCGCAAGTCCCAGCCCTACGACGTTTACGCCGACATGGATTTCGACATTCCGGTGGGAACGACGGGGGACTGCTACGCCCGTTATCTGGTTCGCATGGAGGAAATGCGCCAGTCCGCCAAAATCATGAAGCAGGCGATTGAGAAGATGCCGGAAGGCCCTGTGATGATCGACGACCGCAAGGTCGCGCCGCCGAAGCGCGCCGAGATGAAAACCTCCATGGAAGCGCTCATCCATCACTTCAAGTATTATACCGAAGGATTCCACGTTCCGGCGGGGGAGACGTATACGGCTATCGAGGCGCCGAAAGGCGAATTCGGCGTCTATCTGGTGTCGGACGGAACGAACAAGCCCTGGCGCTGTCACATGCGCTCGCCGACGTTCACGCATCTTCAGGGCATGGACATGATGTGCAGGGGGCACATGCTGGCGGACGTCGTCACCGTCATCGGAACGGTTGACGTTGTTTTCGGCGATGTGGATCGATAGAGGGAAATAATCATGTCATGTGCCGCTCATAAAGCAAGTTTTACGCAACCGGGGGAATTCAGGTTCTCTTCCGAAAACATGAAGAAGATCGAATCCATCGTTGCCAGATATCCAAAGGGGAAACAGGCGAGTGCCGTCATGCCCTTGCTCGATCTTGCCCAGCTTCAGAACGACGGCTGGATTCCCGAGGCGGCGATGGAGGAAATCGGGCGCATTCTCGACATGCCCCGCATCCGGGTTTTCGAAGTGGCGACGTTCTACACCATGTATAATTTGCAGCCGAAGGGGAAGCATCACCTCCAGTTCTGCACCACGACACCCTGCTGGCTGAGGGGCTCGGCGGATGTGATGAAGGCCTGCGAAAAGCATCTTGGCATCAAGATGGGCGAAACGACGCCGGACAAAAACTTTACGCTGTCCGAGGTGGAGTGCCTCGGCGCCTGCGTCAACGCTCCTGTGATCCAGAGGAACGGCGACGATTTCTATGAAGACCTGACGCCGGAGAACGTCGTGCGCGTGCTGGACGACCTGAAGGCGGGCCGGAAGCCCGCGCATGGGTCGCAAACGAGCCGCAAGTCGTCGATGGGTGTGCAGGGGGCGACCTGCCTGCATGAACAGGCTAAAAAAAGTGGTGTAAAAGATGCTCAGTGACAAGGACAGGATTTTCACGAACCTCTACGGCTGGCAGGGCGCTGACCTGAAATCCTCACAGGCGCGTGGTGACTGGAGCGGCACGAAAGACCTTCTCGCCAAAGGCCGCGACTGGATCGTCGATGAAGTGAAAAAATCGGAGCTGCGCGGGCGCGGCGGGGCTGGTTTCCCGACGGGGATGAAATGGTCTTTTATGCCGAAGGAGCCGGGAAAGGACGGGCGTCCGAGCTATCTCGTCATCAACGGCGATGAGTCGGAGCCTGGAACCTGCAAGGACCGTGACATCCTCCGCAACGAGCCTCACAAGCTGATCGAAGGCGCGCTGCTCTCGGGCTTTGCGATGGGAGCGCATACGGCATACATATACATACGCGGAGAGTTTTACCGCGAAGCCCTCGCGCTCCAGAAGGCAATTGACGAAGCCTGTGCCGCGGGGCTGCTCGGAAAGAACGCCGCCGGTTCCGGCTGGGATTTCGACCTTTATATACACCGCGGCGCGGGAGCTTACATCTGCGGCGAGGAAACCGCCCTGCTGAACAGCATCGAGGGCAAGAAAGGCTTTCCCCGCAACAAGCCGCCGTTTCCGGCGGGGGCGGGGCTTTATTCCTGCCCGACGACCGTCAACAACGTCGAGACGATAGCCGTGGTGCCGGAAATTCTCCGGCGTGGCGCGGCGTGGTTCGCCGGCATCGGGCGCGAGAAAAACCGTGGCACAAAAATTTTCTGCCTTTCCGGCCACATCAACAATCCCTGCAACGTTGAGGAAGCGATGAGCATTCCACTGAAGGAACTCATCGAGAAACATGGCGGTGGCGTGCGCGGCGGGTGGAACAACCTGCTGGCGGTCATTCCCGGCGGTTCTTCGACGCGCCTGATTCCAAAGAGCGTCTGCGACACCGTCCTGATGGATTTCGACAACCTGCGGGATGCGTATTCCGGCTTGGGGACGGCGGCGGTGACCGTCATGGATAAATCCACCGACATCGTTTACGCTGTCATGCGGCTGTCGCGGTTCTACGCGCATGAAAGCTGCGGTCAGTGTACGCCCTGCCGCGAAGGCACAACATGGATATACCGCATCATGCAGCGCATGGTGCGCGGCGACGCGGAACTGGAAGAAATCGACATGCTGCTCGATCTCTGCAGCGAAATCGAAGGCCATACGATCTGCGCCCTCGGGGACGCGGCGGCCTGGCCCGTCCAGGGGCTTATCAGGCACTTCCGCCCTGAAATGGAGCGGCGGATAATGGAATACCGGAAGAGGATTGCGGCGTAGGGATTAAGAATGAAACAAGAAATTATTTCCAGTCTGCATAAGAGTTTTGAGAATATATCCAAAAATGAAAATGGAGTTGCCTACTGGTTTGCGCGTGAGATTCAGCCGCTGCTGGAATACAAGGAGTGGCGCAATTTTAGCGATGTTATAGAAAAGGCAAAAATAGCTTGCAAGAATAGCGGTCAACCCATCGAAAACCATTTTGTTGACGTCAACAAAATGGTCGATATCGGTTCTGAAACATCAAGAGAAATCAACGACTTAATGTTAACCCGCTATGCCTGTTATCTTATTGCCCAGAACGGAGACCCCAGAAAAGAGGCCATCGCTTTTGCTCAAAGTTACTTTGCTATCCAAACCCGCAAACAGGAATTACTTGAAGAACGCATGAAGTTAACGGAGCGGTTACAGGCTCGCGCAAAGTTAAGTGAGACTGAAAAACAGCTTTCTTCAACTCTTTATGAGAGAGACGTTGATGACAAGGGGTTTGCTGTTATCAGATCCAAGGGGGACAATGCGCTTTTTGGGGGAAATAATACGGCGGATATGAAACGTCGTCTTGGTGTGAAAAGTTCGAGAGCCCTCGCCGATTTTCTGCCGACCGTTACGCTCAAGGCAAAAGAATTTGCTGCGGCGATTACGGATTTTAATGTCCGTAAATTGGAACTGTGGGGAGTCAGCAAGATCGCCGACGAACATGTGAAAAATAATAAAGATGTCCGGCAGGTTCTCTCGAAGAGTGAGATTTATCCCGAAAGGCTCCCGCCTGAGGATGACATTCAGAAACTGGAGAGGCGCGTCAAGTCCGAGGATACAAAGCTCTTGAAAAATGAAGGCGATTTAAAGCGGATCGGTGAGGATAACAATGCCTAAACTGACAATCGACGGAAGGGAAGTCACGGTGGAGCCGGGAACGTCTATTATCCAGGCGGCGGAGCAGCTTGGGATCGAGATCCCGCGTTTCTGCTATCACGACAAGCTGTCCGTTCCGGCCAGCTGCCGTATGTGCCTCGTCGAGGTCGAAAAATCGCCGAAGCCTCTGGCGAGCTGCGCGATCCCCTGCGCCGACGGCATGAAGGTGTTCACGAACTCAGCGATGGCGCAGAAAGCGCGCAAGGGCGTGATGGAGATGCTGCTCGTCAACCATCCCCTCGACTGCCCGGTCTGCGATCAGGGCGGTGAGTGCGACTTGCAGGATCAGGCGGTGGCCTGCGGCTATGACCGTTCCCGTTCCTGCGAGGAAAGGCGCGTCGTCGCCGACAAAGACCTCGGCCCTCTGGTGAAAACCGCGATGACCCGCTGCATCCACTGCACGCGCTGCATCCGCTTTTGCACGGAAATCGCGGGCGTGGAGGAACTTGGCGCGCTCAATCGCGGCAACCACCTTGAGATCGGCACGCATGTCGATCAGATGATAACGTCCGAGTTGTCCGGAAACCTCATTGACGTCTGCCCCGTCGGCGCGCTGACCTCGAAGCCGACCGCCTTCACCATGCGTCCGTGGGAGTTGAGAAGGACAGAAAGTATTGATGTGATGGACGCCGTCGGCTCCAGTATCTGCATTGATGCGCGTGGAGGAGAAGTGATGCGTATTCTGCCGCGCCTGCATGAAGACGTGAACGAGGAATGGATTTCCGACAAGACCCGCTTCGTGGTGGACGGCCTGAAAAACCAGCGGCTGGATACGCCGTATGTGCGCCGGAACGGCAAGCTGAAGCCCGCGACGTGGCAGGAGGCTTTCGCCGCCATCGCCGACAGGCTGAAAGGCGCGGACGGCAAGAAAATCGGCGCGGTGATTGGCGATCTCGCGGACTGCGAATCCATCATCGTCCTGAAAGACCTCATGGGGGCATTGGGATCGGCGAATATCGAATGCCGTCAGGACGGAGCGCAGTTCGACGCAATGCAGCCTTCGGGCTACCGCTTCAACACGACGATTTCCGGCATCGAGAACGCCGACGCGATTTTGCTGGTCGGAACAAATCCGCGCACGGAGGCGGCTCTGGTGAATGCGCGCATCCGCAAGACCTGGCTGGCGAAGCGGATCAAGGTCGGCGTGATCGGCGCGAAAACGATCAACCTGAACTATCCTTTCAAATATCTTGGTGCGGATGTCGGCGCTCTGGAAGAATTGCTGAACGGGCAGGGTGCTTTCGCGGAAATTCTCGGCAAGGCGCAAAACCCGATGATTATTCTGGGCGCGGGGGCGTTGCGCCGCGCGGACGGCATGGCCGTCCATGCGCTCGCCCGCAAGGTCGCCGAAAAATACAAAATGGTCAGGGACGGCTGGAACGGCTTCAACATGCTCCATACCGCCGCGAGCCGCGTCGGCGCGCTTGAACTGGAGTGCGTCAGCAAGACAAGCCTTGAGGATTTGCTGAATCTGGACGTGATTTACCTGCTCGGCGCGGACGAACTGCCGATGGAGAAGATCGGCAAACAGTCGTTCGTGATCTATCAGGGGCATCACGGAGACAGAGGTGCGGCGCGGGCGGACGTCATTCTGCCGGGCGCGGTCTATACAGAAAAGAACGCGACCTATGTGAACATCGAAGGCCGTCCGCAAACCGCCCATCAGGCCGTGTTCCCTCCCGGAGAGGCGCGGGAGGACTGGAAAATTTTGCGTGCATTGTCGGAGGCCGTCGGCAAGACTTTGCCTTACGACACTCTCGCGCAGGTGCGCCAACGGCTTGTCAGGGAAAATGCCCTATTCGGAGACATCGACAAAGTGAAACCGGCTCCGTGGTCTCATTTCGGCAAGGAAGGCGAATGCGACAAGGCTCCGTTTGCGTTGCCGGTTGACAATTTCTACATGACTGATCCGGTTTCACGCGCCTCGAAGACCATGGCGGAATGCACCCATGCTTTCCTGAAGACGGAGAAGGAAAAGGCGGTGGCGCATGGCTGATCTGATGCAAAACGAATACATGGTTCTCTATATCCTGCCTCTGCTGTGGATCGTCGTGAAGGTACTGGTGATCGTCGTGCCGCTGCTGGTGGCGATGGCGTACCTGACCTACGCCGAGCGCAAGATCATGGGGGCGATGCACCTGCGGCAGGGGCCGATGATGGTGGGCGTGTTCGGGCTTCTCCAGCCTCTGGCCGACGGGCTCAAGCTGCTGGGCAAGGAGACCGTCATCCCGAGCGGCGCGAACAAGTTCCTGTTCGTGATGGCGCCGATGCTGACGTTCATGCTGAGCCTCGTGGCGTGGTCGGTGATTCCCTTCGGCGACGGCCTGGTGCTGGCCGACATCAATGTCGGAATTCTGTATCTTTATGCGGTCTCGTCGCTCGGCGTCTACGGGATCGTGCTGGCGGGATGGTCGTCCAATTCCCGCTATTCCCTCCTCGGCGGACTGCGCTCCGCCGCGCAGATGATCTCCTACGAGGTGTCCATCGGCCTCGTGCTCGTCACCGTCCTGCTGACGACGGGATCGCTCAACCTGTCGGAGATCGTCAGAGCCGAGCGTCCTTTGTGGGTATCCCTCCTGCTGTTTCCGATGTTCGTTGTGTTCGTCATCTCGGCGCTGGCGGAAACCAACCGCTCCCCGTTCGACCTGCCGGAAGGCGAGTCGGAGCTGGCGGGCGGCTTCAACGTGGAGTATTCCTCCATGACCTTCGCCCTCTTTTTCCTCGGCGAATACCTGAACATGATTTTGATGAGCGCGCTGACGTCCATCCTGTTCCTCGGCGGCTGGCTGCCGCCGTTCGGGATCGCGGCTCTGAGTTTCGTGCCGGGGTTCCTCTGGCTTCTGATGAAAGTCTGTTTCGTGCTGTTCCTGTTCATCTGGGCGCGCGCGACGCTGCCGCGCTACCGGTACGACCAGCTGATGCGCCTGGGCTGGAAAGTCTTCCTGCCCTTCACCCTGCTCTGGGTCGTCGTCGTGGCGGGAGTTTTGCTTTATGCCGGCGCACTGCCGGGCATGTAAGGAGAGAGAGTGGATATGTCGTCTTTCATCAGAATCGTCCGCAGTTTCTTCCTGATAGAGCTGATCGAGGGCTTTGCGCTCACGTTCAGCTATATGTTCAGGCCGAACGTGACGATCAACTATCCCTTTGAAAAGGGGCCGATCAGCCCGCGCTTCCGGGGCGAACATGCCTTGCGCCGCTACCCCGACGGGGAAGAACGCTGCATCGCCTGCAAGCTGTGCGAGGCGGTCTGCCCGGCTCTGGCGATCACCATCGAGGCCGAGCCGCGCGACGACGGCAGCCGCCGCACCACGCGCTACGACATCGACATGACCAAGTGCATTTTCTGCGGCCTGTGCCAGGAGGCCTGCCCGGTCGACGCCATCGTCGAGGGGCCGAACTTCGAGTACTCGACGGAGACTCATGAGGAAATGCTCTACGACAAGCAGAAGCTTCTGGACAACGGCGACAGGTGGGAAGCGCGGATCGCCGCCAACATCGAAGCCGACGCGAAGTATAGATAAGGGACGAGAAAAAATGATTCCAGCTATTTTCTTCTATGTGTTCTCGGCGATACTGATATTCAGCTCCATCATGGTCATTTCGGTGCGGAACCCCGTGCATTCCGTCCTGTTTCTCGTTCTCGCCTTTTTCAACGCGGCGAGTCTGTTCGTGATGCTGGGAGCCGAATTCATAGCCATGACGCTGGCTATCGTGTACATCGGCGCGGTGGCGGTCCTGTTCCTGTTCGCGGTGATGATGCTGGACATCAACACCGCCGGGCTGCGTAAGGGGATGATGAAATATATTTCCATCGGCGGAGTTGTCGGGCTGGTGCTTCTGGGGGAACTGATCTGGATTTATTCGTCGTGGAAGGTGGAGCCTGGCGCGATGATGCGTGTGGCATCTCCGCCTGACGCCAGTGTGGCCACTAATACCCATGCCCTGGGGCTGGTGCTCTATACCGATTACATCTATCTCTTCCAGCTGGCGGGGCTTATCCTGCTTGTGGCGATGATCGGGACGATCACGATCACCCTGCGCAAACGCACCGGCGTCCGGAAGCAGGATGTTTCCGGACAGGTCGCCAGCAGGCCGGAAGACATACTTAAAATAGTGAAAGTCGCAACCGGAGCAGGGGTGCCGTAAATGATGCAGATTGGTATCGAACATTTCCTTATCGTTTCAGCGGTCGTTTTCACGCTGGGGGTCTTCGGGATATTCCTGAACCGCCGCAACGTCATCGTCGTCCTGATGTCGATAGAGCTGATACTTCTCTCCGTCCAGATCAATATGGTGACGTTTTCCGCATATCTGCAGGATTTGACAGGGCAGGTTTTCGCGATGTTCATCCTGACCGTCGCGGCGGCGGAAGCAGCAATCGGCCTTGCCATTCTGGTCGCCTTCTTCCGCAGCAGGGACTCCATTGCGGTTGAAGACATCAGTTCGCTGAAGGGATGATGAAAATGGAAGTCATAGCAGTATTCTCGCCGCTTCTGGGCGCCCTGATCGCGGGGCTGTTCGGCAGGCAACTGGGCGCCAGAGGCGCGAATTTCGTGACCTGCGCGCTGATGACGGTGGCCGCCGTCTGCTCGGTCATCCTGTTCAGGGAAATTTCTCTGGAGAAGGTTCCGCGCACGATTGAGCTTTTCACATGGATTTCCTCCGGTGCGTTGAATGTGTCATGGGCGCTGCGGTTCGATCAGCTTGCGGTTGTGATGGCGGTCGTCGTCAATCTCGTTTCCTGCGCCGTTCATTACTATTCCATCGGCTATATGAGCAACGACGAGGCGCGGGAGCGGTTCATGTCGTACCTGAGCCTCTTCACCTTCGCGATGCTGATGCTGGTGACCTCCGATAACTTCGTCCAGCTTTTCTTCGGCTGGGAGGGCGTGGGGCTGATGTCCTACCTGCTGATCGGCTTCTGGAACAGGAAGGAAAGCGCCAACAACGCCGCGATCAAGGCGTTCGTCATGAACCGCATCGGGGATTTCGGCCTCGTACTTGGCATCATGGCGGTGTTCTTTACCTTCGGGACGCTCAATTACGACGACGTGTTCATGAACGTGGCCTCTCAAAAGGATACGGTCGTTCTGTTTCTTGGGCATCAGTTTAACGTCCTCAACCTGATCTGCGCGCTGCTGTTCGTCGGCGCAATGGGCAAGTCGGCGCAACTGGGGCTGCACACATGGCTTCCTGACGCGATGGAAGGCCCAACGCCCGTTTCCGCCCTGATCCATGCGGCAACGATGGTGACGGCGGGCGTATTTATGGTGGCGCGCATGTCGCCTCTGTACGAATATGCGGAGCCGGTGCGCGAATTTATCACGGTTATAGGCGCGCTGACGGCGTTTGTGGCGGCGACAATCGCCCTGACGCAGTTTGACATCAAGCGCGTGATCGCCTATTCGACCATGAGCCAGCTCGGCTATATGTTCTTCGCGCTCGGCGCGTCGGCCTACGGCGCGGCCATGTTCCACCTGTTCACGCACGCTTTTTTCAAGGCGCTGCTGTTCCTCGGCGCGGGTTCCGTCATTCACGCGATGTCGGGCGAGCAGGATATGCGCAAAATGGGCGGCCTTTACAGGCTTATTCCGAGAACGTACATTCTGATGTGGATCGGCAATCTGGCTCTGGCGGGGGTTCCGTTCTTCGCCGGGTATTATTCCAAAGACATGATACTGGAGGCGTCTTATGCGGCTCACAGCACCGTTGGCCAGTTCGCCTACTGGATCGGGATTGCGGCGGCCTTCATGACGGCGTTTTATTCCTGGAGGCTGCTGTTCCTGACGTTCCACGGCAAATCGCGTGCCAGTCATCATGCTCTGGAACATGTGCATGAATCCCCTCTGGTGATGCTGGCGCCGCTTTATTTTCTCGCGGCGGGAGCTATCGGTGCGGGATGGTGGGGCTATGATTTCTTCGTCGGAGAATACCGGTTCGATTTCTGGGGAGGCAGCATATTCGTCCTTACGGGCAATGACTCGATCCTGCACGCGCATCATGTGGCCGGATGGGTCAAGCTGTTGCCGACCTTTATCGGGGTCACGGGCATTCTGATCGCCTGGATCCTCTATATGAAGGCCGTGAACCTGCCCGCCAAAATCGCCGGTGCGTCCGGGGTTGTCTATGATTTATTCATTCACAAATGGTATTTCGATGATCTGTATAACGGGCTTGTCGTTGTTCCGGCTTTCTGCATCGGTAAAAAGCTCTGGAAGGTCGGGGACGGAAAAATTATAGACGGTCTGGGGCCGGACGGGATCGCCGCCGCGATTGCTGGAGGCGCGCGTAAAACCGGCAGGCTTCAGACCGGTTACGTCTACCACTACGCCTTTGCGATGCTGGCGGGCGTGGTCGTGTTCGTGACAGCCTATATTTTTCTGACGCAAAGGTAGGGATGCAGAATATGATTACTTTTCCCGTTTTATCACTCATCACCTTCCTGCCGCTGCTGGGGGCGCTCCTCATGTTCTGTGTGAGGGGGGATGAGAAAGCCGTCGCCGACAATGCCAGAAGCATCGCCCTGACGACGTCGCTGGTCGTTTTCGGCCTGTCCGTCTACATGTACATGGGCTTCGACAGGGCTTCGGCGGATTTCCAGTTCGTGGAGAAGTTCGGCTGGCTGCCCTCCTTGAAAATCTCCTATAAAATGGGCGTGGACGGCATTTCGATCTTCTTCGTCCTCCTGTCGGCGCTGCTGACGCCG
Source organism: Pseudomonadota bacterium (assembly GCA_043806835.1). Lineage (GTDB taxonomy): Bacteria > Pseudomonadota > Alphaproteobacteria > Micavibrionales > UBA2020 > PALSA-926. Next base: position 3,808 of record JAZDGQ010000006.1, on the reverse strand, counting down.
ATCTGCATCCTTGCAAGCTGGGAGTCGATCAAAAAGCGCGTTCGCGAGTACATGATGGCTTTCCTGATCCTCGAAACCATGATGATCGGCATGTTCTGCGCGCTCGATCTGGTGCTGTTCTATGTCTTCTTCGAGGGCGTCCTGCTGCCGATGTTCCTCATCATCGGCGTCTGGGGCGGGGAGCGCCGCGTCTACGCCGCGTTCAAGTTCTTCCTGTACACCCTGCTGGGGTCGGTTTTGATGCTGCTAGCCATTCTGGCGATCTATAACCAGTCCGGCACGACGGACATCCCCACGCTCATGCAAGCTTCTTTTCCTCTGGAGATGCAGAAATGGCTCTGGCTGGCGTTCCTCGCTTCTTTTGCCGTGAAGGTGCCGATGTGGCCGGTGCACACGTGGTTGCCGGACGCGCACGTCGAGGCGCCGACGGCGGGCTCCGTCATTCTGGCGGGGGTTTTGCTGAAGATGGGCGGGTACGGGTTCCTGCGGCTTTCCCTGCCGATGCTGCCGGAGGCTTCCCACTATTTCACGCCGATGATTTTTTCTCTCAGCGTGATTGCCGTGATTTACACCTCGCTCGTCGCCCTCGCGCAGGAGGACATGAAGAAGCTGATCGCGTATTCGTCCGTGGCGCATATGGGTTTCGTGACCATCGGCATCTTCGCCGTGACGACGCAAGCGGTGCAGGGCGCGATGTTCCAGATGCTGTCGCATGGTGTCGTTGCTTCCGCGCTCTTCCTCTGCGTCGGGGTCGTGTACGACCGCCTGCACACGCGGGAGATCGTGCGGTATGGCGGCCTTGTGAAGAACATGCCGCGCTACGCGACGGTGTTCATGATTTTCATGCTGGCGTCCGTCGGGCTGCCCGGCACGTCCGGCTTCGTGGGCGAGTTTCTGGTGCTGATCGGCGTCTATCAGGTGAGCACGCTTGTCGCTTTCCTTGCGGCGACGGGCGTGGTTCTGGGAGCCGCTTATATGCTGTATCTGTACAAGCGTGTCGTTTTCGGCGAACTGACCAAAGCTGACGTGAGAGCCATGACGGATATAAACGCCCGCGAAGTCGCTATTTTCGCGCCGTTGATCGCGCTTGTTTTCTGGATGGGGATTTATCCGTCCAGCTTCATCAATCCTATGGCGCCTGCGCTTGAAAAAGTCATTACGCGCTATCACGAGGCCAATGCAATAAGTCTTCCGGAGGGAGCATATCCATGACAGGCTTTATAGCCCCCGATTTGACGGCGATCCTTCCGGAACTGGTGCTGGCGGGACTGGCGTTGTTCCTTCTTCTTCTTGGCGTATCCTGGAAAAGGGAAAATTACGAGGTGATCGCGCAACTGGGCGTCTTTGCGCTGATTGCCGTTGCCGTGATCGTTTTCAGATCCAGCCGCGAGAGCGCCACGATCTTCAACGGCATGTTCATCACGGACAGCTTTTCTGTCTTCATGAAAATTCTGGTGCTGACGGGGTCTGTCGTATCCCTGATGATGGCGAGAAAGTATCTGGAACGGGAGAAAATCAACCGGATAGAATATCCGGTCCTGATTCTGTTCTCGACCCTCGGCATGATGCTGATGATTTCCGCCAATGACCTGATGTCGCTGTATATGGCTCTGGAGCTTCAGAGCCTGCCGATCTACGTGCTGGCGGCCATTCAGCGCGACAGCGTCCGGTCCACGGAGGCGGGGCTGAAGTATTTCATCCTTGGCGCGCTGTCGTCGGGGATGCTTCTCTACGGGGCGTCGTTGATTTACGGTTTCAGCGGCGCGACCGGCTTTGCACTGATTGCCGAGGCTGTCGGCGAACAGACTGTCATGGCGCCCGGCGTCGTGGTCGGTATGGTGCTGATGACGGCGGGGCTGGCGTTCAAGATTTCGGCGGTGCCGTTTCATATGTGGGCGCCGGACGTGTACGAGGGCGCTCCGACGTCCGTCGTGGCGTTCTTCGCGATTGCGCCGAAGGTGGCGGCGATTGCCCTTATCACCCGTGTGTTCATGGGGCCGTTCGGGGAGATGGTCGAGCAATGGCGGCAGGTGATCGTCGTGATTTCCATTGCCTCCATGACGCTCGGCGGGATCGCGGCGATTGGCCAGGCCAACATCAAGCGCCTGCTGGCGTACAGCTCCATCGGCCATATGGGGTATGCTCTGGTCGGTCTTGCCGCCGCGAACAAGTCCGGCATTCAGGGCGTCGTCATTTATATCGCCATTTACATGGTCATGAGCATCGGTGCTTTCTGCGTCGTGCTGATGATGAAGAAAAAGGACAAAATGGTTGAAAATATCAGCGATCTCTCGGGGCTGGCGAAGCAACAGCCGCTGCTGGCGCTCGCCATGGCCATTATGATGTTCTCGATGGCGGGCATTCCGCCAATGGCGGGGTTCTTCGGCAAGCTGTTCATCTTCCAGTCTGCCATAAATGCCGGCCTTTATACGCTGGCGATCATCGGCGTGCTGACCAGCGTTGTCGCGGCGTATTACTATCTCCGCATCATCAAGGTGATGTATTTCGAGGATGCGGCGGCGGGGATCGACAAGGCGGAGGACGGCACCCTTAACCTGATCCTGCTGGGGTCGTCTCTGGTCGTCGTCTTCTTTATCGCGCTTCCAATGCCCCTTCTGACCGGAACGGAAATCGCCGTCATGTCTTTGGTAAAGTGATGTGTTCCCTCAAGATCGTCGAACTGGATACGGTCGGCAGCACGAACGATCATGCCCGTCGGTTGGCTGAGGAGGGGGCTGTATCAGGCACGGTGGTATGGGCGCACGAACAGACGGCGGGCAGGGGGCGGCAGGGGAACTCCTGGGCGTCTCCACCGGGAAATCTTTACATGAGCATGATCCTGCGTCCCCGGACAAACAGCACGCACGTGGGGCAACTGTCGTTTTTATCCGCCGTGGCGCTCGCCAACGTTCTGGAGACGATCCTCCCCGAAACAGCGAAAATCACCCTGAAGTGGCCGAACGATCTTCTCATCAATCGGAAAAAAGCCGCTGGCATCCTGCTCGAAACGGAGAGCCGGGGCGCAAATCCGTCGTGGGTGGTGATCGGGATCGGCGTGAACGTCGCCACCGCGCCGGAAAAAGCCATTTCCCTGCACGATGTGGGCGTAAAAGACTGCGAACCCGTCGATGTCCTGGAGCCTCTGGCGCGGGAGATATTGTCCCTGGCCGGACAGTGGGAGGAGGAGGGTTTCGATCCCATCCGGAAGGCGTGGCTGACACGCTCCTGCAAGCCGGGGGAGCCCCTCACGGCGCGGCTGCCGAAAGAAACGCTGATGGGGACTTTCGACGGATTGGATCACACGGGAGCCCTGCTTCTCACGCTGGCCGACGGACGACGGAGGGTGATTGCCTCCGGAGAGGTTTTTGCATGAACATGCTGTCACCCGGCTTCAAAATGGCGCCGGACGCGATTTATTTCGTCCCCCTCGGCGGGTGCGGATTTTTCGGCGCGAACATGAGCCTCTACGGCTATCAGGGTCAGTGGATCATGGTCGATTGCGGCATGGGCTTCGCCGACGACTCCATGCCCGGCGTGGACGTGCTGCTGCCAGATCCGGGATTCGCCGTCGATCTGGGGGACGCCCTGCTGGGGATCGTCCTGACGCACGGTCATGAAGACCATATCGGCGCGATTGATTATCTGTGGCCGAGGCTGAAAAAACCCCTGTATGCGACGAAATTCACGGCGGAGAGGGTTCTTCGATCCCTTGGCGAGCATCCCTGGGGCAACGAGCCGCGCGTTCACGTCGTCCCGCCGCAGGGCAAGATAAAGCTGGGGCCGTTCAGCCTCCGGTATATCCGCATGG
>JAZDGQ010000005.1:0-8194 GCA_043806835.1 Pseudomonadota bacterium | reverse complement strand
GCGATACGTCCAGTCCGATATAATGTTTCATGCTTTATCATCTCCTTGTTTGTAATGGTTGGCCGGTTCGATCAGTGTACAACCCCGATGGCAGGGCTGGCATTTCACATACCGGGCATCTATTACTTTAAGAGTGATAATATGCCTTACGAAAAATAATATCTATATTTACCAATAGAATCAATATATTATCTATGCGATAGATTTATTCATTAAAGAAAATGCTTGACGCGAATCCTCATTAGAGAAGACAATATCACCCAATCGCATCCCAACTAAAAGTATGAAACTATCATACTTTCTGCTACACTAAAAAGAAGAGGAGGATTCGCAATGTCAGGACTCGATAAAAGAACCATCAGCCTTCCCGAAGAGCAAAGCAGCTATATCGACGCCCTGGTCGGATCTGGCAGCTATGCCTCGGCCAGCGAGGTTGTACGAGCCGGATTGCGCGCTCTGCAGGAACGTGATGCCGCCGTCAAACAATGGCTGAAAGACTCTGTCGCTCCGGTTTATGACCTCATGCAAAAAAATCCTGCGCGGGGTCTTTCCACCGATAAAGTTCTCTCTGACCTTCGCAATCGTCACGCTAAAAACGTGAAGCAGGATTAACGTGACGTACACTATCGTTTACTCGCCCGAAGCACGGGACGATCTTTTGCAGATTTATGACTATATCGTCGCGCATTCCGCGCCGCCGCGCGCCCTGGATTATACCGAGAGAATTTTGGCTTGCTGCGAAGAACTCTCACTCTTCCCGGAGCGTGGCATGCGGTACGATGACATCCGTCCCGGATTGCGTGTAACGGGTTTTGAAAATCGCGTCAGCATCGCTTTTCACGTCACAAAAAATACCGTAGTCATTGACCGGATTTTGTACGGGGGCCGGGATATCGATCAGGCTTTCGAGAACAAAAACTGATCCCCTGCCCCATTGGGGTTCAGTATCAGGGCACCCCTAAAAGAGAGGCGGAAGTTAGGCGACTATTTGGAGGTCATGCCTATGCAGTTGCCTAACCTGACCACAAGATGTAGTGTTTTCGGGTATGGAGCAGTATCCTGCCGACATGATGGATTTTATGGACATGTTTCCGGACGAATCGTCTTGTCTGGAGTACCTGAGCAACGTGCGCTGGCCTGACGGATATATTTGTCAGCGCTGCGGCGGGCGTGATTTTTGGAAGATGGGCAGTGGGCTGTACCGATGTGAGAAGTGCCGTTATGCAGGATCCGTAATTTCTGGCACGCTGTTTCAGGGCACGCGCAAACCTCTCCGGTTATGGTTTCAGGCGATCTGGTACGTTGTCAGCCAGAAGAGCGGCATCGGCGCCCTTGGCTTACAGAATGTTCTCGGCCTTGGCAGTTATCACATGGCATGGGAGTGGCTCCATAAATTGCGGCGGGCGATGGTTCGTCCGGACCGCGACAGGTTGAGCGGCAGCGTTGAAATGGACGAAACGGTCATCGGCGGCGCGCACAAAGGCCGCTTGGGACGCGGCGATCCGCGCAAGGCGCTGGTGCTGATTGCGGCGGAAGAAATGAACGGCATTATCGGGCGTATCCGGCTTTCTGCGATTCAGAATGCTTCCGGAGCGACGCTGTCAAAGGAGACTCTTCGGATGGTCGATCCCGGCAGCACGATCCGCACTGACGGCTGGGACGGCTATAATGTCCTGTCCGTCCACGGCTATATTCACAAGCCTTGCGTCCACAAAAATGCGCCGGACGGAAACGCCACGCCAGCGGCCAACCTTGTCGCATCTCTGCTTAAAAGATGGCTTCTCGGCACGCATCAGGGCGCAATCAGTCACGAGCACTTGCCTTATTATCTCGACGAGTTTACCTTCAGATTCAACCGCAGGACTTCACGCTCAAAAGGTAAGCTGTTTTACAGACTGATCGAGCAAGCCCTGCAATCCAAACCCGTACCAGCCAAGGCGCTGCGTACTACATCTGGTAGGTAGGGCGGTTATCTGCATAGGCATGTGTGGAGGTTATAGCAATATTCTCTATTGTTAACATTTTTAAGCCATTTTGGTCTAATACCGGGAAAATATTTTCCAAGGATATGGCACGGGGGAGCGTCTTACGTTTGACAGTTTGCATTTTTAAAGAGGCAGTCATGAAAACACTGGCGTTTTTCGGTTTGGTTCTTTCGCTCCTGATCCCGCAGGCGGCTTATGCCTTCGGTTCTTCCGACCTCGCGGCGGCGGACAAATTATATGCCGAAAAATCCTGGCAGATGGCGGCGTCACAGTATGAAAAGTTCCTGGATGAAAAAGCAGACGATGCGTTGATGCGGGAAGTCGCGTTCAAGTGGTCTGACTGCGTCCTCCGTGGCAAGGATGAAAACAACCGCGAAAAAGCGGAAAAGAACCTGCGGGAGATCATTGACGGAAAAGACCGTGACCGCTGGCGGACGGAGGCGGAAGTGTCTCTGGCCAGCGATTATATTGAGCGCGATCCCTACAGCGAGATGCAGGACATCAAGAAATGGCTGGATGACGCCCGCGACTGGTGGGCGGGTTCTTCCGACACCGCGCTGGCGCGCCCGAAATTCATCGGCATCAGTTTCCAGCTGGCGGATTTCATCACATCGCGCTGGGGTTGGAATAACGCCGATATCCGCCCGATACGTCTTGGCGGGAAAAGCGCAGTGATGCCCGATCCGCCGCAGGGAAACCAGTCTCTTGTGATTTTGTTCGAGGAGATTTTGAAAGTCGCCAAAACCGACGACGACAAGGCGCACGCGCATTACGGCCTTGCCATGTCCTATATGAATCATTACTCCGGTGAACAGAAGTTTCGTCAGAAAGCTCTCGATGAATTCGAAAAAATCATCGACGATTTCAGCAACACGGAATGGGCCGACGATGCTTACTATCAGCGCGGCCTGTTTTACGAGAACAATAATGACTTCATGAAGGCGGTCGCTGCCTACCGCGATCTGGTATCGCATTTCAGGCGGGGGGACTCGCAGTGGGCGGACGACGCCAGCCGCCGTGTGGAAGATATCACCGGCCCTTCTTTGTCCCTGAACGTCGGCAACAACTTCATCCCTGGATCAGAAATCCAGTTCAGCATGAACTGGCGCAATATCAAAAACGTGACGCTGCGCTTCTACCAGATCGACCTCGCCTCGGAACTGCGCCTGAAGGATGACCGGACCGGTTATGGCGGCTATCAGGAACTGCTGCAAACCCTCGTCCGGTCGGGCCGTTATAAAGCCCTTCCGGTCGCCCTTGCCGCCGATATTGACCTCAAGGACGAAGGCAAGCACCTCCAGCACGGCGAATACAAGGGTCTCGCGGAATGGCGGCGCGTGGATGATAGCGGCAAGGCCGACCCGAAACAGGGACAGCTACCTGCGGGCGCCTACCTGCTGGTCGCTTCGGGAGGCGCGGCAGAACCAGCCTATGACCTCGTGCTTGTCAGCGACATCGCGCTGGTCAGCAAGATCGCAAAGGATATGGCGGTTTTCATGGCGATGGATGCAAAAACCGGCAAGCCGGTTGCCAACGCCGATCTCGCATACACCTACAGCTATTACGACGGGCAGGGCGCGACAAGATGGATCGCCGACAATGGCCGCACGGACGAAAACGGCCTGATGAAAACGACCCTGCTCAGCAATTCTCCCCGTAACTATAACCAGCAGCATAGCGTTTTCGCGGCGGTGACTTCCGGGGGCAGGCAGGCATTCGTGCAGAACAACTATTACCAGCAAAATTACAACAACAAGGGCGAATGGTGGCTCTATGCCTTCACCGACCGCCCTGTTTACCGCCCCAACGAGACCGTGAGCTTCAAGGGGCTTCTCCGCCAGCCGAAGGACGGGTTGTTCAGTTCTCCCGCCGGAATGCAGGTGAAAGCGCGCATTTACGACGCGCAGGGCAAGCAGGTGAAGGAAGGTTCCTATACGCTCAATGATTACGGGTCATTCGACGACACGCTGGCGCTGGACGACAAGGCCACGCTGGGAGAATACCGCCTCCAGCTTTACACGGCGGATTTCAATACCGATCTGTCCTCCGTTTCGCTGTTCCGGCTGGAGGAATACAAGCTTCCCGAATTCGTGGTGAACGTGAAGCCGGAGCCCAAGGACGACAAGGCCGCGATCAGGGCCTATCGCCTCGGCGATACCGTGGACGTGACGGTCGATGCCCAGTATTATTTCGGCGGGCCGGTCGCCGACGCGGATGTTGAATATCTTGTCTACCAGACGCCCTATCAGCGGTTCTATCGCCCGGAGCGCGCCTATAGCTGGTATTACGATGATATGTACCCGCAAAACTATGGTTATGGCGGTTACGGGCAGCTCGTCAAACAGGAAAAAATAAAGACCGGCAAGGACGGCAGGGCGAAGTTCAGGATCGAGACGCCCAAGGATTCGGGCGACCTGCAATACCATGTCGAGGTGCGCGTGGTCGATAAAAGCCGCCGCGAAATCAGGGGCACGAGCGATATAAAAGTGACCCGGACAGCTTTCTTCGCCAGCCTGGAGCCGAAACAAAATCTTTACCGCCCCGGCGACAAGGCGCAAGTGATTATCAAAACGATGACCGCAAACGACGAACCCGTGGCGGTGGAAGGCAAGGTGACCATCCTGCGCAATACCTGGCGCGAACCCGTGTTGCAGGGAGACAAGGTCGTCAATCCGGCGGGATACAACGGGCAGGAAGTCTTTACAAAATTCGTGAAAACCAACGAGCGCGGCGAAGCGACCTTTGAGTTCGAGCCGAACGGCAACGGCTATTACGCTGTCGAATTCACGGGCTTCGACAATGACCAGACTGTCACCGGAGGCACGAACGTCTTCGTTTGCGAAAGCTCGGCCACCAATATCGGCTATCGCACCAGCGGCCTCCAGATCATCACCGAAAAGGACACCTATGCCGTCGGTGAAACGGCGCGCGCGATGATCGTTTCCGACGTGCCGGATACCTATGTGATGCTGACGACCGAAAATGACAATATCTATGACATCCGGATGCTGCACCTTGAAGGCAGCGTGAAGCTGGTTGAAATACCGGTCGAGGCCAACTATACGCCAAACGTGTTCATACAGGCCCTCAGCGGCGCGAACTTCCAGCTCAAGACCGCGTCCCTTCAGGTCATCGTGCCGCCTGCCGAAAAATTCCTGAATGTCAAGGTGACGTCTGACAAGGCCGTCTACCAGCCGCAGGAAGAAGGCGTTTTCGACGTCGAGGTGACGGACAAGGAGGGCAAGCCCGTCAGCGCCGAAGTGGCGATAGGACTAACGGATGCCGCCGTTTATTACATTCAGGGCGAATACGCTCCCGATATCCGTCAGTTTTTCTATGGCGACAAGCGTCCGTTGAGCATCCAGACGCAGACGAGCTTTTACCAGCGTCCCACCGCCCTGTTCGTGCGCGACGAGGCGGGCAACCTGATCACCGGCGACGAAAAGGAGCGCCGGGCGCGCGCGCAGAACAGCCCTATTGATCAGCTTGAATCGGATTCAGACAGCAAGAGTATGGAGCGTGGTTCTTTTGGCGGAGTCCTGGGCGCAGTTAGCGAAGGAAACTTTCCCACTAACGCCGTTTCCGCGCTTGGCCAAAAGAGCGATGTACTCTCAGAATGGCGTAAAGCTGCTCCGAGCCCGGCCTACAGGATGGCTCTTAAAGACAAGAGCGAGGAGATGTCCGAGAAGAAAACGGCAGGGATGGAGGCGTCTGGAAAACCGTCCGGCGAAATGCAGGAGCCCGACCGCGTGCGCAACGATTTCCGTTCCACGGTCGTCTGGCTGCCTTCGGTCGTCACGGATTCCGCAGGCCGCGCTCAGGTGAAGGCCAAATTCCCGGACTCTCTGACGACCTGGCGCCTGACCGCGCGCGCCGATACGTCGCAAACGGCTGTCGGCAACGTGACGCACGAGGTGAAATCGAACAAGAGCCTGATGATCCGCCTGCAGGCCCCGCGCTTCTTCACGGAACGCGACCTGACGGACATCTCGGCGCTGATCGACAATATGACGGACAGCCCGATGACGGTGCAGCCAGAGCTCAAGACTGAAGGAGTCACCATCACCGGCCTTTACAAGGATGGAAAAGTCGTGAAGGGCGAAATGGGAACGGTCGATGTTCCCGCCCACGGGCAGGCGCGTGTCGACTGGGCCGTTTCCGCGCAAAAGGCGGGCATGGCTAGGCTGACGGCCGTCGCCAAGGCGGAAAAAATGTCGGATGCCATGGAAAAAACATATCCCGTCATCCCCCACGGCATCGAGAAATTCATCGCCCGGTCCCTTGTCCTGAAGAGCAAGGAGGTTGGCGAAGCGACGAAGGAACTGACGTTCAATATTCCCAAAGAGCGCATCAGGGAAGCGACCAGCCTGCGCCTCACGGTCTCCCCGTCGCTGGCGGCCAATCTGCTGGATGCCCTGCCGTATCTCGCGGATTATCCCTATGGCTGCGTGGAGCAGACGATGAGTCGTTTCCTGCCCGCCGTCGTCGTGCGCAAGACCATGCGCGATCTCGGCCTCTCCGCCGAAGACGTGGAAGCCTACATCGGCGACGTTTTGGAGCCGCGCGGAGACCCTCAGGGTCATCCGCAGCGCAGTGCCGGCCCCACCGTTTCGCGACTGAACAAGATGACTGCGGATTCACTCACGCGCCTTTACGACTTCCAGCACGGCGACGGCGGCTGGGGCTGGTGGAAAACCGGCGACAGCGACCGTTTCATGACGGCCTATGTCGTCTGGGGACTCGGCCTCGCGCACGAGGCGGGCATGGACGTGAAGGGCGATGTCGTCTCACGCGCCGCCGAATACCTGAAAAACCAGCTTGTCGAGGAGGAAGACGCGCCCGATATGCTGGCCTGGATGCTGCATGGTCTGTCGCATGCGGACGTTTCCGCCGATCCGCGCATGGAGAGGCAGCGCAGCCGCCTGTGGGATATGCGCGACAAGCTCAATCCCTACACGCGCGCTCTCTTTGCTCTGTCCGAATACAGGCGCGGCGACGCCGAAAGGAGCCGCATCCTGGCCCAGAACGTCATCAACGGCGTGCAGGAGGATAAAGACAACGGAACGGCGCACTGGGGCGAAGCGGGCGTCAATTATCGCTGGAGCGAGGGCGGGGTGGAAGCGACGGCATTCTCCATCAAGGCGCTGGCCAATATGGACCCGCAAAGCGAGTATCTTGAAAAGGCGGTGAAATGGATGATCCTGAACCGCCGGGGCGCAAGCTGGAAGAACACCCGCGACACGGCCATCGCCATTCTCGGCCTCGCCGATTACCTGAAGGCGACCCGCGAGTTGGCGCCCGATTACGATTACATCGTGCTGGTCAACGGCAAGTCCGTGCGCGAGGGCCATGCGGATGCGTCCAACGTTTTCTCTTTCAGCCGCATTATCGACATCCCGGCGGAAGCTCTGAAAGACGGGGACAACAGCGTGAAGGTCGTCATGAAAGGCCGTGGCGCGCTTTATGTGGCGGCGCATGCGAAATATTTCACGCTGGAGGAGCCTGTCACCAAGGCCGGGAACGAGATTTTCGTGACGCGCGAATACTTCAGGCAGGCCGTCAAGGAAACCCTGATGAAAGGCTATACGGAAGACTGGACTCCCCTGAAGGACGGCGACACGGTGAAAAGCGGCGACCGTATCCGCGTGGATGTGACCCTGGAAGCCAAGAACAACTACGAATACCTGATTGCGGAGGATTACAAGCCCGCGGGTCTTGAGGCCGTCTCCCTTGTCAGCGGCGCCGGCGAAGCCATCACGCTGGACAAGGACGGACGCGAAACATCCGGGCGCACACCCGTCTATCAGGAATTCCGCGACCAGAAGGCGGCGTTCTTTATCGCGAAGCTCAAGCAGGGCAGGCACCTCATGCGCTACGAACTCCGCGCCGAAATACCGGGCGAATTCCATGCCATGCCGGATCAGGCCCATGCCATGTATGTGCCGGAGATCCGCAGCAACAGTGATGAGATGCGCCTGAACGTGGGGGATTGAGGGACGCCTTGTTTCTGCGGGGCCCGCGCAAAAATTATCAATGGGGTCCCCTGAGGAAACGGAAAAAATCGTATGCTAGAGCAATTCCCTAAAAGGTTGATGGTATCCTGAGTTCAGGAAGTAGTTTGTGCACTCGGCAGGAGGGAAAAGGTCGAGAGCGTCTCCGATAGCGTCCCAAAGAGTCTCGATGGTTCGTTTGGCGATTTTGCGAAGCCA
>JAZDGQ010000004.1:0-7498 GCA_043806835.1 Pseudomonadota bacterium | reverse complement strand
GCGATACGTCCAGTCCGATATAATGTTTCATGCTTTATCATCTCCTTGTTTGTAATGGTTGGCCGGTTCGATCAGTGTACAACCCCGATGGCAGGGCTGGCATTTCACATACCGGGCATCTATTACTTTAAGAGTGATAATGTACATTACGGAAAATAATATCCAGGCTTACCAATAGAAACAATCCACCGTGTATAAAAATTCACAGAACCCTGTCGCCGAGTTCCTTGGCGGATATGAAAGGCTCTACCGATTTGTGCCTCAGATAGGCGGCGTGACCCCTGTTAAGGGACATAAAAAGGTCTTCAAAATCCCGCAGAATTTCCTCTTCGCCCGGCGGCGTATTGTATTTCGGATTGTTCCTGATTTCCCCGACGATTTCGGCAACCGTACGGAGGCCGTCGATTTTACGCAGAATGTCGGCGACATATTTCCCCTCCGGCACGACGATCATGGGACGTCCCGGCAGCTTGTCGAATGTCAGCGTGAAGGTATCCCTGTGCTGCTGCGCCATCGATGCCAGTTGCTCGAATGAAATGTGGCTTGCCATGCCCGCCCACGGGACGATGTCGGTGTCCGTGATTTTCGCGACGGGTTCTGCGGCGTCCCTGTGCACGGCATAAAATTCATGCTTGGTTATCTTCGTGGAAATAGCTTCGCCGATGGCCTGCTGTATTTTAAGAGGATATTTCCGGATCATCCCCAGAAGGTTCTTGTCCTTGATATGCTGCTCCGGCATGTACGACAACTGGTTGTAACAATAGCCGGGCTCGCTCGCCATTTTGAGCCCGCATCTTTCAAGCCAGTCATGCACTTCGAGGATGGTGAAGGCGCGGTCCTGCGCGTGCAGGAACAAATCGTAGATGCCGGCGTCGTTTTCAGCGTCGCTGTATGTGACCAGTCCAAGAAGCTTTGAGGCGTTGAACCAGTGGTACGGCGGCAGGGCCTTCAGAATCTCTTTTGTATTCTTTATTTTCTTTCGCGGACTTCCCTCATCGCCGTTGATGAGGCGCATCAGGTTCTGCACCTGATAAATCCCGGTGCGCCCGTAGGGGGCGTAAACCATCAGGTTCATGCCGCCCCCCGGTTTCAATACGGAAGCCAGCGCACGAAGCCCGGCGTCAGGGTCTTTCAGGTGGTGCAGCACGCCGTTGCACTCGACGAAATCGAACTTCCCCAGATTCAGATCAGGGATGTTCAGGAGGCTGTCGTTGATCCATGTGATGTTGTCCAGCCTGCGGGTATCGGCGCGCTTCCTTGCGATGGCGGCGCTGGCCTCGCTCATATCGAGGTAGACGACGCTGGAATTTTCCTTTCCCCGCAGTTGTTCCGCCAAGGCGATAAGGTTGTCGCCGGTGCCGCCCCCCGCGACCAGCACGCGGAAATCCCTGAAATCCTGCCGCCCCTTGAAGCAATGGTGATTGACCGCATCCATCCGCGACAGGTAGGAAAGGAGAAGCCGCTTTTTCTCGTCCGCCGGATCACGCTCCGGATAGGGGAATTCCTCGTATTGCTGACGGACGGCCGGAATGTAGTTCGCTGAACCGGTCATACAAACTCTCCCCTGAAAAAACTGCACCCGACCAAGCTTATTACAAGTTTCAGGGTTCATCCATCTCTAATATTTGGTATACTTCCGGCAGGAGAACGAAATGGTCGAGAAAATAACCGAACTTACGGAAGAACAGGAAGAAAAGCTTCCGGAGTACAGGGAAAAGTGGCTTTCCCTCGGCCTGTCCACGCAGGAAATCAGCAGAGAAAAGGCGGGTGCGGCCATTGATCTTGTGTATTCATGCGCCGGCCTGCCCCCCCCGAAAATCAAGATATGGCTGCGCAGCCCGTATGAAGGGGTGATCGGGGTCTGGTGGCTGAGACAGGTGCTTAAAACCCTGCGGGGCAAGGCGCTGGATCAGGCCAGAGCCAAAATCACGGCTGAGACCGGAGCGCAGGCCGGAGACCTGGTCGGAGAACATGTCAGGGTCGGCATTCTGGCTCAGGCCAGGGATCGGATCAAACTCAGGATCGGCTCACGGGTCGCGGCTCAGATCAGGGATCAGATCGGAGAGCCTGTCAAGGATCAGGTCAGGGATCGTGTCTGGAATCATGTCTGGAATCAGATCAGGGATCAGGTCAGCCCCCGGATCGAAGATTCCATCTGGACACAGGTCTGGATTCAGGTCTGGACACAGGTCTGGACACAGGTCTGGGCGGAGAAGGCGCAGGCAGGGATACAGCTCGGAACCCGGATCAGAGCCGAAATTCTGGCTCAGGTCAGGGATCAGGCCAAAGCCCAGATCGAGGATCTTTTGTCCCTCGAGTCGCATTGCGACGGGCTTCACGAGGCCAATTTGCTTGGGCCTTATGACTTTATGGGCAGGGAACTGGGCACCGACACCGGCAAACTGTCCGGCCTTATGGCCGCCGCCGAGCATTGCGGCTGGTTCTGGCCCCTCGACGGCGCGGTGATCATCACGGAAAAACCAACTGGATTATTCTGCGACGACAAGAACCGGCTTCATAACGAAAAAGACATGGCGATCAGATACAGCGACGGATGGGGCATCTGGCTCTGGTACGGGACATGTGTTGAAGACTGGATCATCACAAACCCGGAACGGCTCACGCTCGACAACATCCTCGAAGAAAAAAATGCAGGGGTCAGGCGGGTCATGCGGGAGCGCTTCGGATTCCAGGATTTTTTCATGGCGATGATAAAGGAAGGCAAGGCGAAAAAGATGGGACGGAGAAAGGACAATTCCGGCATGCCGATGACGCTGTACCGGTACGACGAGAAGGAAGCGCCTGTGTATTTCGTCCACGCCTGCAACGGCGAGACCGAGCCGGACGGAACGCGGCGCGAGTTCCTCATCGGCTGCAAGAATGCCTACGACGATCCCTGGGATTCCATGACGGCCACCTACCCCGACCTGATGAAGAAACTAAAAGACAACCCGAGAAAATTCGAGATCATCAAAAACTCGATCCGGGGGTGATTTTTGACGGAACATAAAACACGCTACAGCAGACAAACCCTCCTTCCCGAGATCGGCGACGCCGGTCAGGAAAGGCTGGCGGCGGCCAGAGTTCTGGTCGTCGGCGCGGGGGGGCTTGGGTGTCCTGTGCTGCAATATCTGGCCGGGGCGGGGATCGGGACAATTGGCATCATCGACCCCGACACCGTGGATATCTCCAACCTCCAGCGGCAGACGCTCTATAAAACGGAGGATGCGGGATCCCTCAAGGCTTCTCTCGCGAAAGAACGGCTTTTGCAACTGAACCCCGGCATCACGATGAATGCCTATCCCGAAGAGCTGACGGACAAAAACGCGCCGGAGTTGTTTTCAGGCTATGACGTCATCGTTGACGCGACGGACAATTTCGCGGCAAAATTCCTGATCGGAGACACCGCCGTCAAAACCGGAAAACCCGTCGTGTACGGCTCGGTTCAGGGATTCGACGGGCAGGTATCCGTTTTCGATGCGGCGCGAGGGCCTTGTTACAGATGTCTTCACCCCCGACTGCCGACAGCCCCTCTTCCGAACCGTTCCGAAGCCCGAGTCATCGGCGCGATGGCCGGGATCGTCGGCTCCGTACAGGCAATGGAAGCCATAAAGCTCGTCGTGAACGATTCTTCTTTCCACCCTCTCATCGGCAAGCTCTGGATGGTGAATGCGCTCACCATGGAAACAAACGTTATCTCCATCCCCAAACGCCGGAACTGCCCCGCCTGCTCCCTATCTTCGGCGGAAACTGGCGCTGTCCCCGTCGATGCGGACGTTCATGGCAGGGTCACTCGGCCTTCCTGATCCTCTCCAGCTTGATGACGACGCGCCGGTTCTGAGCCTGATTCTCCGGGATGGGGTTGCCTGCGTCGTCGCGGTTTGGCATCTTGGGAAAAGTGTCGGCGTATCCGGAAGCGCGCAGCCGCTGCGCCGGGATGCCCTGCTCCATGAAATAACGGACTACGGAGGCCGCGCGTCCGGTCGACAGCTCCCAGTTCGAGGGGAACTGGAGGGTGTTGATGGGCGAGTCGTCCGTGTGTCCCTCGATGGTGATCTGGTAATTCCTGAACCTGTCGCTATTGACCTTCTCGATGACGGGTTCCAGGAGCGTTTTTCCCTCGTCGCTCAGGGTCGAGGAGCCGCTGGCGAAGAACGGGGCGCTGTTCAGATCGATCGTGGTGATCCTGTCGCCGATCTGTTTCGGAGCAGCCTCTTCTCCCATATCGACGAGGTTGCCCACGATCGACGGGTATCCGGTCAGGGGAATGGCCTCCATCGGCCTGCCTCGCATCACATCGGGATTGACGGGAGGACTGCTCTCGATGGGATCGACGTCCCCCCTCGGCAGAGCCGTGGGGGCGAATATCCCCTCGGGCGAGTTCGGGGACGCGAATTTTTCAAGAACTTTCTGGCGCGCCTGCTCGAACTCCGCCTTCTTGGGGACGGAAACGGAGAGAAAAATGGCGAAAAAGCACAGCAGCAGCGTGATCATGTCGGCATAAGTCATCAGCCAGTCGTCAATGCCGTGTTCCTCCTGCCCCCTGTTCTTGTAATATCGCGAGGTCATACGACCCCGCGCGATTTTGCTTCCCTGGCCTCGGCATCGAAATCACGCTGGCTCTCCGGACGCAGGAAGCTGTTCAGCCTGTCCTGAATATGACGGGGCGGCTTGCCGGCCACGAGCATCACCAGCCCTTCGGTGATGAGGTGATTGCGGAATCTCAGTCCGTCCTGCTTCTGCATCATTTTCGCCGCCGCCGGTATGTAGACCAGACGCGCCGTCAGGACGCCGTAAAGGGTCGCCAGAAGAGAAACGGACAATCCGGATCCGACACCCGACATGTCCTCCTTGAAACTGCCGAGCATGATGACCATGCCCACCAGCGTGCCCACCATGCCGAAGGCGGGCGCATGACCCGCCATCGCCGTCAGCACGCGCGCGGGGATGGTGTCGCGCTCGTAAAAACCGTCCGCCGCCGTTTCCATCATGGTTCGGATTTCCTCGGGCTGGTAGTTGCTGACGACCATGTTGAGGCCGTATTTGACGAAGGGATCGTTGATGCCCGCACTGTCCGCCTCCGACTCGAGCCCCCGCATGCCTTTTTCCTTGACCACGCGCGCCCAGGAGATGATGTCCGTCAGGTTGTTGTGAAGGTTTTCATGCGTGGCGGACGCCTGCTTGAACATCAGGCCGACGCCGCGCAGAGCCTCGATAACGTGATTGGCCTGGAAGCTCATGAATGCGACGGCAAGGGAGCCGCCGACCACGATCATAAACCCCTCGATGCTGAGAAAAGCGAGATAATTCCGCGTCCCCATCATGATGGCGCCGATAACCAGGAAAAAGCCGAAAGCGGCTCCTATGATGGATGCAATCGAAAACTTCATATTCTGAACCCCGGTCTGTGGCAAGACGAACAGACAAAGGCTATGTTACATCATGCCGCACGAAAACAGCAAGAACGCCTTGCACAGCCTTAAATTGTATTTTGCCGATCATTTTCGATAATTGTTTTACGGGACTTAATTTGAGAGATTGTATGAAATCCGGCTCCCTGTTAGAAAAGCCGCAGAGGTTTATCCATGCCAACCATAAACAACTCCCCCCGGAAAACAACCCCCGCTTCCCGCCACGACACGGTGGTCATCCTGGATTTCGGATCGCAGGTGACGCAGCTCATCACGCGGCGCGTGCGGGAGATCGGCGTTTATTCCGAACTGCTGCCGTTCAACGCGCCGGTGGCGGACATTTTAAAACTCAACCCCAAGGCCGTGATCCTCTCCGGCGGGCCTGCGTCGGTGACGGAGAAAAGCTCCCCGCGCGCGCCGCAGGAAATCTTCAGCCTCGGCATTCCCGTCCTCGGCATCTGCTACGGGCTGCAAACGATGTGCGAGCAACTGGGCGGGAAAGTTGTTTCCTCCCACAACAAACGCGAATTCGGGCGGTCGTTCATCAGCATTGAAAGCAATCCCTCGCCCCTGTTCGAGGGCATCTGGAAGAAAGACGTGAAACCGCAGGTCTGGATGAGCCACGGCGACAGCGTCGTGAAAGTTCCCGACGGGTTCAGGGTCATCGGCAAAAACGAGAGTTGCCCCTACGCCGCCGTCGCCGACGAAAAGCGCAAATTCTACGGCGTGCAGTTTCACCCGGAAGTCGTCCACACGCCGGAGGGAAAACAGATCCTCGAAAACTTCGTCTTGAAAATCGCGGGTTGCCGGAACGACTGGACGATGGCCTCCTTCAAGGACGAGATCATCGGGCTTATCCGCAAGCAGGTCGGGAGCGAGCGCGTCATCTGCGGCGTGTCCGGCGGGGTGGATTCAACAGTCGTCGCCGCCCTGCTGCACGCGGCCATCGGAGACCGGCTCGTCTGCATCTTCGTCGATACGGGGCTGATGCGCCAGAACGAGGCGGAGGAAGTCGTCGGGCTCTTCCGCAACCATTTCAATATCCCGCTGGTGCATGAAGACGCCTCGGAACTCTTTCTGGAGAGACTGGCGGGCGTCACCGACCCGGAGCAGAAGCGAAAAATCATCGGCAAGACTTTCATCGACGTCTTTGAAGGGGCCACGGCAAAAACGGGAGAGGCCGCTTTCCTCGCGCAGGGCACGCTGTACCCGGACGTGATCGAGAGCATTTCGCACACGGGCGCCCCTTCCTCCACGATCAAGTCGCACCACAACGTCGGCGGCCTGCCGGAGAAGATGAACTTCAGGCTGGTGGAGCCGCTGCGCGCCCTGTTCAAGGACGAAGTGCGTGCCCTCGGCCTGCACCTCGGCATCCCCGAAAAATTCATCAAGAGGCACCCCTTCCCCGGCCCCGGGCTTGCCATCCGCATCCCCGGCGACATCACGCCCGAAAAACTTTCCATCCTCCGGAAGGCCGACGCCATTTTCATCGAGGAACTGCACGCCGCGAACCTCTATGACGCGACGTGGCAGGCGTTCGCCGTTCTGCTGCCGGTGCGCTCCGTCGGCGTGATGGGCGACGGACGCACCTACGACCACGTTCTGGCTCTCCGCGCCGTGACCTCCGTGGACGGCATGACCGCCGACTACGCCCCCCTCCCGCACGAGTTCCTCGGGCGCGTCGCGGTGCGGATCGTCAACGAAGTCCGTGGCGTCAGCCGCATCGTCTACGACATCACGTCAAAACCGCCGGGGACGATTGAGTGGGAGTGAGAAAATGAACAATGAGCTTTGGAGTGATTTAGTAAAATTTCTTTTCGCCGCTTTTGCAATTGTATGTGTGTTTGCGATTCCTGTTTTTTTGGTCTTTCATGATGAATATCGGAAAGCACTTTTAACATGCCTTTTTTCGATCATTTTATTAATCACTTTTAATGCCGACAGAATTGAAGCTTTTAAATTCCTATGGTTATCGGCAGAAATGAAAAAAACAATTATCGAAGCCAATGCAACGATAGAACTGAGGTGGCTTCACTTCTTCGGACAGTTTAGCGGCGCGGATAAGCTACGATCTGTTGTTTGACATC
>JAZDGQ010000003.1:0-9458 GCA_043806835.1 Pseudomonadota bacterium | reverse complement strand
ATTTCAAGATCTTTTTCTTTCGGGAGAGTGAGCATACGCCATGAGACAATACCTGTTGTCAAATTAATGTGGAGCTTGTTCTTTATACATAAATCCACAAAAATAGTCAAGTGCTCCGGAATCAAGTTTCTTATTATTTCGGAGAGCATAGTGCTAAACTTGCGGGAACGAACCGGCATTGAAAGATGGCGTTATTTTATGCAAATCATTGATACTAAAAGACTTATTTTATCATCTGACGGCGGTGAAAAGAATCGTCCTGGCCGGACGGAAACCGGCGTCCTGACCCGTACCCGCATCAAGCCGAAGAAACCTGCCATGTACAGGGTTCTTTTGCTGAATGACGATTTTACGCCAATGGAGTTCGTCGTTCATGTTCTGGAGATGTTTTTCGGCAAGAACAGGCAGGAGGCGACGGAAATCATGCTGCAGGTGCATCGCCGTGGCGTCGGCATCTGCGGCGTCTATACATGTGAAATCGCCGAGACGAAAGTCCATCTGGTGATGGATTATGCCTGCAGGAACGGCCATCCGTTGCAATGCACGATGGAAAAGGAGTAGGAATAAAACATGCTCTCACGCCATCTCGAACAAACACTGCACAGGGCCCTGGTCTGCGCCAATGTGCGGCATCATGAATTCGCGACGCTGGAGCACCTCCTGCTGGCGCTCGCCGAGGATCCGGACGCGGTGGCGGTCATGCGCGCCTGCGGCGTCGATATCGAGCTGCTGCGGCGGGAGTTGACGCAGTACATAGACTCGGAACTGCAGAATCTGGTGCATCCGGCGTCCGGGGAAGCCAAGCCAACCTCCAGCTTCCAGCGCGTCCTGCAGCGCGCCGCCATCCATGTGCAGTCTTCGGGACGGGAAGAAGTCACCGGCGCCAACGTGCTGGTGGCGCTGTTCTCCGAACGGGAGAGCAATGCCGTCTTTCTGCTGCAGGAGCAGGACATGACCCGCTACGACGCCGTGAATTATATTTCCCATGGGATCGCCAAGGCGCCGGGGCACACGGAGACGCGCCTCCCGCAGGGAGTTTCGGAAGCGGAGGCCGGGGAGCATGTCCTCAAAAAAGGCCGCGAGGCGCTGGACGCTTATTGCATCAATCTCAACGACAGGGCTCTCAAGGGAGGGATCGACCCCCTGATCGGGCGCGAATCGGAAGTCGAGCGCACGATACAGGTGCTCTGCCGCCGCACCAAGAACAACCCGCTGTATGTAGGAGACCCGGGCGTCGGCAAGACCGCGATCGCCGAAGGGCTTGCCCGCCGCATCACCGAGGGCGCCGTGCCGGAAGTGCTCAGGAACTGCACGATCTACGCGCTGGACATGGGATCGCTGCTGGCGGGGACGCGGTATCGCGGAGATTTCGAGGAGCGCCTCAAGGCCGTTCTGGCTGAATTGCGGGAGGAGGAGGATTCCATCCTGTTCATCGACGAGATCCACACCGTCATCGGCGCGGGGGCGACGTCGGGCGGCACCATGGACGCCTCCAACCTGCTGAAGCCTTCGCTGGCGGGAGGCGCGCTGCGGTGCATCGGCTCCACGACCTACAAGGAATACCGCAACCACTTCGAGAAAGACCGCGCCCTCGTGCGCCGCTTCCAGAAGATCGACGTCAACGAACCCTCGCAGGAGGACGCCGTCAAGATCCTCAAGGGGCTGAAACCCTATTACGAGAAGCACCACAACGTGCATTATTCGGAAGAAGCCCTCCGCGCGGCGGTGGATCTGTCCGTGCGCTACATCGGCGACCGCAAGCTGCCCGACAAGGCCATCGACGTGATCGACGAGGCGGGCGCGGCGCAGATGCTGGTTCCGGCGGACAGGCGCAAGAAAAACATCACGGTGAAAGACATAGAGGCGGTCGTCGCCAAGATCGCCCGCATCCCGCCGAAGACCGTCACCAAGGACGACAAGGAAGTGCTCGCCAACCTGGAGCGCGACCTGAAGACGATGGTGTTCGGGCAGGATCCGGCGATCCGGGAGCTGTCCTCGGCGATCAAGCTCGCGCGGGCGGGTCTGAGAGAGCCGGAAAAACCCATCGGAAGCTATTTGTTCTCAGGCCCCACGGGCGTCGGAAAGACCGAAGTGGCGCGGCAGCTTGCCAAGACGCTGGGGCTGGAACTGATCCGCTTCGACATGTCGGAATACATGGAGAGGCATTCCGTCTCGCGCCTGATCGGCGCGCCGCCCGGCTACGTCGGCTTCGAGCAGGGCGGGCTGATGACGGACAAGATCGACCAGCATCCGCATTCCGTCCTGCTGCTCGACGAAATCGAAAAGGCGCACCCCGATCTGTTCAATCTTCTCTTGCAGGTGATGGACTACGGCAAGCTGACCGACAACAACGGCAAGACGATAGATTTCAGGAACGTCATCCTCATCATGACCACCAACGCGGGGGCGTCCGAGCTGGCCAAGGCCACGATGGGCTTCGAGCGCGTCCCCCGCGAGGGCGAGGACGATGAGGCCATCACCCGCACCTTCACGCCGGAATTCAGAAACCGCCTCGACGCAATCATCTCCTTCAAGGCGCTCGCGCCGGAGACCGTCGCCCGCGTGGTGGACAAGTTCATCATGCAGCTGGAGGCGCAACTGGGCGACCGCGGCGTGACCATCGAGCTGACCGACGAGGCGCGGCAGTGGCTCGCCCAAAAAGGGTACGACCCCGCCATGGGCGCGCGGCCTTTGTCCCGCGTCATTCAGGAGCACGTCAAAAAGGCGCTGGCGGACGAACTGCTGTTCGGACGCCTCGCCAAGGGCGGTGCCGTCAGGATCGGCGTGAAGGAGAACAGGCTGACGTTCGACTATTACCCGCCGAAAGCCGGACAGGATAAAAAAACGGAACTGGAACGCGAAATCGCGAGGTGAAAAGATGACGGCATCGGAACAGCAAAAAACCTTCATGCGCCGGGCGATCGAATTGTCCCGGCAGAAGATGAACGAGAACTGCGGTGGGCCTTTCGGCGCGGTGATCGTCCGGCAGGGCAGAATCGTCGGCGAGGGCTGGAACAAGGTGACCTCCGGCAACGACCCGACGGCGCATGCCGAGATCACCGCCATCCGCGAAGCCTGCAAGACCCTCGGCGATTTCAGGCTGGAAGGCTGCGAGATTTACACCAGTTGCGAGCCCTGTCCCATGTGCCTGTCGGCGATTTACTGGGCGCGCCTCGATCATATTTACTACGCCAATACGCGCAAGGACGCCGCCGCCATCGGCTTCGACGACGATTTCCTGTACCGCGAGATCGTCCTGCCGGAAACGGAGCGAACGAAGCCTATTCAGCGTATCCTTCCCGAAGAGGCCAGAATCATTTTCGATGACTGGATGAAGAAAACAGACAAGACGCCGTATTGAAACTAAGGAGACAGAAAAATGAAATGGGAAATCATCGGGGGATCGGCCTTCCCCATGCTCAAATTCTCTCTGGAGAAGGATGAGAGCGTCAAGGCGCAGGCGGGGGCGATGGTGGCGATGAACGCCAGCATGATGCTGGAAGGGAAAGTGGACGGCGGGATCGGAAGGGCGATAGGCCGGATGTTCTCGGGAGAATCCTTTTTCATGCAGCATGTGACGGCGAAGGGGCGTCCGGGCTGGGTGCTGTTCGCTTCTTCCATACCGGGCGGCATTTCGGAGGTCGAGATCGAACCGGGGAAGGAGCTGACCGTCCAGAAGAACGGCTTTCTGGCGGGAACCCCGGGAATCGAGGTCTCTTCCAAAGTGCAGAGCCTGACGCGGGGATTTCTCAGCGGTGAAGGATTTTTCGTCCTGAAACTGAGCGGCGCCGGCACCGCCTTTCTGCATACATACGGATCCATCCACGCCATCGATATTCCGGACGGAGAACAGGTTCTGGTCGACAACGGCCACCTGATCGCCTGGAATTCCGATATGAAATACAGCATCACCAAAGGCGCCGCAAGCTGGGTTTCCTCCGTGACCTCCGGGGAGGGGTTCGCTTGCCGCTTTACGGGCCCCGGGCGCGTTCTGGTGCAAACCCGCAACCCGTCCGGACTGGGTTCCTGGATTTTCCCGTACCTGCCGATCCCGAAGCCGCCCGGTCGATGATATACATAAAACAGTATATAGATCCTTAAGGTTTACAAGGGTAGAGTGGGCCTTGGAGTAAGGTAAGGGGGGATCCGTTTTATGCGGTCACAGTCTTTTCTGCATTATTTCACGCCCGCGCTCTGCGCGCTGTCCGGCCTCGCCGGAATGTTTTCCGTACCCGTCCTGGCGGAGCCTGCGAGCGCCCCGGACCGTCAGATCGTACGTCCGATGGTTGCGATTGATACGGTCACGCTTCAGGCCGACGGCGTGCGGATTGCGCTCTGGGGAATCAAGCCCGCGCAAACGCCGGAAACGCCGCTTGAGCTGAAGGCGCTCGACCTGATAGACGGCCTGATCGGAAATGAGGCCGTCAGTTGCAGGATCGTGGCCGAATCCGCGGCGGGCGTGACGGGGCGTTGCACGGGATACAATGACATCGATCTGGGGCAGGAGCTGCTCAGTCGCGGCCTTGCCGTCATCGACCGCCGCCAGACCCTCGACTCCCCCTTCGCGCCCGCCTATGTGCAGGCGCAGGAAGCTGCGCGCCTGAACGAAAAAGGCGTCTGGCGCTTTGCCGGACGGGAGGACGGCGGCGGCGACGGCATGAAATGGCTTCAGACGCGCCTCCCCGTTCTGGGGCCGCTGGCGCTGATTCTGGGGCCTTTCGCCGGGCTGCTGATCGTGGCGCTCGTGATGCACTACCGGCTGAACCGCCTTGAGTTCCTCCAGCAGGGCGAATTCGACAAGGCTCGCCGCAAGGAAAGCATGCTGCTGACGCGGGAGAGGTATGTGCTGGTTTCCACGCTGGAGGGGGAGATGACCGAAAACAGGAACAGGATCGAAGCGTTCCTGACGGTCACCGGCGATATGCTGAGGAACCTGACCTGCCCGGACGAAGAGCCTAAATACAGGAAGGCGGGGGACATCGTGCAGAAGCATCCGTCCCTGAGCAAGGCGATTTTCGAGGCGAACGTCGCCAAGCTGTCCCTTCTGGACATGCATCTCGCGGGGCAAATCTCGAAGCTCTATGCGGCGCTGCCGAAAGAGCAGGAGTATATCACCCTGGAACCGGACGTGCCTCTCGATACGGCTGTCAGGCTGGTGGAAAAAGTGCTGAAGGGCGCGCATGACATGCTGTTGCTGATCGACCAGGCCGCCGCCGCCCTCCGCCAGAAGCCGGAGACCGGGGAAAATTCCTAGGGTTCAGACCCGCGCGGATTTCTATGGAGTCTCGGAACAGGCCTGGCTTGCCGCGCGAAGCCGTTTGCCGCGCGCAAGCACCCAGTCGTTCATGGATTTTCTGGCCCGCCAGATATCCTCAGGGAGAAGTTTCGCGTCCGCGATCAGGCTGTGGCGGGCGGCGATGGCGAATGTTTTTTCGCCGCCCTGCGCGAAACCGTCAATCGCCAGCGTGTACCATTTCCATGCATCCAGAGGCTTGTCTTCATGCTTTGCGAGCGCAGCCAGGCGAATGAAGCTGTGATTGTATCCGTTGATCGCCGATTCCTCGAACCAGCGGCGCGCTTTGGCAGGATCCCTGGCAAACCCGCCTTTTCCTTTTGCGTACAGATCTCCCAGAATGAACTGGGCGCGCGCATCCCCCTGTTTGGCAAGAGCGATCATGTCCTCCATCGGAGGCGGGTCGTCGGCGTTCAGCTTCTGGTAAACCGGATCCGGGTAGTACTCAATGCCGGCTCCCGCGGTTCCGAAAAACCACGGTGTCAGGGCGACGCACAGAATCATGATCGGAAAATAACGCATCATGTCTGTTCTTCAAGAAAATCTGTTATTTCGCGCAGGGATTCGCTTTGCTTCAGAACCCTGCTTCCCGAATGAACGGCATATTGCGACGGTTTCATCAGGCTGCGGCTGTGAATTTTTGTGATGGAATAAAGCGGCTGCTCGCAGCTGGAGCGGAAGATGGAAAACACCGCCATGTCCGGCAGGCTGTCTATGGCGTAGTCCCTCCATTTTCCTCTCTGGACATGCGTCCCGTAGAGGGAAAGCAACAGACCCAGCTCCCCCCGGCTGAAGGTCGTTTTGCCGTTCAGGCGAAATTTGTCGCGAAGATAAAAAAGCATTGAGCTGCCTCTGATACGGAATCCGGTCATGGATTTTAGGCTGAATAGCTTTTTTTTAGAAGAGGGGAGATGAGGGTCAGCTTTTGCTCTCTGCGCAGCAGCTTGATTTCAGACTCACGCTTTAACGCGAGTCCCTTCGTCCTGTGCGATTCGGTATAGACGATTTTATACGGATCGCGCCCCCGCGTGTATCTGGCGCCCTTTCCCTTCACATGCTTTTCAAGACGCCGCTGCATATCGTTCGTGATCCCGGTGTAAAGGGTCTTGTCCGAGCATTCCAGAATGTAGACCGTCCAGGGCAAAGCCGTTCTCCATCGAACTGCCAGAGTATACCATCATCTTTCCGTCCTTCCAGAAACCTCTCAACGTCCGGAATGGGATATTTGTTTATTATCAGAAACTCGGCTATAAACGACACCGTTCAGACCACGGATATTTTTTGGTTTTATGAAGGCTGCTTGTATATGAGGAAGATAAATTCTATATGCGTCTATTGCGGAACGGGTTCGGAGGTGGATCCGTCCTTTAAGGACGGGGCGGAGCGCTTTGGAAGGATTCTGGCAAAAGATGGGGTGCGTCTGGTCTATGGCGGCGGCCGGATCGGATTAATGGGGATCTTGGCGTCTGCCGTTTTCATGAATGGCGGGGAAGTCATCGGGATCATTCCTGAATTTATCCAGGATAAAGAGATTCGCAATACGGATGTGACCGAGCTTCTTGTCGTTGACAGCATGCACACCAGAAAGCGCATGATGATGGAACGGTCGGATGCTTTCGTCATCCTTCCCGGCGGGATCGGCACGCTCGACGAGACCTTCGAAATCCTGACCTGGAAATACATGGGCTTGCACGACAAGCCGGTTGTTTTCATGAACACCCTGAATTATTACACGCCGCTGATGGGGATGATCGACCATATGGTGAAAAGCGGGTTTACTCCGTTCTGGCAAAGAAGCCTGTTTCAGATGGTGGATGCCCCGGAAGACATCATGCCGGTTCTTCGCAGCCAGATTGAACATATTCCTACGGATATAGAACACCTTTGATTTTAAGGTGTTTCCATTTCTGTACTTTTGTATATTCTTTTTGTTAAGGTAAACTAAGGATGATTGAAAGAGATGTCTTCAAGAAATCTCTCTGGAGCTCCGGCAGTGGAAAAGGCTGATTCAGGAATGGATATCAAGACGCCGCCTTTGCCGAACAGGGCGGAGCGCGCCCATGATATTGCGCGCAAGGTGTTCCAGAGAGCCGAGGAACTCAATCTCGAGCCGGTTCCCCATGTTTACGAACTGTGGTTCCGGTATTTCCAGGGCGACCCGGAGATCGTGCGCGCCATCGATAACCATCCGGAGAAAATGGACGAGGCGGTCTGCCACAGGTTTTACCAGCGCTATCTGAGCGAAGCGGCCAAGAACGACGCGCTCAAGGCCATCAGCGACAGGGTTCAGCAGGCTGTCGCCGAGCTTGGGGGAATGCTGAAGTCGGCGAAATCCGTCACTTCCGAATACGGGGATGCCCTCGGGGAGGTGAGCAGGAAAATGGAGGATGCCGAAACGATAGAGGATTTAAGCCGCGTCGTTTCCAGCATCGTCGAAGACACGAAAATGATGGTGCAAAAAAATCACGATCTGGAATTCCAGCTGACGAACTCCTCGACGCAGGTGGCGGAGCTCCGGAAGAATCTCGACAACGTCAAGAAAGAAGCCATGACGGACGGGCTTACGGGGCTCGCCAACCGCAAGGCGTTCGACAAGCAGATCCGCGACTGGGTCGAAGAGGCCAGCGTTTCGGGAGTGACCCTCTGCCTTATGATGCTGGATATCGACCGCTTCAAGCAGTTCAACGACACCTACGGGCACCAGACGGGGGATCAGGTTCTGAGACTTGTCGCCAGAACGTTGACGGACGGCGTGAAGGGCCGCGACATGGCGGCGCGTTTTGGCGGGGAGGAGTTCGCGATCATTTTGCCGGACACGCCCCTTGCGGGCGCGCTCAGGGTGGCGGAGACTTTACGCAAGTCCGTGGAGGGCAAGGAAGTCATCAATAAAACAAGCAACGAAAATCTCGGGCAGATCACTCTTTCCGCAGGCGTCGCCCAGTATGTCAGGGGGGAAAGCGTCACGGATTTCATCGGACGCTCCGACGCCGCGCTCTATGACGCTAAAAAAGGCGGCCGCAACCAGGTCAGGGCGGCGACGGAGCAGGCGCAGTGAAACAGGCGACAAAACGATTGCCACTGGGCGGGCACAGAGGTCTTGGCTGCACCGACCATGATTTTTATCAAAACCTGCGCGACGTCACCAGGCTTCCCGCCGAGAATACGCTGGAAAGCGTGGATGCGGCTTTCAGGGCGGGCGCCGATTATATCGAGACGGACGTTATGATGTCGGGGGACGGCGTTTTGTTCACTTTGCACAACATCGTGCCGAAGGATCATTTTTTCGGGAATCCCATTCCTTCCATGCCTCTCAGCGAAATGGCGTTCGCGGATATTAAAAAACATAAAACGGGACGTTGCCGGAAAGGCACCATCGCCAGATTCGACGATATGCTGGAGCTGGTCGCCAGGCTTGACCCGCACACGCTTCCCTGGGGCGTGAATATCGAGATCAAAGGGGTGCAGGGTTCCGGACAGCCCTATGAACAGAATGATTTCCTGCCCCGCATCGCAGAAGCCGTCAAAAAATCGCATCTGCCGTCGGAGCGTATTTTGTGGTCTTCCTTCTGCATGGAAAGCCTAATCAGGATATCGCACCTTTTCCCGCAATCGAGCTTCGGGATGCT
Source organism: Pseudomonadota bacterium (assembly GCA_043806835.1). GTDB lineage: Bacteria > Pseudomonadota > Alphaproteobacteria > Micavibrionales > UBA2020 > PALSA-926. The sequence goes on along the minus strand of JAZDGQ010000003.1, from coordinate 539 downwards.
CTTCGGCGAAAAACCGGAAGCGGAGCCCATTTACAAGGATCATGTCGGGGAGCCCCATTACCAGTACCTTCCCTTTGACATCAAGACGGTTGATTTTGTGCGCGGAGAGTGGGAAAAACACGCGCATAAAGATGCTGTTTTGGGATATGTGCATCCTGAAACCATGACGATCTCAACCGCCATGATAGATGCCATCGCCGAGAGGGGTCTGGGGATAAACAGCTGGGGTCTGTTTGAAAAACTGGATGCCGAGCGCGCCGCCGTCTATGCAAAAATTTTCAACCATGCCTCCGGGAAGGAAGTGAAGTACACGGCGATCACGGACTATCTTCCTGAAATGAAAAAATTGAACAAAATTTCGTTTTGATCTTGCCGCGCCGCCGAAGGATGGCACGGGTTTTATATAGCTGAATTTATAATTACTGATAGACATGCCACCCCGCCGAAGGGCGGGGTCTGGCCGCGCGAAGCGCCTTTATAAACAGCGGCTTCGCCGCATGCCGGATGCCGCCCTTCGGCGGCATGGCGAAACGGAGAGG
>JAZDGQ010000002.1:0-41024 GCA_043806835.1 Pseudomonadota bacterium | reverse complement strand
ATCAATATCCGTCACGACGTTTTAATCTTCTTCTTTTTCGTTTTGCTTTTGCCGAGCTTGTAAGGGAATTGCGCGCAGAAACGCTCCATATCCGCAGGCTCCAGCCCGACTTTGACGTGCGCGGACTCTTCGTCGTCCGTCCTGTCCATGACGTGCCCTCGGCTGTACAGCCATGCCAAAGTCTTGCCGTCCGTCAGGGGGATGTCCGCGTAAACGACCTGCTGATCCCGTCCCAGTCTTGCGTCCACGGCCTCCAGAAGGTGATCGATGCCCTCGCCCGTCAACGCCGAAACCGCCACGGCTTTTCCCTGCCTCTTGCTGCGGGTAAGGAGGGCGGCGCGTTCTTTTTCCGGCAGGCTGTCGATTTTATTAAGCACCTCGATAATGCGGTCGTCCTTTTCGGCGTCGATCCCGAGATCGTTCAGAATGGCGAGCACGTCTTCTTTTTCCGCCTCCGTGTTCTCCTGTGAAATATCCCGTACATGAAGGATGACGGCTGCGTCCTGCACTTCCTCCAGCGTCGCGCGGAAGGCGGCCACCAGATGCGTCGGAAGATTTGAAATGAACCCGACCGTATCGGAAAGAATGGCCTTTTTGCCGGACGGCAGCTTGATCGCCCGCATCGTCGTATCGAGTGTCGCGAAAAGGAGATCCTTGACGAACACCTCCGCGCCCGTGACGCGGTTGAACAGCGTCGATTTCCCGGCGTTGGTGTAGCCGACAATCGCCACGATAGGGTACGGCTCGCGCTTTCTCGACTCACGCTGGATCAGGCGGTTCTGCCTCACGCCTTCCAGATCCTGCTTCAGCTTCTTGATGCGCTCGTCGATCAGGCGGCGGTCGAGCTCGACCTGCGTTTCGCCGGGGCCTCCGAGAAATCCGCCGCCGCCGCGCTGCCTCTCCAGGTGCGACCACGCCTTGACCAGCCTGGAGCGCTGGTAATTGAGCATCGCCAGTTCCACCTGCAACTGGCCTTCCCGGGTGCGGGCGCGCGCGCCGAAAATCTCCAGGATGATTCCGGTGCGGTCGATGACCTTGCAGTGCCATTCCTTTTCAAGATTGCGCTGCTGCACAGGAGAGAGGGCGGCATCGACGAAAACCAGCCCCGCCTCCCTGTCATGAACGATGTCCTTCGTGCGTTCGACGACGCCGGAGCCGATCAGGGTCGCGGGATTCGCCGTTTTGAGGCGCATGATCTCGGCGTGCACGACCTCCAGATCGATGGCATGCGCGAGGCCGACGGCTTCTTTCAGAGCCGCCGCCGGATTGCGCGCGAATTTTCTGGCCTCCCCTTCGTTCCCCGCATTGAACTGCGTCAGGACGGGGTGGAGGACTATGACTTTTTCACTCATTCTGTTTTGGCGGTCTCCACGAGAATCTCATCGTCGTCCTCGTCATCCGAAAGTCTCACAGGCAACGACGGCATGATAGTGGAAATCGCGTGTTTGTAAATCAGCTGGGAGAGAGAATCGCGGCGCAACAGCATCGAGAAGTTGTCGAACCATGTAATCACGCCCTGCAATTTGACGCCGTTCACCAGAAAGACGGTGACGGACATCTTTTCTTTGCGGAGCTTGTTGAGAAATTTATCCTGAAGATTTTGGCTTTTGTCGGACATTTTAATCGCCTTCTTTGTGAATTTCTTTTTTTTAAATAATTAACCCAATAATTAGACATTTAGTTGGGAAAGGGCGCGAGTACAAGAAAAATCGATAATAGTCATGTAAAACAAGCTTTTAAAAATTCCATAAGGTCTTTATGTTTCCTGAATCTGTGTACAGGAGGGCTCCCGGACAGCAGCTCCTCCGGGTGCAGCCTCGTCTCCAGCAGGACAGGCGTGCATCCTGAATTCAGAGCGCAGGTCATATCCATAGGACTGTCGCCGACAAACCAGACGTCCGTCCCTGCCGGAATTCCGCTGTTTTTCAACGCCAAATGCACAGGAGCCGCGTCCGGCTTGTCGGCCTCGGCATCGCCGGACCCCACGATCTTACAGAAATACCGGTCGAATCGGATATGCTCCACTTCCGACCGCAGCAGGGGGCCGCGCTTGTTGCTGACCACTGCCAGATACACCTTGTTCCCCGCCAGCAGCGCGAGGATGTCTTCCGCATACGCATATATGCGGATATCCTTTAAAAAAAGCTTCTTGAAGGCATCATAATAGATTTTGTCAGCCTCCTCCCATCTGTCCCCGAAAAGCTGCCGGAACAAATCGCGCGCCGAAGCTCCGACGCGGCGGCGCGCCTCGTCATCCGACCACGCCTCGCGCCCCATGCCCGTCAGAGCGGCATTCAGCGCCGCCAGCGTCTTGTGCCAGCTTTCGACGATCGTGTCGTCCCAGTCGAAGATAACCGCTTTTGGTCTGGCGAGGGTATTATCGGAAGAAAATTTCACTTTTCATTCCATCGTTCCTGCTTTCGCTCCGGATCGGTCGCGTAAGCCATATACATCTCAAGGATCGCGGAAGTCAGGACGCCCGGCCTGCCGTCGCCGATTTTATGGCCGTCGATCTCCACGATCGGAGCCACCAGAGCAACCGCACTGGTGATGAAGGCTTCCCTGGCCTGATAGGCCTCTTTCACGGAGAATGGCCGTTCAATGATCCTGATATTTTTCCTCTTGCAGATCGCCTGCAGGGCGTTCCGCGTCACGCCCTTCAAAATCACGGTATCCAGCGTGGGGCGCGTGATGAGGTTATCGTCCTTGTCGATGATCCATGCGTTGCTCGAAGCGCCTTCTGTGATAAAGCCCCCCTCATCAAACATCAGCGCTTCATATGCACCCTTTTCCACGGCGGCCTGCTTTGCCAGCACTTGCGCCGTCAGCGCCGTCGTCTTGATGTCGCGCCGTTTCCAGCGGATGTCGGGCACGGTGACGGCCTTTCTGGCAACGAGATTCCCAAAAACCGACGGACGCACGACCATCACCAGCGTGGGCTTCACATCCTTGGGGAATTTAAAATCCCGCCGCGCAACACCGCGCGTGATCTGCATGTAGAGGTACCCGTTTTTCAGGCGGTTGCGGCGCGCCAGTTCGCGCGCCACAAGCTGCAGCGACCTGCGCGGCATGGGGAGGGCGATATTCAGTTCACCGAGAGAACGCTCCAGGCGGTCGAGATGCCCGGCCTCGTCGGCGAAACGTCCGTTCATCAGAGCTATCACCTCATAGACGCCGTCGGCGAACTGGAACCCGCGGTCCTCGATATGGACAACGGCGGAACCATGCGGCACATACCTGCCGTTGACGTAGGAAAATCCCGGCATTCAGCTACCCTGCAACCCTTTCCTTTTCGTTCGTCTGGATGCCAAGCGCCTTGAGCTTGCGGTGCAACGCCGAGCGCTCCATCCCGATGAATCCCGCGGTTTTTGAGATATTGCCGCCAAAGCGGTTCACCTGCGACAGCAGGTACTCGCGTTCGAAAATCTCGCGGGCCTCGCGGAGTGATTTCGACATCAGCTCCACCACGCCCTGCCCGTGTATCATGTCCGCCGCTTTTTGCCTGAGGTCCGGCGGCATCATATCCGCCGTGATCGGCTGATCCGCTTCTCCCGCCGCCATGATCAGCAGCCATTCGATCACGTTCCGCAACTGCCGGACGTTGCCCGGCCAGTCGTAGGACTGCATCAGCGCCATCGCGTCCGGAGCGAAAATGCGCGCCTGCGCATTGGCCGCCAGCGCCGCCTGATGCATGAAATAATTGGCCAGCAGCGGAATGTCCTCCACGCGCTCCTGCAGGGAGGGCATCTCGATAGGCACCACGTTCAGCCTGTAATAGAGGTCCTGCCGGAACTTCCCCTGCTCCATCAGTTCCTGAAGGTTCTGGTTGGTCGCGGCGATCACGCGCACGTCGACGTCGATCTTCCCGATGCCCCCGATGCGGGTGAAGTGCTGATCCTGCAAGGCACGAACGATCTTGGCTTGAGTCTCCAGCGGCATGTCCGCCACTTCATCCAGAAACAGGGTTCCGCCGTTGGCCTGCTCCAGAACGCCCTGCTTGCACCCCGTCGCGCTTTCGGCGCCGAACAGCTCCATCTCGATGCGTTGCGGCGACAGAATCGCGCAGTTCAGGACGACGTAATTCCTGTCCGCCCGCTTCGAGCGCTTGTGCAGCATCCGTGCCGCGACGTCTTTTCCGGTGCCGGGGCGCCCCGTCAGCAGGACACGGCTCCCCGTCGGCGCCACCCGCTCGATATTCTGGCGCACCTGCTGGATCAGGTGCGACTCGCCGTAAAGCTCCGTCGCGCCCCCCAGGGACCTCAAACGCAGTTCCTGATTTTCCCGGCGCAGCCGTCCGGCTTCCAGAGCGCGCTGCGTCAGAACCAGCAGCCTTTCGGCATTGAACGGTTTTTCGATGAAATCGTAAGCGCCGATCTGGATGGCCGACACGGCTGTCTCGATATTCCCATGGCCGCTGATCATGATGACGGGCATTCCCGGATGGCTCCCGACCAGCTTCCTCAAAAGATCCATGCCGTCCATGTCGCTGCCTTCCAGCCAGATGTCGAGCACGACCAGATCCGGCGTTTTCTCGGAAACGAGCTTCACCGCCGTCTGGAAATCCTTTGCCGTCGTGGTCTCGTACCCCTCGTCATCCAGAACGCCCTGAATGAGCAACCGGATATCGTCCTGATCGTCGACAATGAGAATATTCGCTGTCATTTTTTAAGACTTCACATCCCTTGGAAAAACGATTGTGGCTTTTGCGCCGGACTCTGTGTCCTGACGGACACTATCTTCCAATACCACACTTCCATCATGGTCTTCCATAATTTTTTTAACAATGGCAAGCCCAAGCCCGGACCCTCTCTTTTTCGTCGTCACGTAGGGCTCCAGGAGCTGGTCGCGCACTTTTTCTGGTAAACCAACGCCGTTGTCCTCCACGGAAATCGAAATATTCTCGCCTTTTCGCTCCACGACCAGCTTCACATTGCCCTCGCTCGGCTTTTGCTGCTGGCTTTCCTGAATGGAATCGATCGCGTTCTGAAGAAGGTTCGTGATGACCTGCGTGAGCTGGGAACGGTCGCAGTTGGCCGTGATGACGGGTTCCGACGCAATGAAGCCGAACCGTATATCGGGATATGCATGGCTTTGCAGCACCAGCGCGTCCTGACACGCCTCCACGACGTTCTCCGGCTGCTTTTTCGCCACGGGCATCCGTGCGTACGCCGAAAAAGCGTTCACCATGTGCCCGATGTCGGTGACTTGCCGGATGATGGTGTCGGTGCACTTTTCGAAAGTCTCCGGATCGTCGTGGATCTGCGGCAGATACTTCCGTTTCAGCCTCTCCGCGGAAAGCTGGATGGGGGTCAGGGGGTTTTTGATTTCGTGCGCGATCCTCCGCGCCACGTCTGCCCAGGCGGATTTCCTCTGCGCCGACACAAGCGCGGAAATATCGTCGATTGTCGCCACGGAGCCCTCGCCGCCCCGCTCCGCCGTGATGCGCAGGAACACCGTCTTGAGAGGGCCGTCGCCGGCGGCGAATTCAAGCTGGAGAGAGGCGGGCTTGTCGGACTCCTGATGCGCCTTCTGCAGCAGTTCCGCCGCTTCGGGAATGAAATCGACCAGTTTCCCGCCGGCAAGCTCCGGGGAGCCGCCGCCGGTCAGCAATTCCGCCGCCCTTGAATTGGCGAGGGTGATGACCCCCGCCGCATCGAGCCCGATCACGCCGGAGGACGCGCCGGACAGCACCGCCTCGGTGAAACGGCGGCGCTCATCGAGCATCCGGTTGGCGGCGATCAGATCGTCCCTCTGCCCCTGAATCTGGCTGGTCATCCGGTTGAACGCCCGCCCCAGCAGGGCGATTTCGTCGTCCCGGACGGATTCCGGCACCCGCGCGCCCAGATCGCCCGTCCGGACGCGCTCGGCGGCTCTGATGAGGGCGCTGATCGGGGTCACCAGCTGCTCGGAAAAAACCAGGCCGAACCAGACCGCCGCCAGCAGGAGCAGCAGGGCCACCGCCATGAACATGGCCGTCACGGACACCTGCAGCTGCGATTTCCGTCCCAACAAAGACGTATATTCCCTGACGGCTTCCTCCGTCTTCTGCACGTGCGCCAGAACGGAGGCGTCCACAAGCCGTCCGACGTAAAGATAACTGTCGAGAAACCTGTCCAGCCTGACAAGGGCGCGGATGCGGTCATGACCGTCCCCCGTCATAAGCACCACATCTCCTTTTTTGGCATCTTGCAGGACTTTCTGCGGGAGCTTCTCAAGCTCAAGCGTAAAGGACAGCTTCGAATGCGCCCGCAGGTCTCCACCGGACGTCAGAACGATGGCTTCCGGCAGGTTCCTCAGTTGCGACTGCGTCTGCATGTACTCGTTGAAAGCCTCCTGATTTCCGGCCAGCGAGGCGGCCTCCCGGTTCAGGTCGTTGGCCATCGCCAGCACGTCCGCCCGCATCACCTGCTGGTGTTCCCTGAGGTACGCCTGCGCCACCTCGAGGGATTCCTGGACGGCCGTTCCGACGCGGTCGTTGAACCAGGCGTGAATGCCGAAATAAAGGAAGATCGAGGAGAAAATCGCCATCAGGATGGCAGGCGCCGCCGCCAGAACGCCGAACACGAACACAAGCCGGACGTGCAGCTTCGCCCCGGCGATGCCGCGTTTCTTCTCGCTCCAGAGACGCACGATCTGGCGGGAAACCAGAGTTCCCATCATCAGCAGCAGCACCAGGTCGAGATTGAGGAGCCAGTAAACCGTGTCGATGTCGGTCGAGCGTTTCGTCAGCACCGAATAGGTGGCGAGACACGAGAAAATCGCCGCCACGGTCAGGAAGACCGCCACCCTCCGCGACAGCGCCAGCCGCGAGGCGAAGCGGAGAATTTTCTGCGTGTATCCGTCGGAATTCTGCATGGGCGCGGCAGACGTCATGGATATTATCCTCCCGGTGTGCGGCACTGCGCGGCGCCGGTCATCGATTTAAACTCGTGAAACGCGGACGTCCTGTCTTTTCTCTCCAGCGCCGCCCTTAGCTCCGCGGGATCCCTCCCGTAATAGAAGAATTTCCCGGTAAAGAACGGCACAACGGCCTTCATGTTGTGCCTTTGCGCGTAATAGCCCATCGCGCGCACCCACTTGGCGTCAACCGGCTTCATATATTCCTTCACGCTCATGTATTGTTCCACCTTGCTGACCATCGCCGCCGTCCATGTCTCCAGTATCCACGTTTCCTTGCCTTTTGCATTGACGAAATCGATCGTTTTGCCGATGACATCGCCCTTGCCGAGGTAGCCGGAGTATTCGGGATCGAGCCCCTGATTGCTGTAAATGTCGAACCCGACGATGTCCAGATTTTTGACGTCCGAAACCAGCCGCAAAAAACCAAGCTCGCCCGCATGGCCGCCCGCGACGGTTTTCGTGCCGGGGCTGAGCTGCTTCGACAGGGTCGCTATTTTATCGTGCAGTTTCACCCACTGTTCATCGGTCGCCTTGAAGCCGAACTGTTTTTCCATCGTCCTCGGCTCGATGACGATCCCGAAATAATCCGGTTTTATCGCGGCGATGATATTTCTGGCGTACTCCGTCAGGGCATCTTCGTACGTTCCGAAATCTTTCGGCTCATCGGTGAATCGCGCGCCGATAAAAAGCTTCTTTCCGTCCTGCCGTATCCCGTCTATCAGGGCGTCGTACCGCGCCTTCATGGAAAAATAGGTTTTGGGGCGGATGTAAAGGACGATGACGTCCGGTGAAGCCTCCATGAGGCTGTCCAGAAGGACCTTGTCGATTGCCGGGGGCACCTTGGGCGACATGACATCGTCGCTCGCATAGACGTCGTACGCGCCGAAAAGCATGGGCGCGCATTTCTCCGGTTTCCACTCCTCGAGCTGCCTGTCGAGCCATGTCTCCAGTTTCTGCGCCTTGGGCCGGGCAATGAGGTCAAGGGGGTTTCCCATTGCCGCCGCCGGGATCGGCGCCGCGATCAGAAAAACAATGCATAAAAGCCCGCGAAGAAGATTCATTTCCTGACCTCTATGCCCAGCTCGTTGATTTTCTTGCGGAGCGTGTTGCGGTTGAGCCCCAGAATCGCCGCCGCCCTGATCTGGTTGCCGCCGGTTATAAGAAGCGTCTGCTCGATCAAAGGCTTTTCCACTTCGCGCAGCACACGGTCATACAACCCCGCCGGGGGCATCAGGCCGCGGTGGGCCGCGAAGTACTCTCTCAGCAGCCTGTTCACAGTCTGCGACAGGGTTTCAGATGTCAGGGAAGAAACAGTGCGGATGGACAGGTCGTCATCGACGATCAGAAGGGTTTTACAGGCCTTCATGATTTGGAGCCGTCCGTCGGAACGGGAAGATTGATCTTGAAAACAGTTTTCCCCTGTACGCTCTTCACGTCGATGGTGCCTCCATGATCGTCGATGATCTTCGACGCGATCGACAGCCCCAGCCCCTGCCCTGCCGCCTTCGTGGTGAAATAAGGCTGGAAAATGCGGTTGATTTCTTCGGGACGGATGCCCTTGCCGTTGTCCTCGATCTCGATGCACAGCGGCAGTTTTGTCTGTGTATGCGGGTTGAAACCGGCGGCGCTGTCGTAGAAAGTGCGGATGGAAATTTTGCCTTTTTTTCCGGGAAGCGCCTCGACGGCGTTCTTGACCATGTTCATCTTCGCCTGCACCAGAGTGTCGAAATCGCCCCTGATATTGGGCAGGGACGGATCGAAATTCTTTTCGATCCTGATATCCGGTCCGTACTCGGCCTGCGCCATTCCGGCGACGCGGTTGAGAATCTCATGCAGATTGACCGGCTTGTACTGGTTGCGCTGCACGTCATTGAAAATCCTGGGCTTGCCCATCAGCAATCGAAGCCGCAGAGTTTCGCGCGCGATCCTGTTGGTCAGTTCCCTGTCCTCGTCGCTCATCAGTTTCGATTTTTCGAGAAGCTGAACCGCGCTGAGGATGCTGGCGAGCGGATTCCTGATTTCATACGCCAGAATCTGCGACGTCCTCCGGGAATCATGCCCCGAATACTTCGTCTTCTCGTTCCACTCATCCCCCAGAAACGAGAACTGCTGGTGTATCAGGAACAGGTACCATGCGTCCTGCTCGACCATGGCGATAATGACGCTGCTCACAGGTTTTTCCCTGATACCGACATCATGCAGCGTGACGGTCTGATTTTCGCGAACGGTCTTCTCCACGGATTCGAAAATAATATTCTTGTCGCCCAGCAGTTCGACCATGTCCTTCGCGAGAAGCTGCTTCTCGCTCATCTGGAAAAACGTCTGCGCCGCACGATTACAATAACGAATGTCAAGCCCTGGATTGAAGCAGATCACCGGATCCGGCAGAGCGTTCATCATCGACAGAACGGGGGGCATCCCCAACCCGATGGCTTTTGGAATCTTTTTTTGGAAAATTTCACTTTATTCATAATAATTTGCCTATTTTTTATGCGTTCAGAGTATATGCACTAAATTTAGGCAAAAAACAAGCATTGTAGTTGTCGTAGACATATTCTAAAAATTCTGCTATGAACTGACGGGAATTTTAGAAAATCAGGCAAGAGGGATAACGTATGCGCAAGTCCGTATTTAATTTCAATGCTTTCCAAAGACCCTCTCCTGAAGAACTGATCGCCGCCGCCGACAAAGGCGATCTGGAAGCCGCGAAGAAAATGCTCGGATGGGACCTATACGGATGGAAAATAGGGGGCGTTGACATCAACGGAACGAACAAGGACGGCGAAAACGCGCTGATGCGGTCGTCCGCAAAGGGTCACTCGAAGTTCGTGAATTTTCTGAGAGACGAATTCGCCGATACCACCGCAAAGGATAAATGGGGCAGGACGGCAAAGTACAGGGCTGAAAAGACCCTGCATAGGGAGATCGCAAAGACGCTGGAAACCTCCGACAAAGTTCAGCGCGACACAATGCTCTTCCAGTTAAGAGGCAATATGTTTATCTAGGCTCACTCTTCCGAAGGATAGGCGTGCCTGCCTCCCTTGCAGTCGATCGCGACGTAACGGCCATCTTTTTTCTCAATCCATGACTCTCCGGCGGGCACCTTGCCGAAGCCGCCCGGAATGTCGAGCATGTATTCCGCCAGGGCGATTCCGGACAAGCGTCCCCGCAGCGCCGACGTCAGTGCCCGGCCTTCATCTATCGACAGGCGGAAATGGCCGGTGCCAGGCGCGGAATCGAGATGGTGCAGCTGATAAGGCTTGATCCGCATCGCCGTCAGAGTACGGAACAAATCCTCAAGAGCTTCGGTGCTGTCATTGACGCCTTTCAGCAGCGTGGTTTGCGACAGCAGGGGAATCCCCGCCTTGACAAGCATTCGCGTTGCAGCCCTCACCTTGTCCGTCAGTTCCCGCGCATGGTTGCAGTGCACGACGACATAGACGGCCTTTTCGCTGTCAAGCGCGGCGACGAGTTCCGGCGTGACCCGCGACGGGTCAGCCACCGGAACCCGCGTATGAAAACGGATGACTTTGACATGGTCGATTTTTTCCAGTTCCCTCATCAGCGCGGCCAGACGCCGGGGCGACAGCATGAGCGGATCTCCGCCGCTGAGAATGACCTCCCATATCTGCGGGGCGTTCCGGATATACTCCAGCGCCGTTTCCAGTTCTTTCGGAGAGAGCGCCGCTCCGTCCGGCCCCACCTTTTCGCGCCGGAAGCAAAACCGGCAATACACCGGGCACGCATGCACCGGCATCAGCAGCACGCGGTCGGGGTAGCGATGCACGATCCCCTTCACCGGAGAATGCGCGGCGTCGCCGATGGGGTCTTTCCTCTCCTGCGGGGAGATCGTCAGCTCCTCTGCGGAAGGCATGTACTGGCGGGCGATGGGATCGTCCGGATCATCGTGGTTGATGGTTTCCATCACCGCGTCCGTCACCGCCACCGCGTAACGCTTCATAACTTCCGCCAAGGCGGCATCGGGCTTCTTTTTTAACACTTTCCTGCTCATGGTGTGGTATTTAGCAAAAAGAGAAGAAAGACACAACAGGAAAATCTTTACATAAAAAAACAGTTCTGTCAGTCCCTTTGAAAGTGCATTTGCTCATGGTATGGTCTAACGAGAACACAAAGAGAACATCTTGATTTAACGGAGCGTTTGTATGTCCGGAACTTTATCGGAAAGGGTGGATGCTAAACGGGTAACGGCAAATCGTGATATTTGTTCCGGCAATCGCTCTGCATTGGGGCAGTTCATGACTTCAAAGCAGATTGCCGCATTCATGTGTTCCCTGTTCACGAAGACCTCCGGCAATATCCGGCTGCTTGATCCGGGCGCGGGCGTGGGTTCTTTGACCGCAGCTTTTGTGGACTACGCTTGTTCTCAGGACGCTTCACCCAGGGAAATTCAGGCGACAGCTTACGAGGTGGATGCCCTGCTGGCCTCGTATCTTGGCGATACTCTGGAAGAGTGCGCGGATAGGGCGCGGAGCCAGAGGATAAAGTTTTCTTCCCGGCTTAAGATCGCGGACTTCATTCATGACGGCGCGGAGCAATCGTACAGCCTCTTCAACACGAGGCGCACGTTCACGCATGTTGTCATGAATCCGCCGTACAAAAAAATCAGCTCCAATTCGGCGCACAGGCTCAGTCTCCGCAGGGCCGGAATCGAAACATCCAATCTGTATGCCGGGTTTCTTGCTCTCTCCGCGCTGCTGTTGGAGGATGGGGGGGAATTGGTTGCCATTACGCCGAGAAGTTTTTGCAATGGGCCTTACTTCCTGCCGTTCCGGAAGATGTTTCTTGAACGGATGACGTTGAAGCATATCCATGTTTTTGAAGAACGGAACAAGGCTTTCAGCGAGGATGACGTGTTGCAGGAGAATGTGATCTTCCACGTCGTCAAGGGCGCCGACAAAAGTCGCGTGACTATTTCTGTCAGCTCCGATTCAGAATTTTCCGATTATTCCTCCCGTGAGGTGGATTACGCGCAAATCGTAAACCCCGATGACCCGGAGCTTTTCATTCATATGGCATCCAGCACCGAAGACGACCGGACAGCGGAACGCATCAAAACGTTCCACCACAGTCTTCAGGATTTGGGGGTTTCAGTCTCCACCGGGCCGGTTGTGGATTTCCGGCTCAAGGACTTGCTTAGACAAGAGCCTGTTACTGACTCCGTGCCCCTCGTTTATCCCGGCCATTGCCGAAACAATTTCGTCGAGTGGCCCGTGGACGGACGCAAACCGAACGCCATTCTCGATACGGAGGAAAGCAATCGCTGGCTGATGCCGAACGGCTATTACACTCTTGTCAAGAGGTTCTCGGCCAAGGAAGAAAAAAGAAGAATTTCTGCTTCACTGCACGATCCGAAACGGGTGGAAGGCCAGCTGATCGGATTTGAAAACCATCTCAACGTGTTCCATGCGAACAAAAACGGATTACAGGAGACCCTTGCGAAGGGGCTAGCCGTTTACCTGAACTCGACCCTTGTGGACGCGTATTTCCGGCAATTCAACGGCCATACGCAAGTGAACGCCGCCGATTTACGGAAGCTGCGCTATCCCAGCCGGAAGCAGCTCGTTTCTTTGGGCGAAAGCGTGAACGGACATTTCCCGGAGCAGGAAACGGTTGATTCGCTTATTGAAGGATTAGAACTGGAGGCCACTCTTGACAAACAAGGCAGACGAAAAAATAAAACAGGCGCTGGAAATTCTGGAGCTTCTGGAACTTCCTCGCGCGCAGCGTAACGAGCGCTCCGCGCTCACGCTTCTTGCGCTTTTGAATCTTGCCCCCGGCCAGAAATGGGCCGCGGCTCAAGCGCGCATGATCGGCATTACCCCGGTCATGACCTTTGCCCATGACCAATACGGCAAGCGCTATGCGCCCAACACACGCGAGACTTTTCGCCGCCAAACCATGCACCAGTTTGTCGAGGCTGGGCTTGCCCTTTATAATCCCGACAAGCCGGACCGTCCCGTGAACAGCCCGAAAGCTGTATATCAGATCGAACCCAATGCGCTGGCCTTGCTTCGCCAATACGATACGCCAGAATGGAAAGTGTCATTAAAAGCGTATTTGAAAATCAGGCAGACCCTTGCAAGCAAATATGCACGAGAGCGCAACATGAAACTGATCCCCGTGATGTTCAACGGTGGCTACAAAGTACGATTGAGTCCTGGCGGGCACAGCCAGCTCATCATGGCCATTGTCAAAGAATTTGCTCCGCGCTTTACGCCGGATGCTCAGGTGATTTATGTCGGTGATACAGGGAATAAGTGGGGATATTTCGACAAAATCACGCTCAAGACGCTTGGGGTCGAAGTTGACGGGCATGGAAAAATGCCCGATGTGGTTTTATATTACAAAAAGAAAGGCTGGCTCATTCTTGTTGAGGCCGTGACCAGTCACGGCCCGGTAAATGCAAAGCGGCATAATGAACTGGCCAAACTTTTCTCTACTGCGAAGCCCGGCCTTGTTTATGTGACCGCCTTTCCTGATCGCGGCACAATGGCGAGGTATCTGACTGAGATTGGCTGGGAAACAGAAGTGTGGGTGGCAGAGGCTCCCACGCATATGATTCATTTCAACGGAGACCGCTTTCTTGGGCCGCATGAGTGAGACATCCCCATCATTATAAATTTTGCATCTTGGAGAAGCGTGATGGAAAAAGAGAGACTGGGACTTCCGCTTGAATACAAAAAGCGACCCGAGTATTTTGATGCGCATAACACCGGCGATGATACGGATGCAAAAAATGGCGTGATCGATGGCTTGCTGAGAACGCACAAGGTTGAAACAGTTTTAGACCTTACCTGCGGCACCGGATCCCAGGTATTTTTTCTTGCAAAACGCGGGTACAAGGTGACCGGCGCGGACTTCAGCCCCGATCTTTTAAAGAGGGCAAGGGCAAAAGCCCGCAAGGAAAAAATCGATGTCAGATTTATAGACGGCGATATGCGGACATTAAAGGTTGGCGTTTTTGACGCGGTTATCACCATCTTCAACGCCGTGGGACATCTCACAAAAGCCGGCTTCGAGAAAGCGATGAAAAATATACGCCGGAATTTAAAGGACGGCGGAATTTATGTGTTCGACATCCTCAATCTGGAAGCCATGACGGATAGCGCCGTGGCTGGTCTTGCCATGCATGTTTCAAAAAAGGTCAATGGCTCTCAACTTCACCAGATCCAGTGTTCCACAATTGACAGAGAGAATGGCCGCCTTACGTCTTATGATAGTTCCCTCGTCCAAAAGAATGCGGAGAAGCCGGAAAGATTCACTCATAAATTCTCCCTGCAACTTTATACCGCGAAAGAACTCCGGGAAATGCTGGGCAGGAACGGATTTGAAACCATAGGACAATACGGGATGGACGGGTCAAAATTCCTGAAAGATAAAACAACGAATATTCTTACAGTCGCAAGGAAGACAGGCACTGGTTCGTCACGGCCTTGAGCAGCGCGCCAGCGCCAACCCCGCGTTCTTTTCAACGCATTCCTTCAGGACGGACAACAGCAGGACGATCAGCGTCGCGGCCTCGGCGGCGCAGGCATGAAACACCGGACGAACTCAAGGCGGGCAGGAATCACCGATTCGGGCGCCGACTCGGCAAACCCGGAAAAAAGAGGTGCGGAAGGATAAAAAAGACCGTTGACAAGGGGGGACGGATTGTGCAATAAAAAAAAGTTTCATAGAAATAGCCATTTTTACCCCAATTATTAATGATTATGGCTAAAAAACGCCAGATACGCCTTGATATGTTGCATTTGGCGGTGTACTATAAAACATAATCTTGGGGTATTTATTTCAAAATGGATACGCGCAGCAAAGATTTATATCGGGATTACGAAGAAAAAAGCAAGAATCTTGCGGACTCATTTAATCCGGCCGCAGCATTTATGGGACAGGCAGGCAAGACGCTGGAAAACATTGGCATGCTTACCTGCATGCCTTGGGCCTATTACTATTTAGCCCACATATACGACGCTTCATCGACAATGCTCAAGCGCGCCGTCAAGGAGTATCAAAAGCCGGAATTCGGCCTGAAAGAAACCATAATCGGAGACAAGAATGTTTCCGTCACCGAGGAAGTCGTGGCAGACAAGGCTTTCGGGTCGCTCCTTCATTTCAGGCGGGACACGGACCGGAACGATCCGAAGGTTCTGATCGTGGCGCCGATGTCGGGGCATTATGCGTCACAGATGACGGAGACCGTCAAATCCCTTTTGCCGAACCACGACGTCTACGTCGTTGACTGGAAAAACGCCCGCGACGTGCCTCTTTCGAAAGGCGATTTCGGCTTTGACGACTATGTGCGGTATGTCAGGGATTTCATCAGGGAAACAGGCCCGGAAACCCATGTGTTCGGCGTAAGCCAGTCCACCGTGCCGTTGCTTGCCGTCGCAGCACTGGAGGCGGCGGAGGAATCGGCCTTCCAGCCTCTGTCGATGACGCTTATCAGCGGCCCTATCGATACCCACGCCGGCGAAACCGCCATCACCCGGTTCGCCGAAAGCAAGCCTGTCAAGTGGTTTTCGGAGAACCTGATCTCCGAGGTACCGGAGAAGTACGCGGGCGCGAAGCGTCTGGTCTATGCCGGTTTTCTGCAGCTCGCGGGACTCATGTCCCTGGACATGGGAAAGCATGTGAACATGCACAGGGATCTTTTCAATCATCTCAGCCACGGCAACGTCAAAGAGGCCGAGAAGATCGAAAAAATTTATGACGGAAAGTTCGCCGTCAGCGACTCCACGGAAAAATTCTACATCGACACCATCAGAAAAGTTTTCATCGAGCACGACCTCGTCAAAGGCAAGATGTTCGTGGATGGCGTTAAAGTCGATCCTTCCGCGATCAGGAAAACATTCCTTCTGACCGTGGAGGGCGGAAAGGACGATATCGTGGCTCCCGGCCAGACAAGCGCCGCGCAGGGGCTGTGCAGCGGTCTGGATCCGCGCCGGAAATTCCACTACCTGAACAAAAACGCCGATCATTACGCTATTTTCAGCGGAGATCCATGGCGAAAGGATGTCATGCCCCGTGTGGCGGCTCTTATCCGGGAAAGCGCCCTGAGCCAAGGCATCACATACGATCCCCTGACAAACCAGTCAATCATGCCGGATCATTGGATCGCCAATGACGGCTATACCTCCAAACCGGCGCGCGCCTCCGTGGCGAAGAAGGCCGTCGCTTCTGTAATCCCGTCCTGCGTCCCGGTGGGATGTGCCGCATAAATACAGGCAGGCATGCCCTCCCGACACGCCCTGATGCTACGGAACCTTGTTTTTAAGATGGGCAAGGGCTTCCTCCGGGTTTGAATATATCGCGGGGTTGAAGTGGTGGGCATGGAACGCATGCCAGAGCTGGCTGCGCACGAAAGCGCTGGTCGTGTATCTGGTGACCTTTGAGTAGAAAGTTTCCATCAGGTAGCGCACCATTTCGGCGTATTCATCCATGAATTCCGGATAAATCGAGAAATTATCGTAGTTGACGACCACCGGAACCTTGCGCCCGAGCGGCGTCAGGAGTTTCGTGACGACCTGCCTGATGGCCTCAATTTGATCCTTGCGCCTGATTTCCAGCCCTTCGAAATTGACGAAGAATACTTCCTTGTCCGGGTCGTACCTCAGCCGCTGTTCCAGAGGAATCTGCAGGATGTCGCCTCTCAGGAACATTGATGTATCGCGAAAAATCCGGTCATCCATCGATTTCAGCTTCGGACTGACCATCGGCCTGAATTTCATTTGACTGAAGATGTCGCGCTCGAGATCCATCCCCGGCGCTATTTCGATCAGTTCCAACCCCTCGGGGACAAGCTGAAAAACGCATCGCTCGGTAACATAAAGCACTGCCTGGCCGCGTTTTGAAGCGTATTCTCCGCTGAATGTGCGGTGTTCGACTTGTTCCACAAATTTAGCGGTGGAGCCTTCCCTGACGATCGCCAGCTTGCCGTCCTGGATTTCAACTTGCAGATCTCCGGTCGTGAACGTGCCGACGAAGGCGACTTTCTTGGAATTCTGGCTGATATTGATAAAGCCGCCCGCCCCGGCAAGCCGGGATCCGAACTTGCTCACGTTCAGGTTGCCCTGTCTGTCCGCCTGCGCCAGCCCGAGAAAGGCCAGATCGAGCCCGCCGCCGTCGTAAAAATCGAACTGGCTCGGCTGGTCGATGACCGCATCGGGATTGGTCGCCGCGCCGAAATTCAGGCCTCCGGCGGGAACGCCGCCAACCACGCCCGGCTCGGCGGTCAGCGTCAGAAAATCAAGGATTTTTTCCTCTGCGGCGACGCTGGCGATGCCCTCCGGCACACCGATGCCGAGATTGACGACGCTGTTCGCCCTGAGCTCGAGCGCGGTGCGGCGGGCGATGATCTTGCGTTCGTCCATCGGCATCGGCGGAATCGACGACAGCGGCGCGCGAATCTGTCCGGCGAACGCCGCGCTGTAGGGCGTGATGAATGTCTGCATATGATACTCGGGCTTCTCGGCGACGACGACGCAATCGACCAGGATGCCCGGGACTTTCACCTGGCGCGGGTTGAGAGTACCGCGCTCGGCGATCTGCTCGACCTGGGCGATGACGATGCCGCCGCTGTTGTGGGCGGCCATGGCGATGGCCTGCGCCTCGAGGGTCAGCGCCTCCCTTTCCATGGTGACGTTGCCGAAGGGATCGGCCGTCGTGCCCCGGATGATGCCGACGTTTATCGGGTGCGCCTTGTAAAAAAGGATCTCCTGCCCGTTGACGTTCAGAAGCTGAACGATGTCTTCTTTGGTGACGCCGTTGAGCTTGCCCCCGCCATGGCGCGGATCGACGAAAGTCCCCAGGCCGACCGTCGTGAATACCCCCGGCTTGCCTGAAGCGATGTCGCGGAAAAGATGGGTTATCACGCCCTGCGGCAGGTTGTAGGCTTCGATCTTGTCGTCGATGGCCAGCTTGCCGAGCTTCGGAACGAGCCCCCAGTGTCCCCCGATGACGCGCTTGATAAGACCCTCGTGCCCCAGATGATTGAGACCGCGTTCCTTGCCGTCGCCCTGCCCGGCGGCATAGAGCAGAGTGAGGTTGCAAGGGCTGCCGGTTCCGGTGACCTGCCCATCTTCGATTGTTCTGCTTTCAAGAAAACGGCGTTCCAGCGCGACGGCAATATTTTCCGCAAAACCGATGCCGATAAATCCTCCGGTGGCTATCGTGTCGCCATCGCAAATCAGGCGCACCGCCTCTGCCGCCGAGACGACCTTGTTTTGGGGCGATGGGCGCATGTCGGCCACTTCAGAAAGTTCGATAACGGAATGCTCAGACATGTATTCACTCCACGGTAAAGGGCATACGCCCTGAATAACATCTACTACAACGGCACACAGTCGAATACCTAATAACGCAGCAGGGTCTCAGTTTCGATATGAAAACAATATCATCGACATCATATGCGGTCAAAAAGGTTTGCATATTCTGACCGTGACACTGCCGGGTTGGCGTCTGTAAGAAGATTCCCAGAACACGGCGAACCTGATAGAATCCGTCATGACTTGGTGCGCCATGTGCCATACAGAGGGGGATATTTTGGATGAAAAAAAATAAAAAAATGGATATCGCCTCCTCCCCCCCCCTTATCGGCGTATACCCCGGAACGTTCGACCCCGTGACGCTGGGTCATCTTGACATCATCGAGCGCGCCATGAAAGTCGTGGATCATCTTGTCATAGGCATCGCGGACAGCCCCGGCAAGAATCCGCTGTTCACGGTGGAGCAACGCACGGCCATGATGAAAACGGACGTCGCCAACAACAGGAAACTGAAAGGCAGATCCATCGAGGTGGCTCCCTTCAGCAAGCTCCTGATGAGGTTCGTGGAGGACATGAACGCCCGCGTCATCCTCCGCGGCCTCCGCGCCGTTTCCGACTTCGAATACGAGTTCCAGATGGCGGGGATGAACTCCTACCTGAACGGAGATATCGAAACCGTGTTTCTTATGGCGCAGGACAAGCACCAGTTCATTTCATCGCGTTTCGTCAGGGAAATCGGCAGGCTCGGCGGCGACATCTCCCATTTCGTCACACCGAACGTGGTGAAAGAACTGAAAAAGAAGTTCAAGCTAACTAACCCGCAGCGGTCGCGCCGCAGGACGACCTCTCCGCCCGAATGACCGTCTGGCTGTGATTGTCCTGGCGCAGGAACCTGACACCGTGATGTGTAGGCTCCGGCCAGTCTTCAAGCCCATCGACCCATTTGAAGGTTTCGGTTTCGTGGTCGAGCCCCGGAACGAACTCCCTGTCCACGACGGCGAGAAAATTGTTGAACCGGAAAACCCCGTCTTTCGTTCTGAATTGCGCCAAGGGGCGCAGGTCGAATTTTTCGCTGCGATACCTGATCTCCTCAAAGACCTCGCGAATGGCGGTTTGTTCCGGAGTTTCCCCCTCTTCCATCTTTCCGCCGGGGATGCCCCATGTGTGCGGCGACCGGACATGGGCGGAGCGCTTGAGCGCCAGAATGCGACCCGTATCCCGCGCCAATATATACACGCCTGCCCCTTCGCGACCCCACTTGCCCATTCCGTCTGTATCTTTCAGTTTCGTCAAGACCAGAACCCTCCACAGAGGGAGAGTATGGCGGCGAACCTGCTAAAATTGCGTTAACAACGCGGAAAACCACCCATACGCAGGTATGCCTAAAAGTTATGGGAAAATTGTACCCCGTTGAAAAACTAGGCCGCCTTGACGTTGTCGGAAGAACTTTTCTTGATCGCCGTCATGGCCGTCGCCACCATTGCACCGACATCTCCCAATTCTGCCGGAAGAATCAGGGTCGTGCTTTGTTTGGCGATGTTGCCGAACTGCTGCACCCATTGCTCGGCCACACGCAGGTTGATGGCCTCCAGACCGCCCTTTTCGGAAATGGACTGCCCCACTTGCCGGATGGCTTCCGCCGTGGCGGTCGCCACGGAAAGCGTGGCCGCCGCCCTGCCTTCCGCCTCATTAATCTGCAACTGCTTGTTGGCTTCTGATTGCTTGATGACTTCCTGTTTTTGACCCTCCGCCCGGTTTATCTTGGCATCACGATCCCCCTCCGACGTTAAAATCAGTGCGCGCGTCTCGCGTTCGGCGCGCATCTGCTTTTCCATGGCGCTCAGAATATCCAGCGGGGGCATGATGTTTTTGATCTCATAGCGGAGAACCTTGACGCCCCATGATTCCGTGGCCTTGTCAAGTTCGGTCACCACAAGGGAATTGATGTTCTGCCTCTCTTCGAAGGTTTTATCCAGCAGTATCTTGCCGATCTCGCTCCGCAGCATCGTCTGCGCCAGTTGGATCACGGCAAACAGATAATCGCCGATTCCGTAAGAAGCCAGCTTGGCGTCCATCACGCGCAAAAACAGAACGCCGTCGATCCTGACCTGCACGTTGTCTTTCGTGATGCAGGTCTGTTCGGGGATGTCAAACGCCTGCTCCTTCAGCGTATGCCTGTAACGAACACGGTCGACAAACGGAATGATAAAGCTCAACCCCGCACCCAGAACCGTGTGCAATCTTCCCAGCCGCTCAACGACCCACAGCGACTGCTGCGGCACAGTGCAGATGCCCATGGCAAAGACAATTACCGCCAGAAACACCAACAAAACAAAACCGATTTCCATGCATATCTCCCTGATTTATTCTTTTACTTCCGTAACCCAGAACTTCAGCCCTTCGTGCCGGACAATTCTGGCGCGCGCCCCTGCTGAAACAGCCACGTTCTCCTCGGAAAACGCCGTCCAGGGACTTCCCTGAAACTCCACCTGCCCTGACCCCTGTTTGGGGATATACTGAACGACGTGGACAATCTGACCGACAGGCTCCACCATAGCCTTTCCCGCAGTTCCCGATCCCATCAGACCGACAATCTTCTTTCTTAGCAAGGCGACCATGATCGACGACGACAGGGCGAAAAAGAAGAGCTGGACATTCAGTCCGCCAAGTACGCCGAGCCAGAGCAGCAGAGAAGTCAGGAGCGCTCCGAATCCGAAAAAACCGATCCAGAACCCGCCGGTCACCACTTCAGCAATCAGGGCGGCGATCCCGACGGCCAGCCAGACAGCTTCATAAGAAAAAATTACATCCATGACAGAGACTCCTTCACGTTCCCAATCCTCTTTCACAGGAAACCTCTGAAGAGGATCTGCAAAAGCAGAACCGACCGGAAACAGTTCACCAGCTTAGAGAAGAATTGCATGTATGCAATGTCAAATATCGTTTTTACAGAATCCAGCCTGTTCAGGCGCGCCTTCTTTTTGCTGTTTCAGATGCGCGCATTCTTCCGGATATTCGATGCCGAACTTCTCACATAAGGCAGAAACATCCTTAAAATCGCTGTCGCGAAGTTTGTAGCCCGTATGAAATTTCAGCATGTATTCGGCAGAAATACATCTGACGGTACACCCATCCACCACCCCTGTCCCCGAAAGGGAAGCAGCCGGATACATGACGCCCTTCTCTACGGACCCGTAAAGCCCGTTTCCGACGGCATCAAAAACGATGACATGAATATCCACCAGGCGTCCGTGATCGTCACCTAAAACAAAATTCCAGACGCTCGTATCATCCCTCTTCACGTCTTTATACCCACGCGCCTCCAGAAGTTCGCGGAGTTTCAACACATCTTTCTGCTGAATGACGATGTCCAGATCCCCATGCGGGCGTGTCTGCCCGCCGAGGAGCGCGTCAACGCCCCAGCCGCCGTCGATCCATATCCGGATATCCGCTTTCTCCAGCGCCGTATAGAGCTCAACAACGTCTTCGGATTTCATGCTTACTGTATCGCCCCGTTTTTTAAAACGATACACGCGCTTCCATGCCGTACTGAAGCCGCTTGTTATGGGGCTCCCAGTATGCCCAGGGCGGCAACACCTTGAGCTCTGAATCCCTTACGTCCCAATAGCGGAAAAAAGGACCGAACTCTATTTTCCGGGTTTTCATGGGGATGCCGATCATCATTTCACCGCGCACCCCCATAGCCGCTGAACGGACTCTGCGTATTAACCACATTCGGGCCGCCGCCGTTGGTCAGCCTTGAATTAACCCGTCCAAGGAGCAACGGATCAATTTCAAGAGTGCTGGAAATCGTCCACCATCCCAACAAAGAACGCCATGTCGCTCCGAGCGGGATATAAAGCTGTTCAATACGGCGATCATAAGCCCAAAATCCAAGGTCGGTGACAAGGCCTTTGCCCTGCATGCGGTAAATGCGGGTGCCTGCGCCGATATAGGGGCTGATCCAGCCATTTTCCAGGGGGAAATCCTTGCCGTACGTCAGCCGTACATCCCCTTCATACTCAGGTATGCCGTCCAGAAGACCGGAGGGAGAGTCATAGGACGCCTCTCCACGCGCTATTCTGCCTTCAACCGTCCAGAAATAATGCTCGCTGTCCCGATTGATATACGCCGCCGCCGCCCCATAAAAATCCGTGCTTGTATTCACATCCAGAGAAGGCTCGTCATAGGTATCCCGGTAAGCCTGCAAGCCGACGCTGAACTGTTCTCCCTGTTTCACGAGCGATTCCATCAGCGCGCGGCGCGCGGCCGCATCCGCCGCCCGTTTTTCCTCTCTGGTCATACCCGTCTTCCGGATTGACTGGATTTCCTGATAATTGTTTTCGGCTTTCATCAGTGTCTGAGGGCGCACATAACTCTGGCGCGCCCATCCCTGGGAAAGCATGCAGCCCTCGAAATCGTGAAAATCCGTATGAGACGTTTTCGCCGCGCCAAGGCGCGTGGGCGTATCGTAATAAGCAAGCGGATCTGCGCGTCCCGAGCTGACAGCCGTATCCGGCGGCATCGCCTCGCGCAGGGCGTCGAGTTCGACCAGCTTTTTCACTGCGTCGGTGCAGAGAGCAATATCCTGATCCAGCCGCGCGACGGCTCTGGGGCCTGTCAGATAAAGCGCGGAATTATCATCAACGCGCTTCCAGTAAGTTTTATGCAGCGGAGAGCACGCCGTCGTGGCAACGGCCAATCCCAATGCTAAAACAGAGATCAATTTAAATTTCATTTCAGCCCTCTGATTGGCGGATTACTCTGATTAAATCGGTTCACAATTGCACAAACAAAGTCCCATTGAAAGGCATAATTCCATGATATTAAATTTACGGAATCATGGACGGTTGACATGGTAGCAAGTGACCGCCTTGTTAACCCCGACAAAATGATGTACAAGGAACGGGCGTTTTTTGAAAAAAGTTGAGCTCTTTAGTCAAAAAACAAATGCAAGTCTTTGATTTTAAACGTGTCGGAGTGTAGCTCAGCCTGGTAGAGTGCTAGCTTCGGGAGCTAGAGGCCCAGGGTTCAAATCCCTGCACTCCGACCACCTTTCATATAAAATCACAGCAGCAGAATGCGTCCCGGCCTTATTATCCGATTCCGAACAGCCACAGCAATCCCGACAGGGTGAACACGGACATCGCCGACGACAGGAACACGACCTGGCCGGATTCGGCGACGAAAACATCGTAGCGATGGGCGAAGACGAAAGTGTTCATGCCGCTCGGCAGGGCGGCGATGACCGTCAGGGCGGCCAGCCACGGCTCGCCGAGATGGAACAAATAACGCCCGATCAGAAAAGCCGCCGCCGGATGGACGACGTTCTTGAGAAAAACCAGCGCATAGACAAGAGCGCGACTTCCCGTCGGCAGAGGCGGGCGTTTGTCGCCGAGCGAAAGTCCAAGGGCGAATAAAGCCGTGGGAATCGCGGCGTCCCCCAGAAGCTGCGCCCCGCGCTCGAGAATCACGGGCACCTGCCAGCCTTGCAGGGCGAACAGGATGCCCAGAAACGACCCCCAGACGATGGGATTCAGCAGAACGGCTCTTGGTATTTCACGCAGGGCGCGGAGCGACAGGACGCCGTGCTTTTGATAAATCCCGATGCCGGCGAGAACGGCGGTCAAAACCACAATGACCTGAAACAAGGTAATCATGACGATGGGTCCCGGCTGTCCGAAGGCCATCACGATGACGGGAATGCCTATGTAGGCGGAATTGGCGTAGCAGGCTCCCATCGCGGCCAGAAGGCTTCCGGATCCGTCGCGCCGGAAGACCCGCCGCGCCAGAAACCAGCCGGGACTCCCCGCAATCGCCATGCTGATGGCATAGGCGGCGATATACCCCGTATCGGCGATCAGCGCGGGAGGCACCCTGGTCATCGCGAGAAACAGGTAGCACGGCAGGGCGCAATAAAAGACGTAGAGGCTCAGCGTCTTCTGCGCTTCGCCCCGAAAGAACCCCATGCGGGCGGAAACAGCACCGAGGCCGATAATCAGAAAAACCGGAGCCACGATGGAAAGGAAAGCGTTCATGATGCATCACTTCCGCAAAATTCGCCTGACTTGTAAACCCTCCGTCCGGGAAAGTCAAATCAGTGCGCTGTCGTGGGCGTTACTTTGCCCGGCATCATCAGCGCCAGAGGCACCAGCAGAAGCATGATCCATGACATGACCTGGAACGAATCTCCGTAGGCGAGAAAGCTCGCCTGCTGCTGCATCTGATGATAGATCATGCCCTGCGCCTGCCCTGCGGCGGCTGCCGGAGAAGCGCCTGCGGCGATCAGCGCCGCCGTCCTCTGCGCCAAGGCTTCCTGCAACTGCAGGCCATAGGGCGATATATCCGCTGCAAGATACGTCTGCCATGACTGGGTATGGCGGGAAAGATAGGTGGCGATCAGGGCGATGCCGAAGCTGCCCCCCAGATTGCGGGACAGGGAAAAGAGGGCGGAAGCCTTGTCGTTCAGGGCGCGCGGCACATCCATGAAAGCCATCGTGCTGATCGGGATGAACAGGAACGGCAGACCCATCACCTGCACGATGCGCATGGCGATGAAGGTTCCGAGGTTCGTTTCCGGAGAAAAATTCATGGTATAGAACATCCCGGCGCTGCACAGGAAAAATCCGAAGGCGATCAGGTATTTCGGCGGATACCGCCGGATCATCCTGACGACAACCGGCATCACGAAGATCACGGCCAGCGCCCCCGGCGAAAGGATCAGGCCTGCGGACATCGCATCATAGCCGAACTGCGTCTGCACCAGCAGGGGCAGCAGAATGCTGCTGCTGTAGAGGACGAACCCCATGAAGAAAATCATGATGCAGGCCAGGCTGAAACTCCGTAATTTCAGCAACCGCAGAGCCACCAGCGGGTTTTCCTGCCGGAGCAGCCACCAGACGGAGAACAAAAGCGACAGGGCGCTGATGAGGCTCAGAATGATGATGAAACTGCTGTTGAACCAGTCCTCCTGCTGCCCCTTGTCCAGAACGATCTGCAGCGCGCCGATCCCCAGCGCCAGAAACCCCAGACCGAAGTAGTCCACGGAGAAAGCGGATTTCGGCGGCGGCCTGTCGTGGTCGTGATAGGCGCGATTCACCATGAACAGGGCGAAAAGCCCGACAGGGATATTGATGAAAAAGATCCAGCGCCAGTCGAAATTATCCGTGATATACCCGCCCAGCGTAGGCCCCACGACAGGCGCCACGATCATCGTGATCCCCGTCAGCGCGTAGGCCTGCGCGCGTTTTTCTATCGGAAAGGTGTCGAGCAGGATGGCCTGCTGGGTCGGCTGAAGGCCGCCGCCGGCGATCCCCTGCAACAACCGGAACACGATCATCATGCCGAGGCCGGAGGCCGCGCCGCAGAAGAACGAGGCCAGCGTGAAAGCGGCGATGCACAGCATGAAATATTTCTTGCGCCCGATCGCCATCGACAGCCAGCCGCTCAGGGGCAGGATGATGGCGTTGGAAACGAGATAGGAACTCAGTATCCATGTGCTTTCCTCATGGCTCGCGGAGAGGCTGCCGCCGATGTGCGGCAGGGAGACATTGACGATGGTGGTGTCGAGCACTTCCATGAACGTGGCGAGACTGACGACGAAGGCGATCAGCCACGGGTTCGTTTTGACGGCAGAGGCGGTGGCGGATGTCATTTGAAACGGACTGTCGCCACGACCGACATTCCCGGCGCGAGGGGCAGGGCAGGATCCGGCGGGCGGTCCAGATTTATCTTCACGGGGACGCGCTGCACGACCTTGACGAAATTTCCGGAGGCGTTTTCCGGCGGGAAAAGGGACAGTCTGGCTCCCGTACTCGCCTGAATGCTGTCGATTTTTCCGGTGAACTTCATCTTCGGAAAGGCATCAATGCGGATGCCAACCGCCTGCCCGATATGCAGATGCTCCAGCTGGGTCTCCTTGAAATTGGCGACCACCCACAGCCTTGCGCCCGTCATCGCCAGCAGCAACTGGCCGGGCTGCACGAAAGCGCCCGCCTGAACGGTGCGCTTGGATATCTTCCCGTCAACCGGCGCCCTGATCTCCGTATCCGCGAGCTTCCTTTCCGCGGCGTCCAGATCGGATTTTTTCCCCTCGATCTGCGCCAGCAGCATCCGCGCGCCTGCGTCCGCACCGGCGATGGTCTGCGCGGACGTTTCGGCGTGGCGCAATCCGGCCTCGGCCTGTTCGAGGCGCGCGCCGGCCATTTTTTCGGCGGCGTCGGATTGCTCTATCTCGCGGGAAGAAGTGGCGATGCCCTTGAGATGGCGGTTGCGCGCGGCGTCCCTGACGGCGCGGTCATAGTCCGCCGAGGCCGAAGCCACCGACGCTTTGGCCGCTTCCAGGGAAGATGGCGCCGACACTTTCGTCACGGCCAGATTTTGCGCGGCCTGTTCGTATTGCGCCGTGGCGCCCTCCAACTCCGCTTTGGCCTTGTTCACGGCGATCCGGCAATCGACCGGATCGATCAGAAGCAGGGTATCTCCGGCGCGGACGGCCTGGTTGTCCCGCACCTTCACTTCTTTCACGTAGCCGGAGACTTTGGCGCTGATCGGCACGATGTCGGATTCCAGTTGCGCCGCCTCCGTGCTTTCCCGCCCCCTGACCTCCATCTGATAATAAGCCCCCGCCAGCGTCCCGATCAGGAGGATGGCAAGGAGAGGCTTCAGGGGGGATTTTTTAGGGGCGTGGGTGTTCATTTTTCAGAGTTTTCTTTCCTGCTCGTCATCGGCGACCATGCGTCCGAGTTCGCGCCCGCCCAGCAGGTGCAAATGCAGATGCGGCACTTCCTGCCCGCCATCCCGCCCGTTGTTGGAGATCATGCGGTATCCCGCCTGATCCAGCTTGTTGTCCCGCGCGATCTGCCCGAACGCCCGGAACAGAGCCGCGATTTCCTCAGACCCCGCCCGCTTCGTGAAATCGTCCAGATCGGCATACGCGCCCTTCGGCACCACCAGAATGTGCATCGGCGCTTTCGGATAGATGTCGTGAAACGCCAGCACGTGGTCGTCTTCATAAACCTTCTTGCAGGGGATTTCCCCGCGCAGGATTTTGGCGAAAATATTATTGGGGTCATAAGCCATGATAGGTTCTCCGTTCAATGCGCCAGAAGCGTGTAATGGAAATGATAGCCGGAGCCGGGCGAACCGCCGGCGCTCTGGAAGCATTTCGCCGAAGCACCTGAACCAAGTTCGAAGCCGTCCGCGTAGGTTCCTGTGAATTTCGTGCCGTCATAGCCTCCGGCGGCCTCCTGAGGGATGGTGGCGGAGTTGCTCAGAATCCTGTTGATGGCCACGCAGACCTCCGCGCTGACCCACGGCAGGATCAGCAGCAGTTCCTCGTTCTTCAGACCGTCCGACGCGCAGGAGGCGTAGGGGCCGGTGCCGACGCCGCCGATGCAGACGTTTCCGGTGAACAGGTAGTCCCCCGCGGCCGTCAGCGCACCGGCAGGAGGGGATTCGAAGATCATACCGCCCCCGACGGTGGAATTGAAGACGCGGCATTTCTGGGGAGAGGGGGGAACGTGGCTGTAGCCGGCGACGGACGTGTTTTCAAAACTGACGCGGGTTCCGGAACAACCGTTTTGCAGCATGATGGTCTGCACGGCGCCGTTGATCTTTTCGGCATAGGAAATAATCTGATGGGCGTAGAGGCGCGCATCCTCCGACGACACGCCAGACGGGGAACGGCTGCTTCTGGTGAAAGCGAACGTCAGCGCCGCGAAAAGGACGATTCCGATCAGAACGAAGAGCATGGCATTGCCCGCCTGAGAAAAATGCCCTTCGCGCCTGAAATGCCGTGGTTTCATCAGATACCCATCCTGTCTCTGCCGCTACATCGGCATTCTAGAGCATTTTCCGCTCACATGCGATCCCTGTTTCCTCCCCCCTGCGGGGCGGGGCGCGGGGCGATTCTTCTGCGCACTTTAGCCGAAGATACAACCTTTTTACCAAAACCCTGGAGTTGGCCATACTAATTATTGACATATCAAAGTCTGATGCTAGATTTCCGTCATGATTGTAGATGTTAATGGACAAAAAGGATTAAAGGCATGACATCCCCTCACCACATCCCTCTGCATAATTTCAAGATCGGCAACGACCTGCCGTTCGTCCTGATCGCAGGCCCCTGCGTGCTGGAAAGCAGGAGCCATGCTTTCGACATGGCGGGCGCATTGAAGGAGATGACGCAGAAACTCGGCATCCCGTTCATCTATAAATCCTCCTTCGACAAGGCCAACAGGACTTCGCTGAAAGCCGGGCGCGGCATGGGCATTGAAAAAGGCCTGACGGTTTTCGACGACCTCCGCAGGGAAATGATCCTGCCCGTCGTCACCGATGTCCATGCGCCGGAACAATGCGCGGCGGTCGCCGACGCCGTCGACGTCCTGCAAATCCCGGCCTTCCTCTGCCGCCAGACGGATCTTCTGGTCGCCGCCGCCGCGACCGGAAAAATCATCAACGTGAAAAAAGGCCAGTTCCTCGCGCCGTGGGACATGAAGAACGTCGCGCTCAAGATTACCGAAAGCGGCAACCCGAACGTGATGCTCTGCGAGCGGGGCGTGACCTTCGGCTACAACACCCTCGTCAACGACATGCGCGCCCTGCCGGTCATGGCGGAAACCGGGCATCCCGTCGTGTTCGACGCCACCCACTCCGTGCAGCAGCCGGGCGGCGCCGGAACCGCCACCGGCGGGGATCGCCGCATGGTGCCCCCCCTCGCCCGCGCCGCCATCGCCGTGGGCGTGGCCGCCGTGTTCCTGGAAACACACCAGAACCCAGACAAAGCACCCTCCGACGGCCCAAATATGATGCTTCTCAGGGATATGCCGGAACTGCTGGAGCAGCTCCTTTCCATCGACCGTGTCATCAAGGCGCAGGCTTATGCGGAAAGACAAAAAGTCGCATGAAACCCGAAGCCCTCCTTATCATCGACATGCAGTTCGGATTCATCTGCAACGGGGTCGACAAGATCGTCCCGTCCATCGCGGAACTCGTCCGTCTATGGCCGCGCGAGAATCTTTACTACCTGAAATACAAGAACTATCCCGGCAGCTCCTTCACAAGATACCTCGACTGGCACGAGTTCATGACAAGCGAGCAGGCGAACATCGTCCCGGAGGTCTATGTCGAGGGCAGCGCGATTTACAACCATTACGGCTACGCGCCGCCGGACGACCTGCTGATCGAGCTCGGCAAATACGAAAACGTCGGCATCTGCGGCGTCGATACGGATGCCTGCGTCATGGCCGCCGTTTTCGCCCTGTGGGACGCAGAAATCAGGCCGTTCGTGCTGGCGGAATACTGCTTCTCCTCCGGCGGCCCGCAGTTCCACCGCGCCGCGCTCGACCTCATGCTGCGCCAGTTCGGGACGGGCAGCGTCATCAAGGAAAAGATTTGCTGAAATATCATTTGAGCAGGAAAGCCATGAACATCATGAACCGTATCCGCATTTATCACGCCGCGCTGGCGATGCTTGCCGTTCTGGCTTATCTCACGGGAGGGATCGGACTCATTCACGTCTGGCTCGGGTACGGGCTTGCGGCCATTATCCTTCTTCGTCTGCTTTGGGGGGCGCTGGGCAAGGAACGTCAGATTGGCCTGAGGCGGTTCTATCCGTCATTTGGAGGGTTGGACGCGGGCAATATCCTCACCCATCCCGCCATCAGCAAAACCCTGATTCTTGGCATCGCCCTCAGTCTGATTATGACCGCTTTCACGGGCATTGCCATGGACAAAGGCAAAGCCCTCGGCCTCGCCGGCATTGAAATGGTCGGTACCGCGCATGCAGATGATGATGATTGGATGGAACAATCCGAAAACGGAGAAGAAGGCGGGCTGATGGCCGAAACCCATGAATTATTCGCCAACTTGCTGCTGCTGCTTGCCGGAATGCATGTGACATATCTCCTGCTGTTTAAACGCCCCCTTGCCAGGTTCATGCTTTTTGTCCCGAAGCCTTCGGTCAAGGACGGGGCATCGGAATAATTCCGGATTCCGCTACAGGATTGCCACCCCCGGCAAATCAGGCTATTCTCACGCCACAATTCCAACGCTTGAAGGGAGTAAATCATGACCGCCATCATCGACATTATCGGACGCGAGATTCTGGACAGCCGGGGCAACCCGACCGTTGAGGTCGATGTCGTGCTGGAAAGCGGGGTCGTCGGACGCGCCGCCGTTCCCTCCGGCGCTTCCACCGGAGCGCACGAAGCGGTCGAGAAACGCGACGGCGACAAAAGCCGTTTCCACGGCAAAGGAGTGCAAAGCGCCGTCGATGCCGTCAATACGGAGATTTTCGAGACCCTCTCGGGCATGGACGCGACCGAACAGATGCTCATCGACCGGATGATGATCGATCTGGACGGGACGGAAAACAAAAGCCGCCTCGGCGCCAACGCCATTCTGGGCGTGAGCCTGGCCGTCGCCCATGCGGCGGCGAACGCTCTGGATCTGCCGCTCTACCGTTATGTGGGCGGCGCTTTCTCTCACCTCCTGCCCACCCCGATGATGAACATCGTCAACGGCGGCGCGCACGCCGACAACGGCCTCGACTTTCAGGAATTCATGGTCATGCCGGTTTCGGCAGCCACATCCGCCGAGAGCATTCGCATGGGTTCCGAGATATTTCATAGCCTTAAAAAACTTCTCTCAGATAATGGATTGAACACATCCGTGGGGGATGAGGGCGGGTTCGCACCAAACTTCAAGAACACGGAGCAAGCGCTTGGCCTTATAGAAAAAGCCATTGAATCTGCGGGCTACAAATCCGGCGACGATGTCGTGCTGGCGCTGGATGTCGCCTCCACGGAATTCTTCAAGAAAGGAAAGTACCATCTCGAAGGCGAAGGCAAAACCCTGAGCCCGGACCAGATGATCTCCACCTACGAGAAACTGGTAGCCAAATTCCCCATCGTGTCCATCGAGGATGGCATGGCGGAGGACGACTGGGACGGCTGGGTCGAACTGACCAAGCGTCTCGGCAGCAAAATCCAGATCGTCGGGGACGATCTTTTCGTCACCAACACCACCCGCCTTAAACAGGGCATCGACAGAAAGGCCGCCAACGCCCTTCTGGTCAAGGTCAACCAGATCGGCACGCTGACGGAAACCCTGCACGCGGTTCAGATGGCTCAAAAAGCAGGCTTCGGCGTTATTTTCTCCCATCGCTCCGGCGAGACGGAAGACTGCACGCTGGCTGACCTCGCCGTGGCCACCAACGCCGGGCAGATCAAGACCGGCTCCCTCTCCCGCTCGGACAGGATCGCCAAATACAACCAGCTGATCCGCATCGAGGAAGAACTGGGACCCTCCGGTCGTTACGCCGGAAGATCCCCCCTCAGGCACCTCGCACCGCGTCCGGCTCTGAAATCAGTCGAAGGCAGGAAAAAACGGGCGTGAATATCGCCCCTTTTCAGGCAAGGAAGGACTTCAATATCTAAAAATTTCTTCACGCGATCAACGACCTGCTTTTCGCTCTCGCCGCCGGGGGCATGTGTCGTACCTGCGTTTTCCGTCAAGATCGATGACCTGCGGATCCGTCCTGTGATTGAGTCCGGTGAAGGCTCCGGTGTTAAAATCGGTGAGTTCTTCGCGGAAGCAAGAGCAAGAATTGCCGTGTTGCGCGCGCGGATCTTGTCGGAGCAAAAGACCACGTCAAATCGGCAGACGCCGTCAAGCAGGGGTCCCGCCGCCCGCGACTGCCCCTCGCCGACGGATGTCAGGGAAACTTCTCGCGGCCCGCTCATCAGTGACAGGACGTTGTATAAGGTCTCCCCATGACGCATACCGACCAGAAATGCTTCCGCCATCGCTTTTCCCATTTCAGAAAACCAGCGCTGAATTTCTGATTGTACCAGGCTTTAGCGTTATGTCAATTTTTGCCTTGAGGGTGGCACAGGCAGCGGGGCGGCCTGGCGGGCAACTTTGTGTTCTACGGGATTTTCAATGAGGTATGGCGACCCCGTTACTTTTTCATCCTCAAATTCATAAACAAACGGAGATGCATTCGGAAGATTCTTTCTCGGCGAGGCCAGAATCGCCTTCTCAGGAAGTTCTTCGAGACCAAACACGACTTCCAGAATGCTCAGGATGCCGGCGTGGGCGACGAGCAGCACGTTCTCGCCTTTGTCCAGACGGGGTTTCACCTCATTGTTGAAAAAGTTATTTACACGCTCGACGACCTGTTTTTCGCTCTCACCGCCGGGGAGAGGCTCAGCATGCGTCCAGGCATATCCGGATATCTCCGGATCCTTCATAAAATTGCGTCCGGTAAAGTCCCCGGTATCCATCTCGGCGATCTCTGAACGTTTCTCAATCTGCCAGGAGCCATCCGGGTTCAACAGATGCCCCTGCGTTTTTGAGGATTCGAGAGCATATGTCGCCGTATCGAAGGCACGGGACAAATTAGAACTGTATACCTTGTCGAACCGGATGCGGATACGGTCGAGCAACGGTCCCGCCGCCCGCGCTTCCTCCTCGCCGATCTTCGTCAATGGCACATCCCATTGCCCCGCCATCAGCATATCTTTGTTGTATCCAGTCTGCCCGTGACGCATGACGACCAGTTTGGCCTTTGCCATCACTCATTATCCTTTCACTGCGGAACGCTTCATTTTTCCGCCGTTTTCGCACTCGAACACCAGGGGCGCGCCTGTCCCGAACTCAGCCGTGTTGATGGTCTCCGGCGTATGTTCGCCGAGGATAATCAGCATGGCGCGGAGCGTGTTGCCGTGCGCCGCCAGCAAAACATTTTTCCCCGCCCGGAGATCCGGCAGGATATGCGCCTCGTAATAGGGCTTCACCCGCGCCACGACATCCTTCAGGCTCTCGCCGCCGGGAGGAGGCACGTCATAGCTGCGGCGCCAGATCTGCACCTGCTCCGCGCCGAATTTCTGCCGCGTTTCGTCCTTGTTGAGTCCGGTCAGGTCGCCGTAATCGCGCTCGCGCAGGTCGTCGTGCTTCACCACGGGCGGCTTTTGCCCCGCCTCGGACAGCACAATCTCCGCCGTCCGGTAGGCGCGCTTCAGGGTGGAGGTGTATACTTTGTCGAATGTGATCGATTTGAGAAGCTGTCCGGCATTTTTCGCCTCCGTCACTCCCTTTTCGTTCAGGTCAATATCCGTAAAGCCGGTAAACCGGTTTTCCTTGTTCCACTGGCTTTCTCCGTGACGCAGCAGGACGAGAGCGTTCATCGCTTACCCCGGAAATGAAATATTACCTGTATGATACATGCGAAATAGTGGGGTATGCAACAGGAAATTAGAGAGTTGGCCTCGCCGGAGCCTTCTTCATGACATCTTCTTCTGTGACAGGCACGCCATTTTGATAACCGGATGTATTTCTCGGTTCACGAAGCTGTCTGAGAACTTTTTCTGAAGTCGTCATTACAACGCCTTCTGCCTGCATCTTTCTCAAGGAATCTTCCTTGGAACGGGTGTCCTTGTAGATGAAATGGTCATTATCTCCTGTCAAATCCTGCAGCAACCACACTTCAAAACCGGCCTTGCGCGCATCCATGACAGTATTTAGAACGCAGGAGGATAGATTAAACCCGCATACCACCAGCCGTTTCTTATGATCTTTTTCAAGAATTTCTTTGATGCTGCTCCCTTGAAACGCGGAAGATTCAGTTTTTGTGATAGAAATATCATTCTTATCCGGCGTAAATTTATAAAAATCCTCTTCAGAAGCTTTCTTCTTCATGTCATCAAAATAATAAACAGCATAGACCGGAATCTCGGCTTTCCTGAATTCCTGTGCGAGAGACTGGATACGTTCTGAAATGGCTTCAATTTGTGCATTGCCGCCGGCTCCGGGAATGCAAAACTGGTTTTGCACGTCTATAACAACAAACACTACTTCTTCAGGGTACGGTCGCAACTTGGGAATAAATTTTGAATCCTTCATAAAACACCCCTACAAGTTCTCACAAAAATCAATTTACGAAGCCACGAGCAGGCATGGCCTATACATAACGACTGTTAATTTATTATTGATAATAACATTAATCTTTTGACTTTTCCACTATAAAGTGTCATTTATCTCTCTGTAAATAAGGTGAAAAAGCAAGTAAAAGCCTCCGGCAGCCCTTATTGGCCGGGGCGAAATGAATGAAAAGGACTGAAAATGTTTAATATCACTAAAAAAGAAATGACCTGGGCCGGCAAAAAACTGACCCTTGAAACCGGAAAAATGGCAAGACAGGCAGACGGCGCGGTTCTCGTGACCTACGGCGAAAGCACCGTCCTCGTGACGGCGGTCGCGGAGAAAGAAGCTAAGGCGGGACAGGATTTCTTCCCCCTTTCCGTCCACTACCAGGAAAAATATTTCGCCTCCGGAAAGATCCCAGGCGGCTTCTTCAAGCGCGAAGGCCGCCCGACCGAGCGCGACACGCTGACGTCCCGCCTCATCGACCGCCCGATCCGCCCGCTCTTCCCGAAAGGATTCCTGAACGAAACGCAGATCATCGCGACGGTCATCTCCTTCGACCTCCAGCATGAAACGGACGTTCCGGCGCTGATCGGCGCCTCTGCCGCGCTGACCATCTCGGGCGTCCCCTTCATGGGTCCCGTCGGCGCCGCGCGCGTGGGCTACATCAACGGCGAATTCGTGCTCAACCCCACCACCGACCAGATGAAGGACAGCAAGCTGGATCTCGTCGTCGCCGGCACCCGCGAAGGCGTGCTGATGGTCGAATCCGAAGCCCATGAGCTTACCGAAGAGATCATGCTGAACGCCGTCATGTTCGGCTGGAAGGGCTTCCAGCCCGTGATCGACATGATTATCGACCTGGCCGAAAAATGCGCGAAGGATCCCTGGGACGTTCCGGCTCCCGCCTATGACAAGAAAGCGCTTGAAACAAAAATCCGCGACCTCGTCGCCGACGACTTCAGAGCCGCTTACCTGACACGCGGCAAAGTGGAACGCGTAAGCAAGCTGAATGCGGCGAAAGCAAAGGCCGTTGAAAACTGCGTTCCCAAAAACGACGAAGCAAGCCCGATCACGGCTCCCGTCATCGAGGCGATGTGCAAGGAAATCGAGGCGGATATCGTCCGCAATGAAATCCTCGACAAGGGCACCCGCATCGACGGGCGCGACACCAAGACCGTCCGCCGGATATCGGCGGAAGTCGGCATCCTGCCGCGCGTGCACGGTTCCGCCCTCTTCACTCGCGGCGAAACGCAGGCTCTCGTCGTCACGACGCTCGGCACCGGCGACGACGAGCAGATGATCGATGGACTGCACGGGGAAACCAGGGAAACCTTCATGTTGCACTACAACTTCCCTCCGTATTCCGTCGGCGAAGCGGGCCGCATGGGCGGCGCGGGACGGCGCGAGATCGGCCACGGCAAGCTCGCCTGGCGCGCGATCCACCCCCTTCTCCCCGGAAAAGACAAGTTCCCTTACACCATCCGCATCGTGTCGGAGATCACGGAATCGAACGGTTCGTCCTCGATGGCGACCGTATGCGGCTCCTCCCTCGCGCTGATGGATGCGGGCGTGCCCCTCTCCCAGCCCGTCGCCGGTATCGCAATGGGTCTGATTAAAGAGGGCGACAGGTTCGCGGTTCTGACCGACATTCTCGGCGACGAAGATCATCTGGGCGATATGGACTTCAAGGTGGCCGGCACCAAGAACGGCGTGACCTCCCTCCAGATGGACATCAAAATCACATCCATCACCGAGGAGATCATGAAGGTCGCGCTCCATCAGGCGCAGGAAGGCCGCATGCACATCCTGAGCGAAATGGCGAAAGCACTGACCACCTCGCGCGACGCCCTCAACCAGAACGCGCCGCAGATCGTCACCATCAGGATCCCGAAAGACAAGATCCGCGAAGTCATCGGCTCCGGCGGCAGCGTCATCCGCGAGATCGTCGCCCAGACCGGCGCCAAGATCGACATCGAGGATGACGGCACCGTCCAGGTCGCCGCCGTCAACGCCGAATCGATCCAGAAGGCGCTCGACTGGATCAAGGGCATCACCGCCACCCCTGAAGTCGGCACGATTTATGAAGGCACCGTCGTCAAGATCGTCGAATTCGGCGCGTTCGTGAACATCATGCCGAAAACGGACGGCCTCGTTCACATTTCCGAAGTCTCCAACCGCCGCGTCAAGTCCGTCTCCGAAGTTCTCCGGGAAGGAGACAAAGTAAGGGTGAAATGCATCGGCGTCGATGACAGGGGTAAAATCAAGCTGTCGATCAAAGCGTTGATGGAAGGCGCAGAGCAGAGAGTGGCGGGTTAATCCTTCGCCCTATTTGAATTTAAAGTGGACACCAATTATAATGATTGGTGTCCATTTTTTTACACTTGTCATCCCGAACGAAGTGAGGGATCCTGAGTGCTGCAACGAAGAAGATCCCTCGCATACGCTCGGGATGACAGAGGTTGTATCATGCTCGAAACAGAACGTTTAATCCTGAGAAGATGGCGGGAATCTGACCTTGCTCCATTCGCTGCAATCAACGCAAACCCGGAAGTGATGAAGTTTTTGGGACATCTAAAGTCCAAAGAAGAAACGCTGCTGGATGATCCAGGGGTTTGAAACCGATTTTGATAAGAACGGTTTTGGTTTTTATGCGGCAGAACTGAAGGAAAAATCGGAACTGATCGGATTTATCGGATGCGCAGAGCCGGAGTTTGAAGTGCCTTTTTCGCCCTGCATAGAAATCGGCTGGCGCCTTTCCTCCTCTCATTGGGGCAAAGGCCTATTGTGGTTAGAGATTTAGCGGTCACGGGATCGATTTGCAAGGCTTGTTCGTCGCGTCATGGGTGTAGCTGATGGAGGAGCCCGGGGTTCTCGGCGTTGACGCGGTCGAGGAGGCAAGCTCGTGCGCGAGAGAGGGCATAGCTTCTGAAAGAAAGACGCTGTCCTCCTACATCAGCGCCCTGGAAGCCCTGTATTTGGTTGAGACTGTCGCTCCATGGGCAAAAACGGACTATGATCGCGTAGGGAAACACCCGAAGCTCTTCATGTCCGATACCGGGATGATGGCGGCCCTTCTGAACTGGAGACCGGAACAGGTGCCGCTCGATTCTGACCTAGCGGGAAAACTATTCGAGACTTTTGCCTATAATGAACTTTCTGCCCAAATAGACACTCATGATAACGTATACCGCCTCCACCATTATCGGGATCGTGAAAAACGAGAGATAGATTTCCTGATCGAGCGGGAAGACCAAGCCCTTTTGGGCATAGAAGTCAAATCCGGTGCGACCGTCAAAGGCCGGGACTTCCGGCATCTTCGGTGGTTCGCAGGCAACTTTGCAAAGAGCAGGCCTTTCACCGGCGTTGTGCTTTATGCCGGAGAGGCCGTCGTGCCTTTTGGTGAAGGCATGTGGGCCGTTCCATTCAGCGCTTTATGGGCTTGATTTTTCTGAGGCTATTACCTCAGCGCATTACCGGGATCGTGGACACAACCAGAACAGAAAGTCTGTCGCCAATTTCTCTGGCAGGCCGGTTTGCCCTCCTGCCGTTAAAATTGAATTCAGTTATTGACCGTCCGATACGTTTTATCAAGAAGCTCTTCCGAGGGCAGGCCGTCTTCCGGCAGGCCGATCCTCCTCTGATAAACACGGATGGCTCTTTCCGTCCCCGGGGTCATCACACCGTCCGCCCGACCGGAAAGAAGCCCCTGCCTAAGCAGTTCAAGCTGAACCTTGTGCAGAAGGTCGTTCTTTGCAACGGGGGCGGGGGCGGCTTCCTCCGCCTTCACCGCAGGTTCGGGGGGCAGGTTCGGCTTTCTCAACAGGGGAAGAGTCCCCTTCCCCGTATTCCTCGCCAGAAGCGGGTTCCACCATGTCGGCCAGCGTCAGGGGCTGATCCCCGGCTCCTTTCAGCCGGTTGAACGCAACGCGCGCATCGGCATGTCCGCCGTCGGCAGCCACCTGATACCATTCGGCGGCCTTGTCCAGATCAATCGTCCCGATGAAATTGCTCTCATACAGCACGCCCAGATTATAGGCCGCCTGCGCGACGCCGGCACTCGCGGCGCGCTTGAAGTAGGAAACGCCCTTTTCGATGTTCGTCTTCGTCCCGATGCCCTCGACATAGGCGATGCCGAGGTTGTACATGGCTTCCGGATGCCCCAGCTCCGCCGCCTTTTCATACCAGCCCAGCGCCTTCTGCACATCCGCCCTGACGCCCAGGCCCTGATGGTAAATCACCCCCAGGTTGTAATGAGCGTTCGCCACGCCTCCGTCGGCGGCCCTGGAAAACCAGTAAACTGCGCGGTTATAATTCTGCGCCACCAGCCTGCCGGAAGCATACAGCGTCGCCAGATCGTGCTCCGCCTCCGGAACGCCCTGATACGCCCGTTTTTCGAGCGCCGCCAGCTTTTCCGGCAGCGCCGGATCCGGCTTCATGCCGACGCCGGCCGCCGTATCCGCGACGACGACAGGCGGAGAAGGCGCGATCAGTTCCTGCTGCGGCGGAGGCTCTTCTTTTTTGACAAAAACCACCGGCGGTATATCGGCTTTTATATCCTTCGCTTCTACAGCCTCCGCCCCCTTGCCTTTGAGGGGAGTATCCGCGACTGCGGCAACCGCCGCCGGAGGGGCAAGAGGAACCGCCTCGACCACCGGCACTTCAACCTGCTTCGGCAGTTCAGGCATATCAGAGGATGATTGCGCCGCCGCCACGGTTGCAGGAGGATCGGAAACAACGGAAGCCACAGAAGCCACAGAAGCCGCAGAAGCCGCAGAAGCCGCAGAAGCAACCTCCTGTTGCCCCTCCCCTTCCAGAGGTTTCCATCCCTTGCCCTCGGGCGACAGCAGGGCAAACTGAACTCCTTTCAGAGAATCCAGGGCCGCCAGTTGATCTTTCGTCAGAGAAGGCGCGGGCTCGCGGAACAGCATGATCCCCAGAACGAAAAGCGTCACCACGCTGCACGCCAGCGCAACGGCAGCCATCCCTTTTGGAGAAAAGGATTCCGCGTTTTTCTTCGCCGGCGCTGAATCCTTCACCACTGGCAGATAAAGTCTGCCGGTTTTCTCGTCGACCGAGGCAGCCGATTCAATCAGGGCCAGCCGACGCGCCAGACGGTCGCGCTCGGCCTCCGAACGCTCAAGCTTGCGCCCCAGAATCTCCACCGCCGTGAAGATTTCGGCGTTCACCCGCGCCTGACCGCTCAACTGCGCGTTCGCTGGGTCTAAAAGCCTTGCCGTATCCGGTTTACTGACTGTATCCATACGAGGATGCCTCCCGCGGTTTGAAAAAAGCTGCTGGAACCGAGTGCTTCTGCTGATTACGAGCGGAAATGTACCAGATTCTCCGGCGAAATCACAGCGTTAAAGTCCCGGTCTCATCCGCCTCTTTCGAAAGAGGATAAACGAAAAAT
Organism: Pseudomonadota bacterium; assembly: GCA_043806835.1. Classification (GTDB taxonomy): domain Bacteria; phylum Pseudomonadota; class Alphaproteobacteria; order Micavibrionales; family UBA2020; genus PALSA-926. Next base: position 1,502 of record JAZDGQ010000002.1, on the reverse strand, counting down.
TATAAGGCTTTGAATTTGCATAAGGATAAAGATGTTACGTTGATCCTTGCAGAAAGCCGATTTTTTTTATATCGTCCCGAAGCTACCTGATTTTTCACTGGCCTTGTTGGGGTGTAGCCAAGCGGTAAGGCAGCGGTTTTTGGTACCGCCATTCCCAGGTTCGATCCCTGGCACCCCAACCATTTTTATGCTTCGCGTTGCGAAGTATAAAAATGCCCCCGCGCAGGCGGGGGCATAGAATTTCTAATAAAAAATTTAACAGCACAGGGATAAAAATCTTGGACACACAAAGAACCGGAAAACTTCCCGATAAAAAGATTATTGATCTGCTGGATGCCCTTGAAAAAAACTTCGGCTTGGAATACTCAAACGTGCATATTAATGGTGTGCAGGTCGAACACAAAAACGCAGAACACAAAAAACTGCTTTCCGTGAATGACTCCTATGCAATAACATCAGCATCAATTACTACTGCCAGTAGAAAATTCACTGTTCTCTATGAGCGAGGCATTTCCAAACAAACAGGGCCAAACAATTCCACTATACGGGAAGCTTCCTCCTATTTTGATGAGATCACAATTACTACGGGGAAGACCGGAAATGGCACGATCATGCCAAGTGTTCCAGATACAGTCCTTTGTCATCAAATTATAAGACAACACATAACCAACGTCATTCCTTCAAATGTTAACGATGGGGCCGATAACGCCACAGGACTTCTTCAAGCCCAGATAGCGAGTCTAAGCACTCAATATCAAGATATGATAGCCGGTATTGATCAGCGCCGTGGTGAATTGGAGAAAGCTTATGACTCCAAGGTCATTGCACTTGAAAATAAGCACAAAGAGAAACAAGAGAATTTTGAGATTGAGCAAAAAAAAGGCAAGGAAAAGCTTACAACCGAGAACGAGCTATTGGAGCAAAAAGCAAAGGCCTTGGACGACCGTGATCACAGGCATGTGCGGCGTGACTTACGAGCCAATATTAACGAGGATATAAAAAAAAGGTTAGGGCTTGGGACAAAATAACAGCGTCAGTTTAACATTAAACATAAGGCAGAAATTCCTTATCCTACGTTTCTACCCTGCGGTGGATTCTTTATATTCCGATTCTGTTATTTTGTCCCAAGCCCTTAGGCAGAACGCTTGTTTCAAAACAGGCGTCAGCAATCAGATGGGGGATATTTGCCATATCGATAGGCGGTGCTTTTGCACTTGGATATGTGTCATTTCGAACATTTAGCCAATTTTCTGAATTAACTACGCAAATAAAAGCAGCATACCCTGGCCCCCGATATTCAGCAGATCCAACTGCAAGTGCAATTGACAACACAATCATATGGGGACTGTTGATCAAAAGCTTTTTGTCATCATTTGGAGCTCTTGGTTTTCTTGTTTACTCGATAGGGTGGTTACGCAAACTGTATCATGATGTGAGGTGGCTTCACTTCTTCGGACAGTTTAGCGGCGCGGATAAGCTACGATCTGTTGTTTGACATCATG
>JAZDGQ010000001.1:0-10376 GCA_043806835.1 Pseudomonadota bacterium | reverse complement strand
CCCGACAGCTCCGCCACGCTCGCGTCCTCCCGCAGCGCCGCCAGCGCCACCTGCGCCTTGAACTTCGCAGGGTAATTCTTCCTCGTTCCTCTCGTGCCTTTCATAATCCATGACCCTCCTTTGGTCATAGATCGTAGCTTATCCGCGCCGCTAAACTGTCCGAAGAAGTGAAGCCACCTCAAAGCTTGGAGATGACGCAGACGAGATCGACCTTGATCTGACATTAGAAAAATATTCTCTTGCTAAAGGTTTTCTTACCAAGGTAATCAAAAGCTTTATAGATGAATGTAATGGCCTCTCCATACCGAAAATTTTAAACGAGGGTGCAATTGATAGGCTAGTCTTAGCAAGCGGGGGAGTTGCCCGTGATTTTCTGGCAATATTTCGCAAAGCAGTCAATGTTGCAAGGGAACGGGGTGACAACCATAGAGGGGCAAAAATTGGTGCAGAGGATGTGAATGTCGCAGCCGGAGAGCATGAGAGTTCTAAGCTAGAGGAGTTAAAACGTGATGCTCAGGACGCACAAAAAGAAATTGAAGACCAGTTTCAGAGAGTATTGTCCTTTTGCGTTGACTCTGCACAAGCAAATTTATTTCTATTGGATAAAGGGGCTTCTGGCAAAGAAGTTGATCTCATCCACGAACTAGTTGATCTGCGCCTGATTCACTTGGTGCGATCTCGCATCACAGTCAGCAAACGCCCAGGGAAAATATTCGAGGGGTATATGCTGGATGTAAGTCAATACACGGGGTCAAGAAAAAGGCATAATTTTGAACTGGTCAACTTTTGGAAAGCAGATGCAAATGAGGAACTTCGTCGCGTAAAATTGATCTATGAGCCAAAGGCCGCCTGACCTGTACTCACACCCCATCCAGCCTAATGCACTGACGGCCACGACGCATTTCTGCCTTGATTTAGACCCCGCAAAATGGACTTCCCTTTAAAGGGAATCAGGTGTATTTTCTGGGGAGAAACAGGCTCTGTTTCTGTAAGGTGTGTTTTTCTGTGTATGTAAAACATACTGGAAATTCTGGCGGTGCTTATTGTAAGGCCGCCTCATAATTTGCCGCATGAAAGGAAATAAAAATGAGCAAAATCATTGGTATAGACCTTGGAACCACCAATTCCTGCGTTTCCATTATGGATGGGGATAAAGCCAAGGTTATTGAAAATTCAGAAGGCGCGCGCACGACTCCTTCGATGGTGGCTTTCACAAAAGACGGGGAGCGCCTCGTCGGACAGCCCGCCAAGCGTCAGGCCGTGACCAATCCGGACAAAACGCTCTCTGCCATCAAGCGCCTGATGGGACGCCGGTTCAACGACCCGGAAGTCAAGAAAATGCGCGACAAGGCCTCCTTCAAGATCATCGAAGGCGACAACGGCGACGCCTGGGTGCAGATCGGCGATGAAAAATTCGCCCCCTCGCAGATCAGCGCGATGATCCTCCAGAAGATGAAGGAAACCGCCGAAAACTTCCTCGGCGAAAAAGTGACCAAGGCGGTCATCACCGTCCCGGCCTATTTCAACGACAGCCAGCGCCAGGCCACCAAGGACGCGGGCAGGATCGCGGGTCTTGAAGTGCTCCGCATCATCAACGAGCCGACGGCGGCGGCGCTCGCCTACGGCCTCGACAAGAAAAACACCGGCACCATCGCGGTCTATGACTTGGGCGGCGGCACCTTCGACGTGTCGATCCTCGAAATCGGTGACGGCGTGTTCGAAGTCAAGTCCACCAACGGGGACACCTTCCTCGGCGGGGAAGACTTCGACGCCCGCATCATCGACTATCTGGCCGATGAGTTCAAAAAGGAAAACACCGTCGATCTCCGCAAGGACAAGCTCGCGCTGCAACGCCTGAAGGAAGCGGCGGAAAAAGCGAAGATCGAGCTTTCCTCCTCCACGCTGACGGAAGTCAACCTGCCGTTCATCACCGCGGATCAGACGGGGCCGAAACACCTCAACGTCAAGCTGACCCGCGCCAAGCTGGAGCAGATCGTCGGCGACCTGATTCAGAAGACGATCGAACCCTGCAAGGCCGCCATCCGCGACGCCGGCATCAAGACCTCCGAAATCGACGAAGTCGTTCTCGTCGGCGGCATGACCCGCATGCCGAAGGTGATCGAGCTTGTGAAAGAGTTCTTCGGCAAGGAACCGCACCGCGGCGTCAACCCCGATGAAGTCGTGGCCGACGGCGCGGCGATTCAGGGCGGCGTCCTCGCGGGCGACGTGAAGGACGTGCTGCTGCTCGACGTGACTCCGCTCTCCCTCGGCATCGAGACGCTGGGCGGCGTGTTCACGCGCCTCATCGACCGCAACACCACCATCCCGACCAAGAAATCGCAGGTGTTCTCCACCGCGGAAGACAACCAGAACGCCGTCACCATCCGTGTGTTCCAGGGCGAACGCGAAATGGCGGCGAATAACAAGCCGCTCGGCCAGTTCGATCTCGTCGGCCTGCCTCCCGCCCCGCGCGGCGTCCCGCAGGTCGAAGTCACCTTCGACATCGACGCGAACGGGATCGTGCAGGTCTCCGCGAAGGACAAGGCCACCGGCAAGGAGCAGCAGATCCGCATCCAGGCCTCCGGCGGGCTGTCCGACGCCGACATCAAGAAGATGGTGAAGGAAGCGGAGGAGAACGCGGGCGAAGACAAAAAACGCCGCGAAGCGGTCGAAACCAAGAACCGCGCCGAAGCGCTCGTCCACACCGCCGAAAAAACGCTGAAGGACGCGGGCGACAAGATCCCGGCGGCTGACAGGAAAACGGTCGAGGACGCTGTTGCCGACGTGAAATCCGTTCTCTCCGGAGAAGACCTCGCGGCTATCAAGCAAAAGACCGAGGCCCTGCAGGAAACCGCCATGAAACTGGGCGAGCATCTCTATCGCGCGGAACAGGAAGCCTCCGCGAACGGCAACGCCCCCCCCTCCGGAGAGCCGAAGCCTGACGGAGAAGAAAAATCGGCGGACAAGCCCATCGAACCCGAAATCATGGACGCCGAATTCACCGAAGTCGACGAACAAGGCAAGAAACGCTCGAAACATTAAAGATGTCATCAGTTATCGGTCGTCAGTCATCTGACAGACGACTGATGACCGGTGACGGATGACTGGAAATGGCCAAAAAAGACTACTACGACATCCTCGGCGCGGATAAAAAAGCCTCTGCGGAAGACCTGAAAAAGGCCTACCGCGCGATGGCCATGAAATTCCACCCCGACAAAAATCCCGGCAACAAGGACGCCGAGCATAAGTTCAAGGAAGCGAACGAAGCCTATGACATCCTGAAGGACGACCAGAAACGCGCCGCTTATGACCGTTTCGGGCACGCGGCCTTTCAGGGCGGCGGCGGGGCGCGGGCCGGAGCAGCCCACGGGGGTTTCGGCGGAGGCGGGTTCACCGATATTTTCGAGGAGATGTTCGGCGACTTCATGAGCGGCCAGGCTCAGCAGGCGGGGCGAAGGAGCGAAGGCGTCCGGCGCGGCGCGGACATCAGCCACGAGATGGAAATCACCCTTGAAGAATCCTACAAGGGCAAGGATGCGCCCGTCAAAGTCTCCACGTGGCAAGGCTGCCAGACGTGTAGCGGCAGCGGCGCCGAAAAGGGCTCCAAGCCGGAAACCTGCGGCGCCTGCCGGGGCGCGGGGCGTGTCCGCGCGCAGCAGGGCTTCTTCACGGTCGAGCGCACCTGCCCGAGCTGCGGCGGCGTCGGCCAGACCGTCAAAAATCCCTGCCATGCCTGCGGTGGAAGCGGACGCACCCGCAAGGATAAAACATTGCAGGTCGCCATTCCCGCGGGAATCGAGGACGGCACGCGCATCCGCCTTGCCGGAGAAGGCGAAGCGGGCGTGCGCGGCGGCCCCCCCGGCGACCTGTACGCCTTCCTGACGATCAAGCCGCACCGATTCTTCCAGCGCGAAGGCGCGAACCTCCATTGCCGCGTTCCGGTGCCGATACACCTCGTCACGCTGGGCGGGACGATAGAAGTCCCCACCATCGACGGCAGGCGCATGAAGGTCACCATCCCCCCCGGCACGCAGACGGGACAGCAGTTCCGCCTCAAGGGCAAAGGGATGACCGTCCTGCATTCTCCCGCCCACGGCGACATGTTCGTCGAGGTCGCGGTGGAGACCCCCGTCAACCTGACCAAGAAACAAAAAGAACTGCTGGAACAATTTGCCAGCGAGGGCAACGACGCCAAAACCAACCCGCAATCCCACGGCTTCTTCGCCAAGGTGAAGGAGTTGTGGGAGGATTTGAAGGACTGACCATGAAAATCGGCATTCTCGGCGCGGGCGGCAGGATGGGGCGGATGATCTCCAAGGAAATCCTGACCGGACAGTACGGCGTGGAAATCGGCGCGGAAATCGATATGGGCGGCGACACGGATTCCGCCTTTAAAACCTGCGACGTGATGATCGATTTCACGTCAAGGGAAGCCTGCGCCGGACATGCCGCGCTGGCGCGTCAATATACGAAGCCCCTCGTGGTCGGCACGACGGGCTTAAGCGCCGCCGAAGACGCGGCGCTGCTCTCGGCCTCCGCAAAAACCGCCGTCCTGCGCGCCGCCAACATGAGCGTCGGCGTCACCCTCCTGCTGTCGCTGGTCGAGCAGGCGGCGGCGAAGCTCGCTTCCGAATTCGATATCGAGATTTTCGAGGCGCACCACCGCCTTAAAGCGGACGCTCCCTCCGGCACCGCGCTTGCCCTCGGCCATGCCGCCGCAAAAGGGCGCAGGGTCAGGCTCGATGACGTCATGATCCAGGCGCGTTCCGGCATCACCGGTGCGCGCGTTCCCGGCTCCATCGGCATGTCCGTGCTGCGGGGCGGCGACATCGTCGGAGAGCATACCGTCACTTTCGCCGGTCCGGGCGAGCGGCTCGAACTCATCCACAAGGCTTCCGACCGCGCCATTTTCGCCCGGGGTGCTCTCAGTGCCGCCCTCTGGCTCGAAAACAAGCCCGCCGGGCTTTATTCCATGAAGGATGTGCTGGGGCTATGACGCCTCAAAACGTAAAAGAATTCTTCGCGCGCCTTAAAAAACGGAATCCGGAACCGAAGGGGGAGCTGGAGTACACCAATCCCTACACGCTGCTGGTGGCGGCGGTGCTCTCGGCGCAGTCCACGGACGTCGGCGTCAACAAGGCCACCCGCGCCCTGTTCAAAGTCATCAGAACCCCTGACGATATGGTAAAACTCGGCGAGGCGAGGCTGAAGGACTATATCAAGACCATCGGGCTATATAACAGCAAGGCCAAAAACATCATGGGTCTCTCCGCTGCGCTGGTTGAAAAATACGGCTCCAAAGTCCCGCAGAGCCTTGAAGAACTGGTCAAACTCCCCGGCGTCGGGCGCAAAACCGCAAACGTCGTGCTCAATATCGCCTTCGGGCAGCCGACCATCGCGGTTGACCGGCATATCTTCCGCGTCAGCAACCGCACAGGTCTGGCCCGCGGCAAGACTCCGGAACAGGTGGAAGAGAAACTGCTTGAAATAGTACCGCCTGAGTACAGACAACATGCCCACCACTGGCTGGTTCTGCATGGACGTTATATCTGCAAGGCGCGAAAACCAGACTGCCCGGCCTGCCCCGTCAATGATTTATGCGAATACATGGACAAGACGGCGGGGTGAATACTTTGGGGTTTTTAGAGGTGGCCAAAATCTGAACAAGGATCCCCCTGCGCTCACCCCGTCACAATATCCGTGAATTTATTGGTGATCGGATAGCGGCGGTCGCGGCCAAAGGCTTTATGGCTGATTTTGACGCCGGGGCAGGCCTGGCGGCGCTTGTATTCGGCGCGGTCGAGCATCTTCCACACGCGGTTGACCATTTCCGGGGCATGGCCGCGCGCGACGATGTCTTCCAGCCCCATTTCCTCCTCGATCAGGCAATAGAGGATGTCGTCCAGCACGGCATACGGCGGCAGGCTGTCCTCGTCCTTCTGGCCGGGACTGAGTTCGGCGGAGGGCGGCTTGGTGATGATGCGCTCCGGGATGACGCGCCCGGCGGGGCCTTTCGCGCCCGAAGGATGAACCTGATTGCGCCATTTGCACAGCTTGAACACGGTCATTTTGTAAACGTCTTTCAGCACGTTGTAGCCGCCGCACATGTCGCCGTACAGGGTCGCGTAGCCCACCGACATTTCGGACTTGTTGCCGGTGGAGAGAACCATGTATCCGGTCGCGTTCGACATCGCCATCAGGAACATCCCGCGGGACCGCGCCTGGACGTTCTCGGCGGTGATGCCAAGGTTGTTCTGCCCGGCATCTTTCAGCATCGCGTCGAAGGCGTCCATCGCGGGCCGGATGGAGACGGAGCCGTGCCGGATGCCCAGAAGGTCGCTGCATTCCGCCGCGTCATCGACGCTTTCTTTCGACGTGTAGGGCGAGGGCATCATGAAGCAGCGCACATGGTCGGGCCCCAGCGCGTCCACGGCGATCACGGCGGAAAGCGCGCTGTCGATCCCACCAGACATACCGAGCAATACGCCCGGAAAGCCGTTCTTGCCAACATAGTCGCGAAGTCCCAGCATCAGCGTCCGGTAAATGGATTCCGCACCGACAGGCGGCGCATGCGTCGTTTCGCAGGACTTGCAGGTCCACGTTGCGCCACGCTCCCAAATCGTCATCGTCGCGTATTCCCTGTGGCTGGGTAGTTGCGTCAGCACCTTGCCCTTGTGGTCGAGCACGAAGGAGGCGCCGTCGAAAACCAGTTCGTCCTGCCCGCCCACCTGATTGAGGTAGAGCAGGGGCAGGCCGCTTTCGCTCACGCGGGCCTGCGCGGTCTGCATGCGGAGATGAGTTTTATCGACTTCGAAAGGGCTGCCGTTCGGCACGATCAGGATTTCCGCCCCGTTCTTCTTCAGGTATGCGGCGACATCCGGGTACCACATGTCCTCGCATGTCATGACCCCAAGCCGCGCGCCCCTGAAATCGACGGGAAGAGGCAGTCCTCCCGCCGCATACACGCGCATTTCATCGAAGACGCCGTAGTTCGGAAGGTGATGCTTGAAGCGTCTGGCGACGATTTTCCCGTCGTGCAGCAGCAGGGCTGTGTTGTAGATTTTTCCATCCTCCCGCCACGGCGCGCTGATGAGCAATCCCGCGCCGGAGCCGTCGATCTCCGTGGCGAGCTGCTCCACGCCCTTCATCACGCGGTCGATGAAGAAAGGCTTCAGCACAAGGTCGTCCGTCGGATAGCCTGTCACCACCATTTCGGGGAAGGCGATCAGGTCGGCCTGGCCTTTATGCTGTGCATACACATCCCTGATTTTGCGGATGTTGCCGGGAATGTCCCCGACAGTCGGGTTCAGTTGTGCGAGTGTGATCGTGAAATGTTGCGGCATGATGTGAGTCACCCCTCCGTCGTGAGTTCATCGTCCGCCAGGGCTCGGCGGAGCTTGTAATTCGTGTGCAGTTCGTCGGCGATCAGGAACGCCAGCTCCAGCGCCTGCGAGGCGTTGAGGCGCGGGTCGCAGTGCGTGTTGTAGCGCTCCGAAAGCTTGTCCTCGGTGATCTTGTAGGCGCCGCCCGTGCATTCGGTCACGTCCTGCCCGGTCAGCTCCAGATGCACGCCGCCCGCGTGCGTGCCTTCCGCATGGTGCACGGTGAAGAAGTGTTTCACCTCGGTCAGGATGTTCCCGAATTCCCGCGTCTTGTAGCCGGAGGACGAAGCCTTGGTGTTGCCGTGCATGGGGTCGCACGACCAGGTGACGATATTGCCGTTCTTCTTGACGGCGCGGACGTATTTGGGCAGGTCGGCGCTCACTTTCTCATGTCCCATGCGGCTGATGAGCGTGATGCGCCCCGGCTCGTTCTCCGGATTGAGGATGTCCAGCAATTGCAGCAGGTCGTCGGTCGAAAGGCCCGGCCCGCACTTGACGCCGATGGGGTTCTTCACGCCGCGCAGGAATTCCACGTGCGCCCCGTCCGGCTGCCGCGTGCGGTCGCCGATCCAGAGGAAATGCGCCGACACGTCGTACCAGTCGCCCGTCGTGCTGTCGACGCGGGTGAGCGCCTGCTCGTAGGGGAGGAGCAGGGATTCATGCGAGGTGAAGAAATCCACTTCGCGGATCTGCGGGGAATTCTCGGACGTGATACCCGCCGCCAGCATGAAAGCGAGAGCCTGTTCGAGCCTCTGCGTGAGGTCCTGATATCGCTCGGCGAGGGGATGCCCCTTGACGAAATCCAGCGTCCACCGGCTGACGCGGTGCAGGTCGGCGTAGCCCCCATGCGCGAAGGCGCGGACGAGGTTGAGGGTGGCGGCGGACTGGTTGTACGCCTGAATGATCCGCTTCGGATCGGGGCGGCGGGACTCCGGCGTGAATTCCATGCCGTTGATGATGTCGCCCTTGTAGCTGGGAAGAGTCACGCCGTTGCGGGTTTCGCTGCCCTCGCTGCGAGGCTTGGCGAACTGCCCGGCGATGCGCCCGAGCTTGATGATAGACATGCCGGAGGCGAACGTCATCACGATGGCCATTTGCAGGATGACGCGGAAGGTGTCGCGGATGTTCTTCGGGTGGAACTCGGCGAAGCTCTCGGCGCAATCCCCCGCCTGAAGCAGGAAGGCTTCTCCGGCGGCGGCCTTCGCGAGGCTTTTTTTCAGTCTCCGCGCTTCGCCTGCGAAGACGAGGGGCGGGTAATTCTTCAGCGTTTCCGTGACGGCTTTCAGCGAGGCGGGGTCAGTGTACTCCGGCATCTGCTTCGCCGGTTTCGTCGTCCAGCTCTCCGGCGACCACGTCGCGGAGGGATTGGTTTTTTCGGATTTCAAAGGTTTTTTCATTTTATTATTCCTATTTCTTCTTGCGGTAGGGGTGCGCCGGGTAGGTGCCGAGCATGCGGATATTGGCGGCGAAAAACTGAAGCTCGTCCAGCGCGTGTTCGAAGCCGAGGTCGTCGGGGTGGCTCTCGACCTCGCAGTAGAAGGAGGCGGAGCGGAACCTGTTGCCCTTCAGGTAGCTTTCCAGCTTGGTGAGGTTGATGCCGTTCGTGGCGAAGCCGCCGAGCGCCTTGTAGAGCGCCGCAGGTATGTTGCGCACTTCAAAGATGACCGAGGTCAGGTATTTTTTGCCGCGCTGCCGGGGCGGCTTCTTCGCCGATTTGGCCAGCACGATAAAGCGCGTGGTGTTGCCTTTTTCATCCTCGATGTTTTTCCTGAGGATTTTGAGGCCGTAAAGCCGTGCGGCCAGCGCCGAGGCAATCGCGCCGTGATGCACGTCTTTCATTTCCGAGATTTTTTCAGCGGCTCCGGCGGTATCTTCAAACACCACAGGTTTCAGTCCCAGTTCGGCGATGACCTTCCGGCATTGCGGGAGGGCATGAACGTGGCTGTAAACCGTTTTGAGATCGGAAATCTTCGCTTCCTTGGTTCCGAGCAGGCAGTGGCGCACCGGAATGAAATGCTCGGCGACGATGGACAGCGGCGATTTCGGCAGCAGGTGGTGGATGTCGGCGACGCGCCCGGCGATGGAATTGTCAATCGGGATCATCGCCATGTCGGCTTTGCCGGCTTCCACCGCTCCGAACGCGTCGGCGAAAGTCGGGCAGGGCAGTGGCTCCAGATCAGGGAACGCCGCCCTGCAGGCGGTGTGCGACCAGGCGCCATGTTTTCCCTGAAAGGCGATTTTGTGCGTCATCTTCTTTAGCCATCATTGCATTGGGTCAGGGTTACTAGGATGTTCCATTTCTTCTTAACGCATCTTCGAGCCCCTGTGCATTACAGCCGCACATTGTATCATACTGCGTTTCATAAGTTATCGTACCATTATCTGCTATCGCTAAAACAATATTGCCTTTGCAAGAATTATATCGCCCCTTAATCACAGCTCTCTGCCTACACTCCATTAATTGTTACTGGGTCAACTATAAAATATCTATACTCTTTTTCATCCTTCAAAATAGCTTTCAGGGTCCTTTGTCCAACCAACTCACCAACGGTACTCCACTTCTCTGCGTCAACCAGAATTTTTAAAACTTTTCCTCGTTGGTCGAGCATTTCATAAGAGACATCAAAATCAACCCTGAAAATAAATTTATGAATCTTAACCATTTGCCTCTTTGCCCTCCGGACTCCTAGCCGGTAATACTCACAGCAAAACGCTTCTACTTCAAGTCCGACAGTCAATTCTCGCCCATAAAAGTTAATAAAAGAAGAACTACCCCCAAAGTTTAATTTTCGTAGTCCGAAAACAAACTATTTAGAATTAGTAATTATGACAGAGATATTCTTGCTTGGTGAATAAGGGCTTGGGACAAAATAACAGCGTCAGTTTAACGGGGATTGCGTGCCATCCGTTTTGCGAGTGGCGCGATGGTGTAGTTCCAGTCGCCGTGAAAGGCGTCATACCGAATGTTGATATTTTTGAGAGCCGTTTTCGGGA